>NZ_JBEZHV010000021.1:0-145817 GCF_040650755.1 Streptomyces sp. NPDC048623
GCCGGGCCGGGGGCCGGGCCGGGGGCCGCGCCCGCCGCCTGGCCCGCGCCCGATCTGCTGCCCCGTACCCCGCGCGGCTTCCTCGGGCGGGAGCGCCGGCCTCGGAAGGACCACGATCCGGCGTACGGGATCAGGCGTTGACGCAGGTGTTGCCGAAGGCCGGGTTCAGCGCGCCGATGATGCTCACGGTGTTGCCGCAGAGGTTGATCGGGACGTGGACCGGGACCTGCACGACGTTGCCGGACAGCACGCCCGGGGAGTGCACGGCGGCGGCCTCGGCACCGGCGTCGGCGGCGGCGACACCCGCGGCACCGGCGACGGTGGCGGCGGCGCCGACGGACAGAGCAACAGCCTTCGCGATACGGGACATGGAGAACGTCTCCTCGATCGATTTTCAACTCGGACGGCGCGGACGGTATTGCCCGGCTGCATCAACAACGCCGCTGGATTTCATCGGTTGCTCTCCCGAACGGGTGACGTTCAACCGATCTTTGGGCCATAGGAGGGTCATTCGAGTGACCGGGCCCAGAAAGGCGCAACACGCTCAACGAGGAACGTGCCCACCGGATACGGAAGTTAGCGTTGGTGAGCAGCTGATGCTTACTATCGCCCGTCGCGGGCGTTATAACGTTTCCGGACGTTGCTTCCGGTCCCGTCGCGCGTTCATCCATTTCGCGCGGCCGACATCTCTCTCCCCTCCCCCGGTCACCACGGGTCTTCCCTTCTCTCTCTCATCAAAGCGGAGAACCTGTATGCGGAATTCAGCGGTTCATGCCGTTCGTCGGGGTCTGGTGTGTGCCTTCTCGTGCGCGGCCCTCTCCGCCGCGCTCCCGGTCGCCTCGGCCGTCGCGCCCCCGGTCGCGGCGCAGCCCAAGGAGGCCGCCCGACTCCCGTTCGCCCCGAGGTTCGAGGCGGTGCAGCACGGTGGGGTCGTGCGCGCCGCCAACACCTCGGCCACCGGTGCCGCCGGCGCCGGGTCCGTCAACGACGGCGCCGCCCTCGCGTACGTCGACGTCGACACCGACCCCAACACCTACAACTCCAGCCGCGCCGAACTGCGCGTTCCCGCCGGGGCCCGGGTCAGCTGGGCCCGTCTGTACTGGGGCGGGAACCTGCGGGCGGGCGAGCAGAAGCCGCCCAAGGACAACGGGCGGGTGCTGATCGCCGAGCCGGGCGGCCAGTACAGGGCGCTGCTCGCCGACACCACGATCGGCCACCGCACCGCCGACGGCGCCGACGCCTTCCAGGCCTCCGCCGATGTCACCGAGCTGGTCCGCTCGTCCCGTCCGGGCCTGTGGACGGTCGCCCAGGTGAATGTCGCCATGGGCCGCTCCGCCGTGGGCGGCTGGGGCGGCTGGACGCTGGTCGCCGCGTACGAGAAGGCCGACGAGCCGCTGCGCCGACTGGCCGTATGGGACGGGTTCGAGGCCCTCGGCCCGAAGAACCAGGAGCTCGGCGTGCCGCTCGCGCTCGGCGCGCACCGCATTCCCCAGGGTGCGGACGGCAGGCTCGGATTCGTCGGCTACGACGGCGACCGGGGGACTTCCGGGGATTACCTGGCGGTCGAGACCGGCGTGGCGAAGAGCGCGAAGGGCGTCACGCGCACCGTGCTCTCCGATTCCGCGAATTCCGCGGACGACGTGATGAACTCCAGCATCACGGAACCGGGAACAAGTCGGATGGAACGACTGCCCGCTCATCAGAACACCCTGGGGTACGACTCGGACGTCTTCGATCTGCGGGGGGCGCTGCGCCATGGGGCCGATCGTTTCCACATCCGCCTCGGGAGCCGGAAGGACGCCGTCTGGCTCGGCGTGCTCTTCCTCCAGGCCGACCTCGAACAGCGGCCGGGCCGAGGACGGCCGAGCCCCGGACGGCCGGTCCCCGGACGGACGGTCCTCGGAGAGCCGGGACTCGAACAGCCGAGCCTCGGGCAGCCCGTCCTCGGACAGGCCGGCCCAGGACGCCCGCTCCTCGTCGCGCCCGTCCTGGAGGCGGAGGCCGACCGGGACTGACCCCCGGCCCGACCCCCGCGACCGCCGGCCTGACTCTCGGCCCGGCCCCCGGCCGGACGTGCTGCACGCCGTCCAGCCCGGTGACGGCGGGGTCGCCCGGGTCGTCACCGATCTGGTCCGCGGGCAGCTCGCCGCCGGGCTCCGGGTCGCCGTGGCCTGTCCGCCCGGCACCGAACTCGCCGCCGCGGTACGGGCGGAGGGCGCCGTCGCGTACGACTGGCGGGCGGGCCGCGAGCCCGGCCCCGCGCTGCTCCGGGAGACCCGCGAGCTCGGCCGGCTGCTGCGGGCCGTGCGGCCCGCGCTCGTACACGCGCACAGCGCCAAGGCCGGCCTGTGCGCCCGGCTCGCGCTGCGCGGCCGGGTGCCGACGGTGTACCAGCCGCACGCCTGGTCCTTCGAGGCCGTCGGAGGGACGACCGCGGCGCTCGCCCGCGGCTGGGAGCGCGCGGCCGCCCGCTGGACCGCGCGGATCGTGTGCGTCAGCGAGGCGGAGCGCCGTACCGGCGAGGACGCGGGCGTGCGCGCCGCCTGGTCGGTGATCCACAACGGGGTGGACGCCGCCCGCTTCGCCCCGCCCACGAGCGCGGAAGCCCCGGGCCCGGAGCGCGAACTCCCGGGCGCCGGGCCCCTGGTGGTGTGCGTGGGGCGGCTGTGCCGGCAGAAGGGGCAGGACGTCCTGCTCGCCGCCTGGCCGGCGGTGCTCGCCGCCGTACCGGACGCCCGCCTCGTCCTGGTCGGCGACGGCCCGGACGCGGCGGCGCTGCGGGCCGCCGCGGCCCCGTACCCCTCGGTGCACCTCACCGGCGCGGTGGCCGACCCCGCGCCCTGGTACCGGGCCGCCGACCTGGTCGTCCTGCCGTCCCGCTGGGAGGGCATGGCGCTCGCCCCGCTGGAGGCCATGGCGAGCGGCCGGCCCGTCGTGGTCGGCGACGTGGACGGCGCGCGGGAGAGCCTGCCGCCCGGCCACGCCGAGCACTGCCTGGTCCCGTCCGAGGACCCCGTCGCGCTCGCCACCGCGCTCGGCCGGCTTCTGGGCCGTGCCGGGCTGCGGCACTCGCTGGGCCGGACGGCCCGCGAGCACGTACTCAGCAGATTCGATGTGCGGCGCACCGGCGCGGCCGTCGCGGAGCTCTACCGCGAAGTGGCCGGAGTGCGGTGCACGGAGCACAGAGAGCCGATCGCCCAGTGACAACCGAAAGCACCAGCGTTCCCTCCTCGCCGGGCCCGTGGCCCGCGGCGGGCCACTTCCCCGGTCGAGGTCCTGTCCGGAGTTCCGGCGCGGGAGAAGGAGCGGCTCCCCCGGAGCTGCGCCTGGGCGGTGCCCCCAGCGCCGTCGAATCCAAGGCGGAGGATGGGGGTACCGCCCAGGCCGACAGGCCGAGGGGGAGAGGCGGCGCGGAGGGGGCGCCTCCCGTGCCCGAAGGGCTACGGGGGAGTCGCCGGCTGACGACGACGCCGGAGGCGGCGGTGCTGGGGGCACGCCCCCTGGCTTCGCCGGGGGGAGCCCCACGCAGGCGCGGCTCCGGGGGAGTCGCGACGCCGCGGGGGAACTCCCGGCAGGGCCGCCTGGCCTCCCTGACGGCGCCGCGCGCCGTGTCCGGCCGGCTCGCGCTGCCACTCCCCCGGCCGGTACGGGCCCGCTACGCGGCCGTACCGCTGGTCGCCGCCGACGCGCTGGCCGTACTGGCCGCGGTCGCCGTCCTCTCCGCGGCGCACCGGCGCTGGGAACTGGCGCTGCCGGTCGCGGTCCTGGTCGTCGTGCTCGACGGGCGGGCCGGTCTGCACCGTCCCGCCGCGCTGCCGGCCGGGGTCCTGGACGAGGTGCCGGCGCTCGCCGCCCGCGCCGGGTTCGCGTGGTGCCTGACGGCCGCCGCCGTCGCCGCGTACGCCCCGGCGCTCTCGATCGGACCGCTGCGGCTGTGCGCCGCGTACGCCACCCAGGTGGTGACGGTGGGCGTGCTGCGCGGCCTGTGGCTCGCCCGGCGCCGCCGGGTGGCCCGGGCGCATCCGCGCTCGGCGCTCGTGGTCGGCGCGGCGGGCCCGGCCCGGCGGTTCGCCGCCGCGCTCGCCCAGCACCCGGAGTACGGCATCCGGCCGGTCGGCGTCGTCGCGCCGCACGCGGACGGCGAGCAGGGCGGCCTGCCGGTCCTGACCAGCCCCGAGGACGTCCACCGGGCGGTCATCCAGAACACGGTGCGCGACGCGGTGCTGCTCGCGGACGACGCGGAGGACACGACGGACGAGGGTCTGGTGACTCTGTTCCAGCAGTACGGCTGCGCCACCTGGCGGCTCGGCGGGGACCCGGCCGGGCGGCCGATGGGCGACCACCTGTGGGGCCACGGCTGCCGGCTCCTCATCCCGCTCGGCGAGCGGCGCGGGCTGACCGCGAAGCGCGCCCTGGACGTGGCGCTCGCCGGGCCCGCGCTCGCGCTCGCGCTGCCGGTGCTCGCGGTGTGCGCGCTCGCGGTGCGGGTCGCGGACGGGCCCGGGGTGCTGTTCCGGCAGGAGCGGGTGGGCCAGAACGGGCGCCTGTTCACGCTGCTGAAGTTCCGTACGCTCAAGCCGGCCGACGAGACGGAGTCGGCGACCCAGTGGAGCATCGCGAACGACCGCCGGATGAGCGCGGCCGGGCACTTCCTGCGCAAGACCTCGCTCGACGAGCTGCCGCAGCTGTGGAACGTGCTGCGCGGTGACATGAGCCTGGTCGGGCCGCGGCCCGAACGCCCGTACTTCGTCGCCCAGTTCAGTCGGATCCACGTGGGCTACGCGGCCCGCCACCGGATGCCCGTGGGGCTGACCGGGCTCGCCCAGGTGCACGGCCTGCGCGGCGACACCTCGATCGAGGACCGCTGCCGCTTCGACAACCACTACATCGACCACTGGTCGCTCTGGCAGGACGTCTGCATCCTGCTGCGCACGGCGGCCGGGCTCGTGCGACCGACGGGAAGCTGACGATGACGACAGTGGCGGTCGCCGTGCCGGGCTCTGACGCGGACGCGGGCTCGGACGCGGATACAGGTGTACGGGAGTGGGCGCGGCGCGCCGGGGCGCTGTCGCCGGTGCTCGCGGTGATCGCCCTGCTGCTCGTGCCGGGTGGCGGCGGCGCGCAGGGCGGGACGGGCGGCTCGGGCACGGTCGCCGACGCGGCGTCGGGTCTGCTCGTACTGATCTGTCTGGTCCGGGTGCTGCGCGGCGGGGCCCGGCCGCTGACCCGGTCGGCGGCGGTGGTGCTCGGCCTGCCGGTGCTCGGCGTCTGTCTGGCCGCGATCACCTCGAACGACCCGGGCGCGAGCCTGCCGGGCGTCGCCCGCTACCTCCAGATCTTCGTGCTCGTCCCCGCCGCCGTGCTCGTGATGATCCGCGACCGGCGGGACTTCGCCGTGGTGGCGTGGGCGCTCGTCGGGCTCGCGCTCGTCGAGGGCGGGGTGGGCGTGCTGCAGTACCTGACCGGCACCGGCGCGTCGTACCAGGGCGCGGACATCCGGGCGGTGGGCACCTTCGGCGCCACGGACGTCATGGGCATGGCCACGGTCGTGGCGTACGGGCTCGTCATCGCGGCGGGTCTGGCGCTGGGGGGCCGGGCGGGCAGCCGCAACCGGACGGCGGCGCTGCTGTGCGTGGCCGTGCTCTTCGTCCCCCTGGTGCTGTCCTTCAGCCGGGGCGCGTGGATCGCGACCGTGCTCGCGCTCGGGCTCCAGCTGCTCCGCTCCGGCGTGCGCCGGGCCGCGCGGGTGGCCGTCGCGGGCGCCGCGCTCGGGGTGGTCCTGGTCGGCGGCTTCGGCATCGGCTCCGACATGGTGAAGGAGCGCCTCACGAGCATCACCCAGGTGACGGCCGCGCCCGACCAGTCGGTGACCGACCGGTACACGATGTGGGCGGCGGCCGGCCGGATGTGGCGCTCCGAGCCGCTGACCGGCGTGGGCCTCAAGGGCTTCCCCGCGTACCGCGACTCCAACGCCTCCCTCGCGCTCTCCTCGGGCAGCGACACGGCAGGCGCGGGCGCCGCCTTCGCCCGCCAGCCGCTGCTCTCCCCGCACAACATGTACCTCCTGGTCCTCAGCGAGCAGGGCCTGATCGGCCTGCTGACCCTCGCGGGCAGCTGGGTGGCGCTGCTGGTCGCGGCCCTGTGCCGGCGCAGGCCAGGTCCTGTCCGGAGTTCCGGCGCGACGCCGCGGGGGAACTCCAGGCAGGACCTGAACGCGGACTGCGCCCTGGTCGCGTTCGGCCTGCTGGCCTGGCAGCTCATCGACTTCTTCTACGCGGACATCGGCGGCCCTTCGACCGTCCTGATGTCCGTCGTCCTCGGCCTCGCGGCCTGGTGGTCCCTGTCGGAGGTACGCGATGCCTGACTCCTGGCCCGCCTCCCGCCACCCGACGGACACCCCGCCGGCCGGCCTGGACCTGGGCCCGACGCGGGCGGCGCCGCCGCCCGTCGAGCCCGGCACGCGGGGCGGCCGGGCAACGGGTGGTGGCGCGCCAGGGGTTGAGGCGAGCGGCACGGTGACTGCCGGCGCCCACACCTCCGGCGCTGGTGCCCCCGGCCATGCCGGGGCACCCCGCGGCGGAACGCCCGCGCCGGGGAGCGGCGTCTCGGTGACACCCGACGGCTGGACCGCCGGCGGCCACGCGCCGAGGGATCCGGGGGCGCCCGGCGGCCGGGTGGGTGGCGCTCGCGCCTCCGGCGGCGAGGCGACCGGTGGCCTGGGGGGCTGCGGGGCCGTCGGCGACGGGCCGTGGGGCCCTGCGTCGGACGCCACCCTCCAGCTGCGACTCCCCTACTCCCTCGCCGACCGGACTCCCCCCGTCGGGTCCGGCGATCCCTGGTCGCTGCTCGCGCCCGTCGATCCGCTGTGCGATCTGCCGGTGGGGCTGCCGGGTGGGGGCGGGGAGCGCGGGGGCGGCGGGGACGGGGGGCCGGCGGATCCGTGGGCGGCTGGGAGCGGGGCCGATCTGCTGTGCGGGACGGAGCCGCGGCGGCCGGTCGCCGCCGAGACGCCGATGCCGATGCCGGGGGACCCGCGGCCGGGCGTGCGCGATCCGTGGGGCGTCGCGGGGGCGACCGACGGGCGGACCTGGGCCGGCGGGGGGCGGGTGGTACGGCGCGGGCCGGCGCCCATCACCAGCAGGTCCGTACCGGACGTGGCGGCCCGGCCGCCGCTGCTCGGGGGCCGGCCGCTCGGCCACGGCGCGCGGCCCGTCGCCCAGACGGCCACGCAGCCGGTCGCGCAGCCGGAGACGCGGGCCCGGCACGCGCGGCGGCGGACGAAGTGGTCGCCGTCGGGCCGGTTCCTGCTGCGGGCCGCGGCCGTGACGGCCGCGCTGACCGCCGTCGGCGCGGTCCTCGGCCTGGTCCGGGACCAGATCCTGGCCGGGTACTTCGGCGCGGGCGCCGAGACCGACGCGTTCCTGGTGGCGTGGACGGTGCCGGAGTTCGCGTCGACGCTGCTCATCGAGGACGCGATGGCGCTGATCCTCGTGCCGGCGTTCTCGCGGGCCCTCGCCCGCCGCGCCGGCACGCTCTTCGGCGACCCCGTCCGTACCCTCGTACGCGCCACACTCCCCCGCCTGGTCCTCGCCGTCGCCGCGGTCGCCGCGCTCCTCGTCCTCTTCGCCCCGCTGCTCGTCTCGACGCTCGCGCCCGGCCTGCCGGACCCCCGGCTCGCCGTGGACTGCACGCGGCTCACCGCGACCTGCGTGCTCTCGTTCGCGCTCGCCGGTTACTGCTCGGCGGCGCTGCGCGCCCACGGCTCGTTCCTTCCGCCGGCGGCGATCTACGTCGCGTACAACGTCGGCATCATCGGCACCACGCTCGTCCTGCGCGAACCGCTCGGCGTGCGCTCCGCCGCGGCCGGCGTCGCGGTCGGGGGTGTCCTGATGGTCCTGGTCCAGGCGCCGTCGCTGCTGCGCGAGCTGCGCTCCCGGCCGGTCCCGAAGGCCGAGCCGAAGCCCGTACCGGCGAACGGCGACAACCGTCTCCTGGTCCTCGGGATGATCGCGCCGGTCGTCGTCTTCGCGCTGACCCGCCAGTCCCAGATCCTCGTCGAGCGCTTCCTCGCCTCCCCGCTCCCGCCCGGCGCCATCTCGCATCTGAACTACGCGCAGAAGGTCGCGCAGATGCCGATGATCCTCTCCCTGATGCTGTGCACGGTCAGCTTCCCCGTGGTCGCCCGGGCCCTCGCCTCCGGCGACGCGGAGGGCGCCCGCCGCCGGGTCGAGCGGGACCTGCTGCTCGCCGCCGTCGTCGTCCTCGTCGGCGCGTCGACGGTGATCGCCGCCGCGCCGCAGATCGTCGGACTCCTCTTCCAGCGCGGCGCGTTCGACGCCGGCGACACCGCCGCGACCGCCACCGTGATGCGGGTGTACGCGCTCGGTCTGCTCGGCCAGACGATGGTGGGCGCCTTGGTCCGCTGCTACTTCTCCGCCGTCCGCCCGCTCTGGTACCCGGCCGCCGCGATGGGCGCCGGGCTCGCCGCGACCGCCGTGACCGGGGCGGCCGTCGCCCCGCTGTGGGGCGCCGCCGGCATCGCGGGGGCCAACGCGTTCGGCATCACGCTGACCGCCGTGATGCTGCTGCTCGGCGCGCACCGGCAGTCCGTGCCGGTCGACGTGCGCCGGCTCGGCGAGGGCCTGCTGCGGCTCGCCACTGCCGGCGCGTGGGCGACCGGCGCGGGCTGGCTGTGCTCGGTGGCGATCGACTCGCCGCTGCTCTCGCTGACCGTCGCCGCGCTGGTCGTCATCGGCGTCTTCCTGCTCTTCGTCGCGTGCGCCGCCAAGGCGCCCGAGATCCCGCCCCTGCCCCGCACTCCCTGTCGACCGCTGCTCCGACCGCTGCCCCGACCCCTCCGAAGGACCCCCCATGCCCGCCCCCGCCGTGCTGCGTCGTCTGCTGCCGAAACCTCCCCTGTGGGTCGCGATGTACCACTCGATCGCGGTCGCACCCGATGATCCGTACCGGGTGACCGTCTCCCCCGTACGCTTCGCCCGCCAGCTGCACTGGCTCGGCGACCGGGGGCTGCGCGGGGTGTCCGTACGGGAACTGCTCGCGGCGGCCGCGAAGGGCCGGGAGCGCGGGCTCGTCGGGCTGACCTTCGACGACGGCTACGCGGACTTCGTGGAGTCGGCGGTGCCGCTGCTCCGGCGGCACGGCTTCACGGCGACGGTGTACGTGCTGCCGGGGCGGCTCGGCGGCGACAACGCGTGGGACGCGGAGGGTCCGCGCAAGCCGCTCCTCGACGAGGACGGCATCCGCCGGGCGGCCGCCGCGGGCATGGAGATCGGCTCGCACGGACTGCACCACGTGTCGCTGACGGAGGCGGACGACGCGACGCTCGCCGCCGAGACCCGGCACAGCCGGGAGCTGATCGAGGACATCACCGGCGGCCCGGTGGACGGCTTCTGCTACCCGTACGGGGCGGTCGACACGCGGGCGGTACGGGCCGTCCGCAAGGCCGGTTACGCGTACGCGTGCGCGATCGACCCGGGCCCGCTGTCCGGCACGTACGCGCTGCCGCGCGTCCACGTCGGCGAGGAGGACACCTCCTGGCGGCTCACCGCGAAGCGCGTCCTCCACCCCCTGCGGCGGCGCCGCCCTGCCGACCTGCTCCCCGCGCAGGGCGGGCCGGCGGACCGGGCGGTGCTGTCGTGAGCCCGGACCTGAAGGTGCTGCACATCATCACCGGGCTCGGGATCGGGGGTGCCGAGCAGCAGTTGCGGCTGCTGCTCCGCCATCTGCCGGTGCAGAGCCGGGTGGTGACCCTGACCAACCCCGGCGCGGTCGCCGACGGCATCGAGGCGGACGGCACCCCGGTGACCCACCTCGGCATGACCGGCAACCGGGACGTCGGCGCGCTGCCCCGGCTCACGCGCCTGGTCCGGCAGGGCGGTTACGACCTCGTGCACACGCATCTCTACCGGGCCTGCGTGTACGGGCGGATGGCGGCGCGGCTCGCCGGGGTGCGGCCGGTGATCGCCACCGAGCACTCCCTCGGCGCCCACCAGATCGAGGGCCGCCCCCTGACCGCCGGAACCCGCGCCCTCTATCTCGCGACCGAGCGCCTCGGCACCTCGACGGTCGCCGTCTCCCCGAGCGTCGCCCGCCGCCTCACCGCCTGGGGCGTCGCCCCCTCCCGCATCCAGGTCGTCCCGAACGGCATCGAACCCGCCCGCTTCGCCTACGACCCCCACGCACGCGAGGCGGCCCGCGCGGCCCTCGGGCTCCCCGCCGACGCCTTCGTGGTCGGCGGCGTCGGCCGCCTCACCCCCGGCAAGCACTTCGACCGCCTCATCCGCGCGGTGGCCGCCGTCCCGGACGCCCACCTGCTCCTGGTCGGCGACGGCGACCGCCGCACGGACCTGCTCCGCCTCGCCGCGGAGTGCGGGGCGGCGGACCGGGTCCTGCTGGTGGGCGCGGTGGAGGACCCACCGTCGGGGCGGAGTCTGGGCGCGGTCCCAGTGGTCCGCCCGGCGGCGGGCCCGACCGCGGGCTCGGGGGCACGCCTGACAGCGGGAACGGCCACGGGCTGGGCCGAAAGCCCCGGCGTGGGCGCGGCGCAGGCCGCAGGCCCCGGCACCGGTCCGGGCTCAGGCCCGGCCGGAGACTCGGCCGCAGGCCCGACCGTGGCCCCTGCTGCTGGTCCGGCCGCAGGGCCCGGTGTCAGTCCGGGCGCATGCCCGACAGGCGGTCGGGGCACAAGCCCGGCCGGGGTTCTGGCCACGGGCCCGGTGATGAGCCTGGCGGCGGGAGCCGCCGCGGCACAGGCCGAAGGCCGGGCTGAGGGCCCCGGTGTCGGTCCGGCCACAGGACCAGCCACACGCCCGGCCGGAGACTCGGCCGCCAGCCCGGCCGCGGGCCCGGTGGTGAGCCTGGCGGCGGGAGCGGCCGCGGCGCAGGCCGCTGGGTCCAGCCTCGGGCCGGCGGACGGTCCGGCCACGAGCCCGGCCGAAGGCTCGGCCTCGGGTCCAGCCATGAGCCTGGCCGCAGACCCGACCGCGGGTCCCGTCACGGGTTCGCCCACGAACCCGGCCCCTGCCATGGCACCGGCCGCAAGTCCCGCCGCGGGCACCGGCGTCGGTCCGGCCACGGGCCCGGCGCCCGGCGCGGCGGGTGGTCCCGCCGGAGACCCCGGCCTCGGGCCGGCGGACGGTCCGGCCACGAGCCCGGCCGGCCGCCCGGCCGCCGGATCCGCCGGGCGGCCCGGGCTCCCCGCTCTTCTCTCCGCCATGGACGTCTTCGTCTCCACCTCCCCCGACGAGACCTTCGGGCTCGCCGTCGTCGAGGCCCTCGCCGCCGGGCTGCCCGCGTTGTACGTGGCGTGTCCGGCGCTCGACGATCTGCCGCCGGAGGCCGCGCCCGGGGCGCGGCGGGTCGGCGGGGGGGTGCCCGAGCTGGTCGGGGCGTTGTGGGAGGAGTTCGGGGCGCGGGCCGGGCGAGGCGGCCGGCTGGCGGCGCCGGAGGCGGTCCACCGTTACGACATCGCGCACAGCGCCCGGCAGTTGCTGTCCCTCTACCACCAGGCCGTCAACGGCCTCCACCCCGTGAAGTGAGAGCTGCGTCATGACCACCACCCCGCCACGATCCTCCCTGCTCACCCCCGCCCGCTGGATGGTGCTGCCGGCCGCCGTGCTCGCCGGTGCGGTCCTCGGCGGCGGCTACGGCGCCCTGAAGACCCCCCAGTACGCGGCGACCAGCTACGTCATCGTCGTACCGGGCGAGAAGTCCGACCCGTCGGCCGCGCTCGGCTTCGCCCAGGCGTACGGGCGCGTCGCCACGGACATCGCGGTGACCGGCGACGCCCAGGTGTGGGCGGGCGTGTCCGCGGACACGCTGCGGCAGAACGTCCAGGCGTCGACCTCCCCCGACGCGCCGATGATCTCGATCACCGCCCGGTCGGCGAAGCCCGCCACGGCCGTGTCCATGGCCGACGGCGTGGCCCGCGCCCTCGTCACCAACAGCACGCACGTGGCCGCCAACACCGGCGTGCAGGTCGTCCAGTTCTCCCGGGCGACCAAGCCGCAGCAGCCGGTGTCGCCGTCCGCGCCGCTGTCGGCGCTCGTCGGCGGCTGCGCGGGCGGGCTGCTCGGCGGCCTGGTGCTGCTCGTACGGCCGAAGCGCGCGGCCTCGCGGACCGAGGCCCGCCACTCGCGGCAGCCCGCGGCCACGGGCGCGGGCGCGGCCCAGGTCCCGGGCCCGGCGGGCGCCGCCGCACAGCAGCCGGAGGCGGTGTGAAGGGCGGAACGCTGCTGACCGAGATCGTCCGGGACGCCGCCGAGTTCGGGCGGCTCGGCCCGGAGTGGACGGCGCTGTACGGGCGGTGCGCCACGGCCACCCCGTTCCAGTCGCACGCCTGGCTGCACTCCTGGTGGCTGTCGTACGGGCGCCCCGGCGCCCTGCGCGTCGTCCTGGTGCGGCGCGCCGACGACACCCCGGTGGCGGCCGCGGCGCTGATGCGGGCGCCCGGGCCGCTGCCCGTGCTCACCCCGCTCGGCGGCGCCATCACCGACTTCACCGACGTCCTCCTCGACGACGCGTGCCCCGAGGCCGCACCCGCCCTCGCGGCCGCGCTCGCCCGGGCGGCGCGCGGCGCGGTGATCGATCTGCGCGAGGTACGGCCCGGGGCCGCGGCCGAGCGCGTCTACGGGGCCTGGTGCGGCCCCCGGCGGCGGCTCGCCGACTCCCTGTGCCTGGAACTGCCCGCCGTCCCCATGGAGTCCCTGCTCGCACGCATCCCCTCCGGGAAGGCCCAGCGGGTACGGGCCAAGCTGCGGAAGATGGACGCGCTCGGCATCGACGAGCGGATCGTGCCCGCCGCGGAGGTGCCGGTCGCCCTGGAGCGGCTGCTCCGGCTGCACCAGCTCCAGTGGCGGGGCCGGGGCGTGACCGCCGAACACACCAGCGAGCGCTTCGCGCAGCACCTCACCCGCGCGGTGCGCCCGATGGTCGAGCGCGGCGACGCGATGGTCACCGAGTTCCGGCTCGGCGACGCCGTGGTGTGCGCCGACCTCACCCTGATGTCGCCGCGGCTCGCGGGCGGTTACCTGTACGGGGCGGACCCCGAGCTGCGCGCCCGCAAGGTCGACGTGGCCGCGATGCTGCTGCGCCACGGCGCCCGCGAGACCAGCGCGAGCGGCCGGGCCACGCTGAGCATGCTGCGCGGCACCGAGCCGTACAAGCACCACTGGCGGCCCGAGACCGTCCCGAACCAGCGCCTGCTGCTCGCTGGTCCCGGCTCCGCCCCGCTCCTCTGGCTGCGCGCGGGCGCGGCGAACGGGCGGCGCTGGGCGGCCCGTCAGGCGCGGGAGCGGGAGTGGGTGGGCCGGGTGGCCGAACGGCTGCCGGGCCGCCGACAGCCGGGGACGGAAACGCCGAACGGCGGCGGAGGATGAGTTCCTCCGCCGCCGCGGCGGGCCGTCACCGGACGGGCGTCAGAAGGGCCAGACCCCGTTCAGGGCCCCCTTCCAGTCGATCTTCAGCCCGTCCTGCCAGCCGACGGCCGGCTTGGCGGGCTTGGCGGGCTTGGGCGCCTTGGGCGGCTGGGCGGGGATGCTGGGCATGGCCGGGATGGCCGGGATGGCCGGGATGGCCGGAATCTCGGGCCGCGCCGGCACCGCGGGCATGGCGGGCTCCTTCAGGGCGTCCTTCCAGGAGTTGCTCTTCGGGACACAGATCGGACCGCCGATCCAGCTCTCGACCCACGAACCGAGGTTCAGCTGCCAGCAGTCGGGCTTGGTGGGCTCGGGCAGAGGCTGGGGTTCGGGCTTGGGTTCCGGCTTCGGCTCGGGCTTGGGTTCCGGCTTCGGCTCGGGCTTGGGCTCGGGCTTGGGTTCCGGCTTGGGCTCGGGCTTGGGCTCGGGCTTCGGTTCCGGCTTGGGCTCAGGCTTGGGCTCGGGCTTCGGTTCCGGCTTGGGCTCAGGCTTGGGCTCGGGCTTCGGTTCCGGCTTGGGCTCAGGCTTCGGCTCGGGCTTCGGTTCCGGCTTGGGCTCAGGCTTCGGCTCGGGCTTCGGTTCCGGCTTCGGCACCGGCACCGTCGGGTCCACCGGATCCGTCGGGTCGACCGGGTCCACCGGGTCCGTCGGGTCGACCGGGTCCGTGGGCTCCACCGGGTCCGTGGGCTCCGTCGGCTCCACCGGGTCCGTCGGGTCCGTCGGGTCCGTCGGCGTCGTCGGGACCTCCGGCTCCACCCCGTACAGCATCTGCCGGAACACCAGCGAGGACCGCGGGTTGTCCTCGCACTGCCAGACGCCGTGCGGACAGTAGTCGGTGATCGTGTGGTACAGCGGCGGGTGCAGCTTCATCCATTCCAGCATGCGCCGCATGTATTCGGGGTTGTCTCCGTTCCGGAACAGACCCCATTCCGGATAGGAGGTCCGCTTCCCGTGCGCCGCCGCGAAATCCACCTGCGCCTGGAGCCCGTACGGTTCGCTGACGTGCTGATCGAAATCGGCGCCCCTCGGCTGGTCGTAGGAATCCATGCCGATGATGTCGACGACGTCGTCACCCGGGTAGCAGTCGGTCCACGGAATCGCGTCGTGGCCCCGGCTCGGGTTGAAGTCGAAGCGGAACTTCTGGCCCGGCACGGAGCGCATCGCGCCGACGATCCGGTTCCAGTAGCGCTTCCACGCCGTCGGGTCCGGCGCGCACCGGCTGGTGTACGTCGTGCCGTTCATCTCCCAGCCGAGGACGATCACGGTGTCCGTGGCGTCGAGGTCGACCAGGCGGCGGGCGAGGGTGCGGAAGTGCTCGTCGTAGTAGCCGGCGGCGCCGAGCTGGAGCTGGCGGCGGACCTCGTAGTCGGAGACGCCGTCCTCGTTCCGTTCCAGCATCGGCACGTTGAGGACGAACATCCGGTCGGTCCGTGCCTTGCGCCAGGCCGCCCAGGCGTCGAGGAAGCCAGGCGGGCCCTCGATGTTCGACCAGCGGTCGCCGGGGAGGTACGTGTGGCCGACGCGGAGTTCGTGTCCGCCGAGCCAGCGCTCGAGCTGGGCGATACGGGCCACCCCGAGGGGCCCGGATTCGAGGAACGCCCCCATGGCGCTGGAGAGAGTCGGTTGGGGGTCCCGGGTCGTTACGGATGCGGCGGAGTGAGCGTGAGCGGGGGACGACAGCACGACAGAACCTGACGCAAGGAGACCGGCGGTGAACACCCCCAGCCACACCCTCGAAGTTCTGCGGATTTGGTTGCCCATGGCAGCTTCTCCTTCTCTCTCGCGCCGCATGATGGACCGTCAGTCAGATCTTCCGAAAGTATTCCTAATGCGCCGACCGAGAACTCCGCTCCTCTCCGCTCAATAGTCCATTTGAGGATTCCTCATCGCCCAATTGGGGCACCCGAGACGAAGGACATGCCGTGCCGAGTTTTGACACCCGCGTCCCCGCGGTCCTTGTGCGGCTCGACCCGAACCCCTTTCACCACGGCACGCTCGGCGCCGTGCGCTCCCTGGGGCGGGCGGGCATCGCGGTCCACGCGGTCGTCGAATCGCCGGCCAGTCCGGTCGTCCGCTCCCGCTATCTCCGCGGCGTGCACCAGCGCCCGGCCGAGCCCTCCCCCGCCGCCCTCACCCGGCTCCTGCACCGGATCGCGGACGGGCTTCCCCACGACTCCGACCGGGCCGGCGGGGTCGGCGGGGTCGACGCGCCCGGTGGGGCCGACGGGTCGTCACCTCCCGCGCTGCTCGTGCCGCTCGACGACATCACCGCGCTCGCCCTCGCCGAGTGCCGGCCCGAGCTGGCCGGCCGCTTCCTGCTGCCCGACCAGTCCCCCGAGCAGCTCGCCCGGGTCGCCGACAAGGCCCAGCTCGCCGGGACCTGCCGGGACCTCGGCCTCCCCCATCCCCGTACCGAACTCCCCACCAGCGCCGACGAGGCCGCCACCATGGCCTGGTCGCTCGGCCTGCCGGTGGTCGCCAAGTGGAGCCGGCCATGGCTGCTGCCGGCCGGCGGCGGGCTGCGCAGCACCGCGATCCTCGGCTCGCTCGCCGAGGTGCGGGAGCTGTACGCGCGCGGCCCGCAGGCCGGCAGCCGGCTGCTGCTCCAGGAGCTGCTGCCCGCCGGGCGGGATCTCGACTGGTTCTTCCACGGGTACGTGGACTCCGCGGGCGGCTGCTCGACCGGTGCCACCGGCCGCAAGGAACGCTCCTGGCCCGACGGGGCCGGGCTCACGGCGGTCGGCCGGTGGACCGCGAACCCGGCCGTCGACGCGGCGGCCCGGGAACTGCTCGCCGCGCTCGACTACCGGGGCGTGTGCGACCTCGACTTCCGGCTCGACCGCGACACCGGCGCGTACCACCTGCTCGACTTCAACCCGCGGCCCGGCGCCCAGTTCCGGCTCTTCGCCGACCGGAACGGGCTCGACGTGGTGCGGGCCATGCATCTGGACCTCACCGGCCGCCAGGTACCCGCGCACCTCCCCTCGTACGGGCGCCGCTTCGTCGTCGAGAACTACGCGGCCCTGTCGTACGTGATCTCGCCGCGCCGCCGGTACGCGCCCGAGCCGACGGGTCGCCGTCTCGGCGAACCAGGCCGCCGCGGCGGTGCCGAGGCGGCCTGGTTCGCCGCCGACGACCTCGGGCCGGCCCTCGCGATGCTCCGGGCCTGGCTCGCCCACGTCCTGCGCAAGGGCCTGCTGATGCTGCGCCGGCCTTTGCGCGGCGGCCCCCGCATCCGGCTGCGGCGCCCGGCCGCCGTGCCGCCGCAGCCCTCGGCCCGTACCTCCACGGACCGGATGACCCAGCGATGACTCACTCCATCAGACCTATGAGACCGATGACTTCGAAGGCGGAACGCGCGATGTACGACCTGGTGATTGTGGGAGCGGGGCCCTACGGGCTCTCCGTGGCCGCCCACGCGGCGGCCCAAGGGCTCAACATGCGGGCCTTCGGCCGCCCCATGGCGTCCTGGCACGCCATGCCCTCGGCGATGTACCTCAAGTCCGAGCCGTGGGCCTCCCATCTCTCCGACCCGGCGGGCGCGTACGGGCTCGACGCCTACGCCGCCGCCAAGGGCGTGCGCGCCGAGCACGGGGTGCCGCTGCCGGTCGGCTTCTTCGCGGCGTACGGCGACTGGTTCGCCCGCCAGGCGGTGCCGGAGCTCGACGAGCGGCTGATCACCACGGTCGCGCCGGATCCGGCGGCCGACGCCGGAGGCGCCGACGGCGGCGGCTACGCGCTCACCACGGAGGACGGCGAGACCGTCCGCGCCCGCACGGTCGCGCTCGCCGTGGGCGTGCTGCCCTTCATGGAGATCCCCGGGCCGCTGCGCGGGCTGCCGCGCCGCCACGTCACCCACTCCAGCCACCACGGCGAGCTGGACGGCTTCGCGGGCAAGGACGTCACCGTGATCGGCGCCGGGCAGTCGGCCCTGGAGACCGCGGCCATCCTCACCGAACAGGGCGCGGTCGTACGGATCCTGGCCCGCTCCGAGCGTCTGAACTGGAACACCGTGCCACCGGCCCTCGACCGCGGCAGCTGGCGCTCCCTGCGCTCCCCGCACACCGGGCTCGGCTGCGGCTGGCAGAACAAGCTGTACGCGGACACCCCCGGACTCTTCCGGCGGCTGCCCGCCGTCACCCGTGAGCGGATCTTCGAGTCCGCGCTCGGCCCGGCCGGCGCCTGGTGGCTGCGCGAGCGGTTCGCCGAGGTGAAGGACGTACGCCTGGGACACGAGGTGGCGTGTGCGACGGTCACCGCCGACGACCGGCTGCGGCTCGACGTGACCGGGCCCGACGGGATGCCGGACGTCCTTGAGACCGACCATGTCGTCGCGGCCACCGGTTTCGTGCCGAGCCTGGACCGGGCGGACGTGCTCGCGCCCGAAATCCGCGACGGGCTGCGCCGGGTGAGCCCGGGCGGGGCGCCGGAGGTTCGGGCGCTGTTCGAGTCCTCGCGGCCGGGCCTGTTCCTGGCCGGGCTGCTCACGGCTCCGTCGTACGGGCCGTCGATGCGCTTCGTGTTCGGCGCGGACTACACGGCGGGGCGTCTGGTGAAGGGGGTACGGCAGCGGCTGCGGGCCTCCGGGCGGGGCGCGTCGGTCGGCGGGTCCGTGGGCCGGCCTCGTACGGGAGAGGAGCGGGTGACGACCCCCGCCGCCTGAGGCGCCTCCTGAGGCGATGCGAGAAGACCGGCCCCGGGGAGTGTGGTGGACACTCCCCGGGGCCGGCCGGGTGCTGCGTGTACCGCTGCTTCAGGCGTGCTGCGTCAGGAGTTGATGCAGACGTTGCCGAAGGACGGGTTCAGGATGCCGATCAGGTTGATGCTGTTGCCGCAGACATTGGCCTGCAGGTGGATCGGGACCTGGATCACGTTGCCGGAGAGGACACCGGGCGAGCCGACGGCGATGGCGTCGGCCTCCGCGTCGGCCATCGCGGGAGCGGCGGCACCGAGGGCCATGAGCAGACCGGCAACGGCCACAGCGGCCTTCTTGCACTTCATTTCGTCTGGATCCTTTCTGCGGCGGAAGAGAATTCACGGCTTTCGCGAGTACGGGGGCCACACGTGCCCCCGCCTTCCACTGCACGGTTCACCACGACCCTGCCATGAAAAGGAAAACGTCGGATGGTCCGACCGGCTCGGACCGGCTCCTTTCACTCCATTGCCGCGCATCGGAATCCGTCAGCGCGGCCAAATAGGTGTTCTCATGAGCCGTTCCCACTCCCGGTCCGGCACTCCGGGCACCGCCCGGCCTGCCTGTTCCCACTGGCGGACGAGCGAGGAATAGAGCGGGAAGGGCTCGCGCTCGGGCGGCGGGTCGGGCACATAACGGCTCTTCGGAATGAAGGCCATGCGCTCCCATTTCCCTGGATCGGGGGCCATATTCGCTCCTTTCGCCGATGTTCCGGCATCATGGCACAGGCGTCGCGGGAGAGTGATTCGAACTGCCGATGTCGCGTCGCGTACCTGTGTGCGAGTTCGTCCGAATTAACGTTCCTTCATGAATTCCCCCCACTCCCCCCGCCGCCGTCGGAGACGAGCGCTGCTCCTCCCCACGGCCCTGGTCGCACTCGGTGCGGCCACACTCGGCGCGGCCACGGTCGACGCCGCCACACTCGGTGCCACCGCGCTCTCCGCCGTACCGTCGGATCTGCCCTCGCCGGAGAAGGGCCTCAATCTCCTGGTGGTCGGCGTCGACGGGCGCAGGGCCGTGACCGCCACCGAGAAGAAGAAGTACCGGCTCGGCAGCCGCGAGTGCGCCTGCACCGACGTGATCATGCTGATGCACGTGTCGGCGAAGAACGACCGGGTGAGCGTGGTGAGCCTGCCGCGCGACTCGCTCACCGAGTTCCGCAAGGGCCATGTCGACCGGCGTACGGGCGAGAGGCACGAGGCCCACCCGTCGAAGATCAACGGCGCCTGGGCGGAGGGCGGTTCGTCGTTCACCGTCGAGACCGTCGAGGCGATGACCAAGGTCCCGGTCCACCGCTATCTGGAGATCGACTTCCGGCGCTTCATGGACACGGTGAACGTCTTCGACCAGGGCCTGCCCGTCTGCACCAAGAAGCGGCTCAAGGACAAGGTGACCGGGATCGACCTCAAGCCCGGCACCACGACGTTGCGGGGCGGCGAGGCCCTCCAGTACGTCCGCTCGCGCCGCGCGGACGGCAAGATGGACTTCGGGCGCATCCAGAAACAGCAGCTGTTCCTGGCCAATCTGCACCGCAGTCTGCGCGACGGTCTGACCAGGAGCCCGAGGGCCCTGAAGGCCTTCGCCTCGACCGTACGGGGCAAGGGGAAGGCCGAGCGCGGGATCTCCGTCGCGGAGCTCGTCGACCTCGCCGGCCGGCTGAAGAACCTCACCCCGGCCCGTACGGAGTTCGCGGTCGTCCCCGTCCACGGCTTCAACCCGGACATCGAGGGCGTCGGCTCGACCCTCGAGTGGGACGGGGAACAGGCCTCCGGGGTGTTCGCGGCGATGCGTGCCGACAAGGCGCTGCCGAAGGCCCGGCCGGAGCCGATGAGCGAGATCCCGCGGGGCCTCGGCGAGTACAAGCCGGTGAAGGGCTCCTCGCTGCTCTGCAAGTGAGCTCGGTGAGCAACCTCTGCGGGTGAGCTCTGTGAGCAACCTCTGCACGTGAGCTCCGCGCTGAGCTCCGCAGGTGACGCGGCGCCCCTCCGGGGTCAGCCGCGGAGCCTGCGGGCGAGCAGCTCCGGGTCGGTCGCGGGCGCGTCGCACACGAAGTGCCGGCAGACATAGGCGGCGGCGCGCCCGTCGACCAGCGGCCGGTCCTTCAGCAGCGGGAACTCCTCGCTGTCGGGCAGCCCGGCGGCGAGGACCGCACCGGGCGTGGCGGCGTGCAGGGCGGTACGGCGCAGGGCGCGGAAGCCCTCGTCGTCGGGGGCGCCGACCACGGCGATCTCCCGCGGCCCGTCGAGCAGCGCCTCGGCGACGGCCAGACCCCAGCCGATGAACCGGGGGGCGCGCGGCCCGAGCGCCTTGACCACGCCGAGCGCCCGCTCGGCGGCGGTCCGGTGGGCCTCGGAGCCGGTGTGCGCGGCGTAGGAGAGGAGTGCGCCGGCGGCCGCGGTCCAGCCGGACGGGGTGGCGTTGTCGGTGGGGTCCTGGGGGCGGCGGATCAGCTGCTCGGCGTCGTGCGCGGTGTCGTAGAGCGCGCCGCCCTCGGCGGTGAAGCGGTCGAGCACGAGGTCGAGCAGGAAGCCGGCGAACTCCAGCCACACGCCCTCGCCGGTGACGGACGCGAGCGCGAGGAAGCCCTCGGCGACATCGGCGTAGTCCTCCAGGACCCCGTCGTTGCCGCCCGCGCGCCCGTCCTTGGAGGTACGGGTGAGCCGGGCGCCGTCGTCGAGGTGCACCCGGACAAGCAGGTCGGCGGCCTCGGTGGCGCGCTCGACCAGGTCGGGGCGGTCGAGCAGCGCGCCGGTCTCGGCGAGGGCGGCGACGGCGAGGCCGTTCCAGGCGGCGACGATCTTGTCGTCGCGGCCGGGCCGCGGGCGCGCCTCGCGGGCGGCGAGCAGCCGGGTGCGGATGGAGGCGATGCGCTCGGCGTCGGCGAGGGCGCCGTCCTGCGGGAGCTGGAGCACCGAGGCGCCCGCCTCGAAGGTGCCCTCCTCGGTGACGCCGAAGTAGCGGGCGGCGTGCCGGGCGTCCTCGGCGCCGAGGACCTCTTCGAGCTGCGCGGTCGTCCACGCGTAGTAGGCGCCCTCGACGTGCTTGCCGGTCCCGTCATCACTGTCCGCGTCGAGCGCGGAGGCGAAGCCGCCCTCGGGGGTGCGCAGTTCGCGGACCATGAAGTCGGCGGTCTCCAGGGCGACCCGCCGGGCCAGGTCGCTGCCGGTGACCCGCCACAGGTGCGCGTACACCCGGCAGAGCAGGGCGTTGTCGTAGAGCATCTTCTCGAAGTGCGGCACGACCCAGGCGCGGTCCACGGCGTAGCGGGCGAAGCCGCCGCCGAGCTGGTCGTAGATGCCGCCGCGGGCCATCGCCTCGCAGGTGTCGGCGGCCATCTGGAGGGCGCCCTCGGAGCCCGTACGGGCGTGCAGGCGCAGCAGGAACTCGAGGACCATCGACGGCGGGAACTTGGGGGCGCCGCCGAAGCCGCCTTCCCTGGCGTCGTACTCGCGGGTGAGGGCGAGCAGTGCCTGCCCGAGCTCCTCCTCGCCGGGGACGCCCTCGCCGCCGTACGCGAGGGAGCGGGCGGACAGGTCCTCGACGATCTTCGCCGCGACCTCGGCGACCTCTTCGCGGCGCTCCGTCCAGGCGCGCGAGACGCCGTCGAGGACGTCGCGGAAGGACGGCATGCCGTGCCGGGCCTCGGGCGGGAAGTAGGTGCCGAAGTAGAAGGGCTCGGCGTCCGGGGTGAGGAAGACGGTCATGGGCCAGCCGCCCTGGCCGGTGGCGGCCTGCACGGCCTCCATGTAGACGGCGTCCACGTCGGGCCGCTCCTCGCGGTCCACCTTGACGGCGACGAAGTGCTCGTTGACCAGGGCGGCGGTGGCCTCGTCCTCGAAGGACTCGTGGGCCATCACATGGCACCAGTGGCACGAGCTGTAGCCGACGCTCAGCAGCACCGGGACGTCACGGCGGCGGGCCTCGGCGAAGGCCTCGGCCGACCAGGGCCACCAGTCGACCGGGTTGTCGGCGTGCTGGAGGAGATAGGGCGAGGTCTCATGGGCCAGTCGGTTCGGCATGGGCCCATCCTCGCGCACCCGGCGCGGCGGCGGGCGCGGAAACACCGCCCGGTGCACCGCCCGTACGCCATGGGTGCGTGGAGCGGGTGCGGGTGGGGCAGGGATGGCGGGGACACACGGGGAAGCGGCCCCGCTCCTCGCACTGGCTCTGCGAGGAACGGGGCCGCTTCAGTGGGGCCGGGAAGATCAGCCGCCGACGTTGCCGTTCTGGGAGAGGACCTCGCCCAGGATGTGCGACAGAGCGTCGTCGCCCTTCTGCTGCACGGAGTTCTGGGTGCAGGTCTGGTTCGCGACGGGGTTGCCGAGGACGTCCTGGACGGCGATCGGAACACCGATGAGGGCGCCGATCGGCACCTGGGCCTCGATCTTCTGGACGTCGAAGCAGTGGAGGACGCCACCGTTGACGAGACCGAAGTTCGGGCTCATGTAGCCACCGGTGGAGTTGCTGCCGATGGACTGCTTCGACGTGTTGCCGATGATGTTGGCGCTGCCGCCGTCGTTGCCGGCCGCCATCGCCGTGGTCGCGGACATACCGGCGACGGTGGCCGCGACAGCAGCGGTAGCAAGAACCTTCTTGATCACGAGTATTCCTTCTTGAGCTCGATGGCCCGGAGCTCGATGGCCCGGAACTGCTCCGTTGACCGAAGCGTCCTGATCAACTGCCCCGGGAGGGATTGGTTCCGGAGCGTCACCCGGATGCGGTATTCGGCACATGAACGCCATCGGACGGGAACTCGACGGGCAGTCGTTCGGTCATCTCCCGTGACAGGACCGGGCCCTTGGGAACACCGGGCTGTGACGCCGGTCCCTCGCGCCGACGGGTGTCACGCAGGACACTGGGGTCGGACTGTTCGAGTCGGAGCGCGCCGGTGGCTTGACAAGCCGCGGCGGCGCGGGCGGAGGGGGACGCGATGCGGGACAGCCATCGGGCCGAGGCCGAAGGGCTGTTGGCACGGGCCGTGGAGGAAGAGGTACGGCGCTCGGGAGGCCGCTTCGACGGGGCGGTGCCGCTGTCGCGCGGGAAGGCGGCGCTCGACGCGATCGTGGCGCCCGCGGCCGAGGAGTACGCGCACTATCTGCGGGCCGTGGAGGCGGCGGAGGCCGGTCCCGCCTCCCCGGCGGACCTGGCGACACCGGCCGTGGTGACGGCGGTCGCGGCCGTGGCGGCGGTCGGCGGCGACCTCGCGCTCGGTACGGCGGCGGGCACGGCGTTAGGCGCGGGCGCCGTGGTCGCGGTGGCGGGTGCCGCCGCGACCGCCTTCAAGGTCGGCGCGGGCCGGCGGGCCGCCGCGCACCGCAGGGCCGGGGCGGCGGGCCGTCCCGGCGGGGTGGAGCAGCTGCGGCTGCAGTGGCTGACGGCCCTGGAGGTGCGGGGCGTACGCCCGTTCCTGGAGCAGCAGCGGGTGCTGAACCGTACGGCGACGCAGCCCGCGCAGCAGGCGGTGGACCGGCTGCGCGGCGCGGACCGCAGCGCGGCGGCCCGGCGGCGGGCGGTCCTGGAGCAGTCCTTCGGGCAACTTCCGGACGCGACGGGGCCGTTCGCGGGGCGGCGGGCCGAGCTGACCCGGATCACCCAGTGGGTGCAGGCGGGCCGGGCGGCGACGCAGACCCGGCCGACGGTGGTGCTGCTCACCGGTGCGCCGGGCTCGGGCCGTACGACGCTCGCGGTGCGGGCGGCGCACGCGCTGCGGGACCAGTTCCGCGGGGCGTGCGTGGTGGATCTGCGGGGCGGCGCCACGCGCGGACAGCAGCCGCTGTCCACGCGGGAGGCGCTGCTGCACCTGCTCAACCGGCTGGGCGCGCCCCGCGAGCAGTTGCTGTTCCGGGAGCGTTCGTCGGCGGAGCAGCAGGTGCGACGGCTCGCGGAGCTGTACCACCAGCAGCTGACGGGGCTCGCGGTGACGGTGGTCCTGGACGACGCGGTGGATCCGGAGCAGGTGCGCACGCTGATCCCGGAGCGGTCGGACAGCCTGGTCCTGGTGACCTGCCGGGAGCCGCTGGACCTGGGCGAGGACGTGCCGGCCGCGGTGCACGTGCTGCCGGTGGCGGCGTTGGACGCGGCGGGCGCGGAGGAGCTGCTGGGGGCGCCGTCCGGTGCGCGGGGGCCGTACGACGCGGAGGGGTTCGAGCGGGCGCGGGAGCTGTGCGGCGGGCTGCCGCTGGCGCTGCGTACGGCGGGCGCGCTGCTCGACGGGCGGCCGGCGGCGGAGGTGGCGGGGCTGCTCGCGGCGGCGGGCCCGGACGCGGGGCCGGTGGAGCGGGCGCTCGCGGCGGGGTACGCGACCGGGCTCGACGAGGACGGGCGGCGGCTGCTCCGGCGGCTCGCGCTGGCCGGGCGGGCCTCGCTGGGTGCGGCGGCCGCGGCGGCGCTGCTCGGCGGCGGGGCGGCGGACGGGGCGCGGCTGCTCGGGGAGCTGGCGCGGGCCGGGCTGCTCGACCACGTACGCGGGAAGCGCTACCGGCTGCATGACGCGGTGCGCGGGTTCGCGGCCGCGCGGCTTGTCGAGGAGGAGGACCAGGCGCAGATCGCGGCGGCGCAGGAGCGGCTGATCCGTCACTACGCGGAGCTGGCGGACGCGGTGATCCGGATGGTCGACGGCAAGATGTCGACACGGGCGGACCGTTTCGACGGGCACGGGTTCGGTTCGCTGGACGCGGCGCTGCGCTGGCTCGACGAGGAGTCGAGCTTCATCACGGCGACGCTCCGGCACACCGAGGGCGTGGACCAGCAGACGGTGCTCGATCTGCTCGGCGCGCTGTGCGACTACTGCCTGCTGCGCGGCGATCTGTACCGGCTCGGCGAGATCAACGAGCTGACGGAGGCCGTGGGGCAGGGGCTGCTCTCGCGCTCGGTGCAGTGGCGCACCGGTATCGCGGCACGGCAGCTGGGCGAGCTGGACAAGGCGCGTACGACGCTGACCTCGGTGGTGTCGCTGTACCAGGAGGCGCACCAGGACGCGGGCGCGGCGCTCGCGCTGTGCTCGCTCGGCATCACGCTGCACCACCAGGGGCAGCTGGCGGAGGCGGCGGCCCGGCTGCGGGAGGCGCTGGCGCTGCAGGAGCCGGAGTCGCTGGCGGCCGACCGGGGCTGGACGCTGCACGCGCTGGGGGCGGTCGAGCGGGACCGGGGCCGGCTCGCGGAGGCGCTCGATCTGCTCGACCGGGCGCTCGCGCTGCACCGGGAGCACGAGTCGGTGCACGGCGAGGCGTGGGCGCACTTCCAGCTGGGCCAGGTGCGGCTGCGGACGGGCGAGGTGGAGCGGGCTGAGCGGGAGCTGCGGCTCGCGCTCGAACGGTACGGGCGGACCCGGGACGGGCGCGGCGAGGCCTGGGCGCTGACCCAGCTGGCCCGGGCGCGGCTGGCCGCCGGGGACGTGGGTCCCGCGGTGGACGGGCTGCGGCAGGCGCTGTCCCGGCACCGTGAGCAGGAGGACGCCCGCGGCGAGGCCTGGACCCTCTACTACCTGGGGCACGCCCTGGAGGAGCGGGGCGACCGGGACCAGGCGGTGCGGGAGCTGGAGCGGGCGCGGACGATGTTCTCGCGGATGCGCGACGTCTACGGCTTGGCATGCGCCCGCCACCATTCGGGCCGGGTCACCCGCGACCAGCGCGCCGCCCAGACCGGCAACCTGCGCAACTCCGGCTTCGCCCGCCAGCTCCTGATGGACGCCCGGGCCGACTTCCGGCGCATCGGCGTGGCCCACGGCGAGGCCTGGACCTGCCTGGAGTTGGCCGTCGTCGACGCGGGCAACGGCCGCACCACCCAGGCCCTGGGCCTGTGCGAGGAGGCCGCCGCGCTCTTCCTCTCGTACGGCGACCGCCGCGGCGCCGACTGGGCCCGCTTCCTGCGCTGCACCCTGCTCCCGGACCCTGCCTCCGCCCGCGAGGACCTCGCCGCCCTCACCGCCGACCCCCACCCCGCCCGCGACCCCCACCTCACCGACTGCGCCGACTCCTACCCCCTGATCCTCGACCGCGCCACCGCCCCGGACGGGGCCTGGCAGGCCTGGGACCTGGGCATGATCCCGGGCCGGCAGGCGCAGGAGGTGATGGGGGTGGCGGTGGGGTAGGCGGCGGGGGTACGGGGCGGGGCCGGCCGGGCCGGAGCCGGGCCGGGCGGGGGCCGGGCCAGGCGGTGCCAGCCCGGCGGGCAGCGCCAGGACCGGCGTGCCAGGGGCCCAGCGGGGGGGCCAGACCCAGAGCCCGGCCGGGCAGAGCCAGGACCCGGCAGAGCCGAGGTCCCGGCGTGCCGGGGCAGGCCCAGACCGGCGGCGGGCAGCGGATCAGGCCCGGCGGGGCCGGGGCGCCGGGCGAGGCGGGGCCGGGCCCCGGGCCGTGGTCCGGCGTGGCCAGGCCAGCAGCCCGTGCAGCTCCGCGAGGATCGTGGGAGCCGCGACAGCCTTTCCCCCGCCAGGCACCCGGCATCAGGCCCGGCGGGCCAGGGCCGGGCCCGGCCGGCCTGGAGCCCGGGCAAGGCAGAGCCGGGACCTGGCAGAGCCAGGGTCCGGCGGATCAGGCCTGGCGGGCCAAGGGCCCGTCACGGCCCGGCGCGGCGCGGCCGGAAGTCAGCAGGGCCCGGCCCGGCCGAAGGCCGGCAGGCCCGGCGGGCCAAGGGCCCGTCTCGGCCCGGCGCCGGCTGGGAGTCAGCAGGCCCGGCCCGGCCAGAGGCCCCGGGCCGGGCCGGGCCGGGCCGACCGGGCCGACCGGGCCTGCCGGGCCTGCCGGGCCGACCGGGCCGACCGGGCCGACCGGGCCGACCGGGCAACGCCCCCAGGGCCCCGGCGGTGCCGGGGCCCTGGGGCGTGCGGTTCGTTACTTCTTCGCCGGGCCCTCGGGCGCCGTGCCGGCCGTCGCCGCCGTCGCGGGGTCCGGGGCCTCGGTGAAGTCGACCTTGTGCATGTGGCGGGTCATCGACTTCATCAGGAACCAGACGCCCAGCGCCAGGACGGCGAAGACGATGAAGCCGAGGACGCCGGGGGTCACCTTGTTCTCGTCCAGTGCCTTCGCGGCGACGGGGACGAACTCGGTCAGTGCCAGGTGTGCGCTCATGCTAGGCATTGTCGCGGATGCCCGAGAAGAGGTCGCTCTCGGGGAGGGAGGTGTCCACGAGCGACTTGCTGAGCTCGTACTCCTCGGTCGGCCAGACCTCCTTCTGGATCTCCATCGGGACGCGGAACCAGCCGCCGTCGGGGTCGATCTGGGTGCGGTGGGCGATCAGGGCCTTGTCGCGGGTCTCGAAGAAGTCCGCGCACGGCACGAAGGTGGTCAGGGTCCGCTCCTTGCGCTCGAACTCGTCCCAGCGCTTCAGCCAGTCCTCGTACGGGGACTCCAGACCCCGGTCGAGCAGGGCCTTGTGCAGGGCCTCGGTGCGCGGGCGGTTGAAGCCCTGGTTGTAGTAGAGCTTGCGCGGCTCGTGCGCCGGGCCGTACTCCTCCTCGGAGTACTTCTCGGTGTCGGTCGCGCCCTCGAAGGCCACCATCGTGATCTTGTGGGTCATGATGTGGTCGGGGTGCGGATACCCCCCGTTCTCGTCGTAGGTCGTGATGACCTGGGGACGGAACGCGCGGATCTTGCGGACCAGCTCGCCCGCCGCCGCGTCCACGTCCTCCAGGGCGAAGCAGCCCTCGGGCAGCGGGGGCAGCGGGTCGCCCTCGGGCAGGCCCGAGTCCACGAAGCCCAGCCACTCCTGCTTCACGCCCAGGATCTCGCGGGCCTCGTCCATCTCCTTGCGGCGCACCTCGTGGATGTTCGCCTCGATGTAGGGGTCGCCCTGGAGCTTCGGGTTGAGGATGGAGCCGCGCTCACCGCCCGTGCAGGTCACCACAAGGACCTCCACCCCCTCGGACACGTACTTCGCCATCGTGGCCGCGCCCTTGCTCGACTCGTCGTCGGGGTGGGCGTGAACGGCCATCAGTCGCAGCTGCTCAGTCAAGACTCGGTCCTCAGTCATTCGTCGCCTAGGGAGGTCTCTATAGTGACGGAATCGGGGGAGGGAAAATTCCGGCTACCCCGGCGGCGAGAGGAACGATCATGGGCGCGGTGCGAGAGCGGCTGCCCGAGGGGCGCTACGGGCGCCCGGCGGACGCACGGGCCGACCGCCAGCTCAGGATCGCCGCCGTCGTCGTCGGAACGCTCTTCCTCGCCGTGGTCGGCTGGTTCGGCTGGCACTACGTCGCCGGCAGCAAGATCAGCGCCGAGGTGATCCGGTTCGCCGTGGTGAGCGACACCGAGGTCCAGGTCCATCTGGAGATCCGCAAGGACGCGGGCGTCAAGGGCGTCTGCACCCTGCGCTCGCGCTCCGAGGACGGCGCCGAGGTCGGCCGCAAGGACGTCCGCGTCGACGAGGCCGCCGACCGGATCGACAAGGTCTACACGATCCGCACCACCGCCCGGGCCACCACCGGCGAGCTCGTCGGGTGTACGGCCCCGTAGCGGTGGGTAGGGAGCCGGGAACGAACCTCCCGGCAGGCCACCTCGGTGACCTGGGGTGACGTAAAGCCCGCGGTTATGTCCTCCCGCTTTTCGCCACTCATTGTTAGGCTCGTGGTTTCGCCCGCTCGGAAGGCCCAAGAAGGCGCAAGCTGGACATGCGGCATTTCCGCTCAGGGCGAGCTTTTGTATTCCCAGTACCTACGAGGAGCACCTGTGACCCAGACCAGCGACAACGTCACCTGGCTCACCCAGGAGGCGTACAACAAGCTCAAGGAGGAGCTTGCGTACCTGTCTGGTCCCGCGCGTACCGAGATCGCCGCGAAGATCGCCGCGGCGCGCGAGGAGGGCGACCTGCGGGAGAACGGCGGGTACCACGCGGCCAAGGAGGAGCAGGGCAAGCAGGAGCTCCGGGTCCGCCAGCTCACGCAGCTCCTGCAGAACGCCCAGGTCGGCGAGGCCTCGGCCGCGGACGGCGTCGTCGGGCCCGGCATGGTCGTGACCATCGCCTTCGACGGCGACGAGGACGACACGATGACCTTCCTGCTCGCCTCCCGCGAGTACGCGAGCGACGACATCGAGACCTACTCGCCGCAGTCCCCGCTCGGCCTCGGCGTCAACGGCAAGAACGCCGGCGACGACGCCGAGTACGAGCTGCCGAACGGCAAGAAGGCCATGGTGAAGATCCTCAGCGCCAAGCCCTACACCGGCTGAGCCCTGCACCCGGGCAGAGGGCCGGATCCCGTGAAGGGGTCCGGCCTTCGCCATGCCCATGTCGGTCCCCCGTGCAATGATCATGTGTCGGTCGCACAAGGGGGGATGGGGCGGATGCTGGGACCACTGCGCGCGGGATCGCCGCGGCGGATCGGACCGTACGAGGTGCTCGCCACGCTCGGCGCAGGCGGCATGGGCGAGGTGTATCTGGCGCGGGGTGAAGCCGGGGGCGGGACCGGGGGCGGGACCGCGGGCTCCGCGGACGGCCCGGGCTCCTCGGGCGGCGCCGACGTCGCGTACGTCGCCGTGAAGACCGTACGGCGTGATGTCGCCGGCGAGCCCGCCTTCCGCGAGCGCTTCCGCCGCGAGATCAAGGTGGCCGGTCTGGTCCGGAGCGCGTACGCCGCCGCACCCGTCGGCGGGGACGCCGACGCCGACCCGCCCTGGCTCGCGACCGCCTACGTGCCCGGCCCCAGCCTCGCCCAGGCCGTACGGCGCGGCGGCCCGCTGCCCGTCGCCACGGTGCGGGCGCTCGGCGCCCGGATCGCCCGCGCGCTCGCCGACCTGCACGCCGCCGGGGTGCTGCACCGCGACCTCAAGCCCGGCAACGTCATGCTCGCCGTCGACGGCCCGCGCCTGATCGACTTCGGCATCGCACGGGCGAGCGGCGCGACCACCATGACCGCGACCGGCCTCATGGTCGGCACCCCCTCCTTCATGTCGCCCGAGCACGTGGCCGGCGCCCGGCACGTGACTGGCGCCTCCGACGTCTTCTGCCTCGGTTCCCTGCTCTGTCACGCGGCGACCGGCGAGGACCCGTTCGGCGACGGCCCGGTGGCCGCCGTTCTCTACCGCGTCTCGCAGGCCGAGGCCGACCTGACGCGGGTGCCGGAGGAGCTGCGCGGGGTCGTCGCCGCGTGCCTGGCCCGCGACCCGGCGGACCGGCCGGCCCCGGAGGCCCTGGTGGAGCTCCTGGGCGGCACCGACGGGCGCGTGCCCGCCTGGCCGGAGGCCGTACGGGAGCACATCGGCGCGTACGGGCAGGAGCTCGCCCAGCTCGTCGCGGCGGGCGGCCCGCTGCTCGAACTGCCTCCGGCGCCGGCCCCCGCCGCCGCGCCCGGCCTCCACGCGGCACCGACACAGGCCCCGACGGCCGCACCCGTGACGGCACCCGTGACGGCTCCCCCGCCGAAGCGGCGCCGCCGCGGCCTGATCGCCGCGGTGACGGCCCTGGCGGTGCTGGGCGCGGGCGTCGGCGCGTATCTGCTCTGGCCTGACCAGCCCCAGACCCCCCGCAGGCCCACCGCCGCCCCGCCCGCCCCCTCCGGCCCCCGGATCCCCGGCGTCGACGACCGCGGCCTGGCCGACGCCTCCGGGGTCGTCCCGCAGAACGCGGCCCAGCGCCCGGCCGGCTGGAAGCCGTGGCAGGCGAAGCTGACAGCGCCGGCGTTCGGCTGCTCGGGGAACGAGAAGGCGCTGGTGTGCCGGACGACGGACGGGCGGTACGAGGCGCTGGACCCGGCGAACGGGAAGACGCTGTGGGAGGCGGGGCTCAACGGCGACAAGCCGGGCGGCAAGAGTTACATGACCGACCACGGCCTCCCGTGGATCACCGACAAGGCCGGCCGGCCCACCGTCCACGACTCCGTCGTCGTGCTCACCGGCGAGGACCGGCTCCAGGTGCGTGACCTGCGCACCGGCGCGGTCCGCTGGGAGAACCACGACAGGATCCGGGGCACCCAGGGCGTCGCCTCACGGCCGATCGTCGCCGACGGCATGCTCTTCGCGGCGACCAGGTCCCCCGGCGACGAAAGCAGTCGCCGGACCGGCATGACCGCGTACGACCTCGCCGACGGCCACACGCTGTGGACGACGGAGCTCACCAACACCGAGATCGCGTACGTCGACATGCGCGGCTTCGAACCGGTCGCCTACGCGAAGGGCACGGTGTACGCGCTCAGCGCCGGCGGACTCGCCGCGTACGACGCGAGGACCGGCGCCCTGCGCGGGCAGGTCGACCGGGACGCGCGCGGCTGCGAGACGCTGAAGGTGCTCGGTGCCGCGGCCTACTGCGTGACCGTTCCGCGGAAGATCGGCGTGCGGCCGGAGCTGCGGCTCCTGGACGCGGCCACGCTCGCCTCGAAGGGCGGTCTGCCCGTCCCGGTCGGCAAGCTCGCGCCCGACGTGATCACTCCGAAGGCGGCGGTCTCCTTCGAGGTGAAGTGGACCACCGATCAGTCCGGGATCCGCACCGGCGGCTCGGACGGCACGCTGAAGGTCGACGACCCGGAGGATGGGCGCGAGCTCGCCTCGTACTCCTCGAAGGCGACGCCGTCCGGCCTCGCGCAGAGGTGGTCGGCGCCGCTGCTCGCCGGCGACCAGGTCGTGTACGCGGACTACTCCGCCCTCTACACCGTGCGGCTCGGCCCGGACGGGAAGCCGGGCGGGGTGAAGGCGACTCCGGTCCCGGGCGCGCCGGGCCCGCGGGCCGAGGAGGACAGCCGCGACATGAGCATCGGCGGGATCGTCTACGAGCGGATGATGCGGGAGCCCGAGGTACTGCCGGTCGGCGGGATCGCCTACCTCGTCTACGACAAGGGCGTCGTGGCCTCCGTAGAGCTGCCCAACTGACGCAGTGACGCAGTGACGTACTGAGAGGACTCCTTCGTGCTGGAAGCACTGCCCGCCGGGCCGCCGCGGCTCGTCGGCCCCTACCGGCTGCTCGCCCGGCTCGGCGCGGGCGGCATGGGCGAGGTCCATCTGGCCTGCCGGGTGGACGCGCCGACGGCCGATCCGTACCGCATGGTCGCGGTCAAGACCGTGCGGGAGGAGCTGGCGCCCGACGAGGACTTCCGGACCCGCTTCCGGCGCGAGATCACGGCGGCGCGGGCGGTCCGCAGCCCGTACGCGGCGCAGCTCGTCGACGCGGACGCCGACGCGCCGTCGCCGTGGCTGGCGACCGAGTACGTGCCGGGCCCGTCCCTCGCCGAGGCGGTCGTACGGGCCGGGGCGCTGCCGCTCGCGGCGGTACGGGCCCTGGGCGCGGCGCTCGCGCGGGCGCTTGACGCGGTGCACGGGGCGCAGGTTCTGCACCGGGACCTGAAGCCGGCGAACGTGCTGCTCGGGGCCGCCGGGCCGAAGCTGATCGACTTCGGCATCGCGCAGGCCTTCGAGGCGACGGCGCTGACCTCGACGGGGCTGGTCGTCGGCTCACCCGGCTTCATGTCTCCGGAGCATCTGATCGGCAGCCGGGCGGTCGTGCCCGCGTCGGACGTGTTCTGTCTGGGCGCGGTGCTCGCGTTCGCGGCGAGCGGGCAAGGGCCGTTCCAGGACGACGAGATGGCGGCGGTGATCTACCGGATCAGCCGGGCCGAGGCCGAACTGACGGGTGTGCCGGAGGAGTTGCGTCCGGTCGTCGAGCGCTGTCTGCGGCTCGACCCGGCGGAGCGACCGTCGGCGGCGGAGCTGGTGGAGCTCCTTGGCGGCGGGGACGCTTCGGGCGTCTTTCCGTGGCCGGGCGGGGTGTTGTCGCTGCTCGCCGAGTACGGGGACGCGGCGCGGAAGGCCGGGGAGGCGGCCGCGTCGGGGGCGGGCGTGGCGGATCTGCCGACGCTGGGGCCGGTGGTGCCCTACTCCCCCACGGCGGCGGGCTTTCGGCCGGCCGAGCCCTCGGCGCCCGGGCCGCGGCGCCGCCCGTGGGGGCGGATCGTGGCCGCGGCGGTCGCGGTGGCGGTCGTGGCGACGGTGGGTGTGGTCGTCCTCGACCGGCAGGGCGGGCAGGGAAGTGCGACGGCGCAGGGGCCCACGGGATCCGCGTCCGCGTCCCCGTCCTCGTCCGCGTCCGGTCCCGGCGCGCCGCAGACGCTGAGCCAGGTCGTCCTGCCGTACGGCGGCGAGGGCCACACCGGCGACTTCGGGAAGGCGGCGACGGACCGGGCGTACCGCCCGGCAGGCTGGTCGCCGTGGACCTACCGGGCCAGGACCAGGATCGACGCGTGCGCCCTCGCCCCCAAGGTGCTCGTGTGCGCCGGGGGCGGGGGCCAGGCCCTGGGCCTGCGGGCCTCGGACGGCAAGAAGCTGTGGTCGGTGCCGCCGCCGCGGGATGTGTCGCTCGATGAGCTTGAGGCGCTCTCGTCGCCCGCCTATCCGGCCGTCGTCGGCGACACGGTGTACCTCACGGGCCGGAACGGGGTGACGGCATACGGGGTCGAGGACGGCAAGGAGCGGGGGAAGATCCCCGCGCCCGGGCCCGACTGGGCGGGGAAGGGCTCCGAGCTGCGCGACGGCGTCCTCTACTCCGCCTATCTCGACGTCACCGACGGGCAGAAGGCGCTCGTCACCGCGGCACGCGTCGACGGCAAGGGCGGCGGCAAGGAACTGTGGCGCCATGAACTCAAGGGCATCCCGGAGCAGTTGGTCGCCGGTGAGGGGAGGGTGTACGTCCCGCTCAGGGGCGGGGTCCCGGTGGCGCTGGATGCCGTGACGGGCGAGGAGACGGCTCGCGGGGCAGCAGGGGCCGAGTGCCCCGCCGTGGTGGTGCACAAGGAGTCGGTGCTCTGCCGGGCGCCGGGGAACGACGGCGTCCTGGTGCTGGACGCCCGGACCCTGCGGCTGAAGCGCACCCTCCGCACGGGTCCCTCGTTCACCGGCGAACCCGTGGTGAGCGCGGACGGCATCGTCGCCGTGACCGGCGGCGAGACCGGCCACACCGTGGCCACCTACGACCTGGAGAGCGGGAAGGAACTGGTTCGCGCGGACATACTCCCCTCCCACCCCGAACTGACCCGGGTCTACTTCGCCGGTGACGTGGCCGTGGCGGTCGGCGGGAAATGGGCGTACTCCTTCCCCGCCTCCGGTCCGGTGCGTGACCACACGGACCTCGAGACCTTCGAGGCCGTCCTTCCGAAGGGCGCCGAAGAGAAGCTCCTGACCTCCACCGAGGCACTGGTCAGCGGCGGGACGGTGTTCCTGCCCTACGGCGAGGTGGTCGTCTCCGGCTATCTGCCCTGACCCGCGTCCACAGGCGCGGGCCGGGGCAGTCGCCCGTCACACCGTCGCCGACCGGTACTTCCGCACCGACAGCGTCCGGAACACCACGATGATCAGGACCGACCAGAGCAGTGACGCCAGGACCGAGTGCTGCATCGGCCAGGCGCCGGAGGTGGAGACGCCGGGGTTGCCGAAGAGTTCGCGGCAGGCCTGGACGGTGGCGCTGAAGGGGTTCCATTCGGCGATGGGCTGCAGCCAGGACGGCAGGTGGCTGGAGTCCACGAACGCGTTCGAGATGAACGTGACCGGGAAGAGCCAGATCAGACCGCCGGACGTGGCCGCCTCCGGCGTGCGGACCGAGAGGCCGATGAGGGCGCCGATCCAGGAGAACGCGTAGCCGAGGAGGAGCAGCAGGGCGAAGGCGAGGAGCGCCTTGGGGATGCCCTCGTGGATCCGCCAGCCGACGAGGAGGGCGACGATCACCAGGACCACGACGGTCAGGGCCGTCTGCACCAGGTCGGCGAGGGTGCGGCCGGTGAGGACCGCGCCGCGGGCCATCGGCAGGGAGCGGAAGCGGTCGATGAGGCCCTTGTGCATGTCGTCGGCGATGCCCGCGCCCGCGCCGGCCGTGGCGAAGGTGACGGTCTGGGCGAAGATGCCGGCCATCAGGAACTCGCGGTAGACCTGTGGCGAGGTGGAGGTGCCGATCTGCATCGAGCCTCCGAAGACATAGCTGAACAGCACGACGAACATGACCGGCTGGATCATCCCGAAGATGATCATCTCCGGGAAGACGCTTCCGCCGTTTCACTCTCGTTGCAGCTCACGGAGTGCTTTCGTTCGCCGGCCGCCCGGCTCGTCACGCTGTCGTCCACTGCGCCAGTCACGTGCATCGACGGGAGCACGTACAGGGGCGGCACAGGCACCCCCAGGAAGGGCGACAGGGCCTCCAGTGCCTTCTCGTACTCACCCGAGCCGAACCAGGCGTGCACGCGCCGATACAGCGTCGCGTAGGTGCGTCCGCCGATCCGCTCGTCCCCGCTGTAACTGTTCCAGGCCCGCCCAGTGCGCAGCTTGTCCAGCATCACCTCGAAGCCGCCGCGTACGTCCTTCCACTGGCGATTGGAGGACAGGATGTCCCTGACCTTGGCCCACATCTCATCTGTCACGGTCGCCGGGATCGGGGTGCCGGTCTCGCGGTGCCACTCAGTGATCGGGTCGACCAGGCCCTTGTGGCGAGGCCGTCCCTTGTCGGTGATCTGAACCTCTACCCTCAGCAGGTCGAGCACGTCCTGCTTCTGGTCCAGGGTGAAGTCGTCCATGTTCCCGTCGACCTTCTCGACCAGGGACATCAGGTGTGCGGCCCGTCCCTCCTGCGCCTCGGCCTCCGTCAGCCAGTCAGACACCCGGTCGCGCTCCTCGATCAGCTCATCGATCTTCGCGTTCAGCTCGGCCCTCAGTTCCTCGACGAGGGTCGCGTCGTCGCCGTCCTCGTCGTCATCGACAGATGCCAGGAGCAGGGCGATCTTGCGCCTGCGGGAAGCCTTCTTCTTCTCGACCTCGGTATCCAGCTCGACCAGGCGGCGGCGGTAGGAGCTAGCGCGCTCGGGGACGGTGCCCAGCCAACCCTCGATCAGGGCGTGGAGCTTGTCCTTGTCGGCCATGAGGCTCTTGACCTCACCCCAGACCGCCGCGTCTACCTCGTCGGCCGGCAGCTCCCAGCAGTCGTGATCCTGGACGCCCTCGCGCGTGCCCATGCACCGGTAGTACCGATCGTCGGTGCCGGGGGTCGTCGCGCCAGTGCGGTGCGTGCCACACAGGGAGAAGAGGCGGTTCGAGAGCAGGTACTTACTGGCGGGCCTACTTTTGGGGCGAGATCCCGCGTCCAGGATGGCGAGCAGCTCGGCGGCCCGGTCGTCAGGCAGGGGCTTGGGGATCTCTACGCGGTACGAGGTCTCGATGGGCTCGCCGTCCTCGTTCGTACCGGCGAAGGTGAAGTCGACGTAGCCCTTCAGTCCGGCGCGCAGGCGTCCGGCGAGGTTGCCGCCGGTCCACTCCTTGCCCTGGCGGCTGCGGTGGTTCAGCGCGTTCATGGAGCGGGCCCCATCCTCGCGGCTGGGGATCTCGGGGGCGTCGATGAAGATCTTGGCGGCGTCCTCGAACTGCTTGACCTCGGCGGGGTTGAGGACGGGGTTGCCGTCGTTGTCGAGCATGATGCCGAAGGGGGGTTCGCCAAGGGGCCAGCCGCCGACCGCGACCTTCTGCATTCGGCCGCCCATCGTGCGCTCCAGGATCAGCGCGTGCTCGACCTCGGCCATGTACGCGAGGAGGGAGAGCTGGATGCCGAACATGTCGTCGTCGGAGTCGATCCGGCCGTCGGCGGTGGCGACGCGGACGCCCTTGTCGGTGACGTCGTAGACCCAGCGGTGGATGTTCTTCATCGTGCGGCCGATGCGGTCGAGCTTGCCGAACACAATCATGTCGAGGCGGCCGGCCATCGCGTCAGCGGTCATGCGGTCCAGCTCGTCGCGGCTGGCGAGCTTGCCCGAGACTCCGCCGTCTATGTACACATCCACGATGACGTGATTGAGGCCGCGCATCGCGTAGGCGATCCAGGCGCGGCACTGATCCTCCTGCACCTTCAGGCCGTAGCCTTCGAGCTGCTGCGCAGTGGAAACGCGCAGGTAGATGGCTATGCGGATGACCTGCTTGCCGATCTGCTTGCGCGGAAGAACTCGCGCCCCCATGACACTCTCCCCATGTGATAAAGAGACCCCCGAGCACCAGCCCGGGGGTCTTCGCTGTGTGTAAAACGGACTCTACGCCGTTTCGTCTGTCTTTTTCACCTGTCCCACTAGCAGACGGGCGAGGCGCGCCTTCTCTGCATCCGTCCAGGTCACTCGCCGCCAGCTCGACGTAACGGTCTGGCTCACGGAGTCACCCGGCCGAGCCTCGCGCAGGCGACATGGGGGGAGCCGAACTCGCGGTCTCACTATCACATTCGGTTCGGAGAAAGGAATCCTCACGCCGCGATCTCCTCGTACTGCTTGCGGGACATGCTCGTCAGGTGCCATGCACCGTGCTCGCACTGGTACGTACGACCCTCGACCTTCAGGCCGCGCCGGGTACCTCGGACGTCAGCCTTGCGGGTGCGCTTGGCCTGAGCCCTGCCCATCGCCTTCTCGGCGTCGTGGCGGGAGGCGAAGGCGCGCTTCACGCCGCACTCGCAGGCCCGGAAGTCGACTGTCCTGTACGTCACGGTGGTGCTCCTTACTTCTTGCTCTTGGTCTTAGGCGGGTCCTTCACGAACTTCTGGCAGTCGCACTCACCGAGTTGGCACTTTCCGCGGCCGGCGCCGGCCGCGGAGTGGGTGAAGGGCGGATGGCCACAGCTCGGGTCGTAGCAGTAGCCGGGCCAGCCGACCTTGCCGTCGTGGTTGGCGAGGGCGATCCCCGAGGAGGTCAGGGGGATGGCCCGGCCCGCGCCGCCGAAGCTCATCTTCTTGGCGAAGGCTTCAGCCTCGGCGGTGGAGCCGAAGGGCCCGTAGTTCAGGCCCTTACTCCCGTCGTTCCATCGGTGGGTAAGGACGAAGAGGTCTCGCATCTGGAGGATCGAAGCGGACTCCTTCAGCACGGCCTTGGCCATGTCCTCGGGCTTCTCGAATCCCGGGTCCGTCAGGATGTCGACGAGCGCCTGGATCTCGTGCTTTCGGGGGGTGATCCTCAGTGGCTGGCCTCCTCGCTCAGCTCGGGGAAGTGACGGAGCACCTGCGCCTCCGCCCAGTCCCACCACAGCTCGGTATCGGCCGGGCTGAGATCGTCGGACCACCCTTCGAGGTAGTCGGAGCCTCGCTCGGCGAGCGTCCGCCTGACGGCCGCCAGCATCTTGGCCTTGCCCAGGTCGCCCAGCGGCCCGTCGTCCTGAACGTCGTGATACCGGTAGGCGGCGGCCAGTGCGGTGGCCATTTCTCCAAGCCCAACCCGATGCGTCACTCGCAGGTCGAAGCGAAGTCGGCCGTCCCTGCTCATCGTTGCCTTCACTGCTACATCAGTCTCTCTATCACACCTGGTCCGGCAGAAGGCCGGCCAGCTCCCCGAGAAGGTTCCCCAGGTCATCGCGGGCAGCGTGCGAGGAGTCATCGGTCGCCTGGTCGTACTCGCTCCAGGTGTACTTGCCCTCGTCGAGGTCGCCGTCCTCGTTGAGGAAGGACTGGATCGACCTGGTCCGCGCGTCCTCGCGGCCCTGATAGTGGTCGATGAGGGCGCGGAGCTGGTCAGTGACGCTGAGGGTGGTCTCGGTGGTGCCCACTTCGGTGGTCCTCTCGGATTCGGCGACTGCCCGCACTCCGTAGCGGCGGGCCATGACGTAGGTACGAACGTTCCAGGTGGTGCCGGAGGGTTTGCAGAGATCGATCCAGTGGCCGGCCCGCTTGTGCACGACGGTGGCCTGGGGATCGAGGCCGACGACGACCGTGCCATCGGGCAGCGCGTCGAGTTCTGCGATCCGCTTGATGGCTGTCACTCTATCACACTCACATCAGGCGGCAGAGGAGAAGTGGCCGGCAAGGACGGTCACGCCGAGCAGGCGGTCACGCAGGTCGTCGAGGTCTCCGTCGTTGCGGAGGACTGCGTCGAACTTCCAGTTCTTCAGGGCCACTTCGGAGGCGTAAGTCACGCCGCGCGCATCCCTGGCCGGGCTGACGCCGGGCCGGTCGATCCAGATGACTACGCCTCCGCGGGACTGGACGGCTCGTGCCTCGTTGGGGAAGCGGACGTCGCTCACGACCAGGGCCTCGCGCTCGGGCTCGTAGTCGTTGAACAGGGCCTCGACCCAGATGTCCTCGCCGAACGTCACGCGGCCGGCGTCGGTACCCGTGGCGTGCAGCAGGCGCCGAACCTCGGGGAACCTGTCCTTCGCTCCGTCCCAGCCGTACGCAGCGATCAGGTTGACCAGGCGGACCGGCGGGACTCCGGTGTGGGTGGGGACGAGCGGGTTCTGGCGGTACAGGAACGCCTTCAGGCGGTCGGCGAAGGCGTCGCGCCTCCAGCCTCCCTCGACGAGCACCTGTGCCGCCGCGTCCTTGCCGGACCGGGCGTAGCCGGCCAGCCCTACGAGCAGTGCGTGTGTCACTTCGGGTCCTCCTGGTCTGGGTCGAGCAGATCGGCGGCGTACGTCACCCCGAGGGGGACGTAGAAGTTCCGGCCCGTCACGTCAGGGATCTCGTGGGTGCGGAGCTTCGCGGCCCACTCTCGGCGGACGGCATCGACCAGTTCGTCAAGCTCCTGGCGCCGGTCCTCGTATTCCTGGCCGTACAGTCCGCTGGTGATCTTGGCCATCGCGGTCTCGATGTCGGACCGCCAGTGCGGCTCGCCGTTCACGTACCTCCAGCCGTTCACGCGGCACCCGCCAGCTCTTCCAGCTCGACCGGGGTCAGGTTGATGTAGTGCTCGCCGTTCGCGTACGTCACCTGAAGGTGGGAGATGCGAACGCACAGCCGCTCTCCACAGGTTGGGGAAACTCGCGTGCCCTTGGGCAGGGGGCCGAATGCGATGAGCCATGCGACCCGGCCGGCGGTCTGGTTGTAGCCGTTGTAGCTGAGCTGGCCGAGGCCGGTCGCCTTGCAGACGCCGCCGGTCCAGAGCTGGTGGCCACCGGACCAGGTCACGGCGCTGGCAAACTTCTCCTCGTCACTCTCACCCTTCAGGTACTTCGGGGCGGCGGCTATCTCGGCGGTGCGGACGTACTCGCGGATCGGGATGTCCTTGCCGACATGGCCCCATCGGGCCATGCGAGTTCGGTGGGCCATGCACAGCCCGTCACTGTGGCGGGCGTCGTTCTTGCACTGCACGCCTGCACTGCTGGTCACGTAGCACTTCACGGACGTGGCCCTCTCGCTCGTGGGATGGTTCGGGGAGCGGGTGCCAGGGACTCGAACGCCTGGTGTCTGCCGGTCACCCTGAGCTTGTCGCTCTATCACACCTGGATCTCAGGAAGTCTCGCGGAATCCGTCGAAGCACTCGATGTACGACGTGTCTCCGACCTTCGCCCAGCACAGCCGGTGCCCGAAGACGGTGCCCCAGTCCTCCCGGCCGGCCTTCTGCCTCTCCTGAGCCCAGGCGGCCCGCTCGGCCTCGACGTTCAACTTCTGGTCGAGGTAGGTCACCTTCCCTTCGGCGTCCACCCAGTACGAGTGACCCTCGCCGTTCCCGCGCCGGGCCGCGTCCCAGAAGCAGTTGTTCGAGTCGGTGTCCTCCTCCGGGCACGGCCGGGTCGGGAGCTGCGGGGTGGTGACGGTGGCGACGAGGATCTCGGACTGACCGGCGGGCTCGGGCTGGCTGGTCTCCTGGGCGACGCCTACTCCCACTCCCCCGACGAGGGCCGAGACGACGGCGATGACGGTGATGGCGGCGGTGGACAGCTTCATGACTGCTTCTCCTTGGAGTTCAGGCCGAGCGAGGGGAGGCGGAGGGCGCCGGTTCGGGGCGGCTGCGGAAGGGGCGGGAGCCGGTACTGGTAGGCGATGAGCATCGGGATCTCGTTGGGCTTGGCGACCCCGTTGTTGACGGCGGTCATGTAGACCTCGGCGAACTGGGTGACCGCCCGCTTCACGATCTCGCTTGGGGTCAGGCCGGTCGGGGCGAGGATCTGGAGGGCTCGGGCCAGGTTGGCGTCGACCCGTGAGGCGAGCTGCTTCGGGGCGGTCATGCGACCAGCTCCTCCAGCTCCTCGGGGATGACCTCGCCGTCCTTGGTGATCAGCTCGGCCTCGATCAGACGGTCCGCGGTCCTGCCGTAGGAACCCTGGAGGGTCCACGCCATGCCGCTGCGGATCAGGGTGGCGAACAGGTCGAGCGTCTCGTGGTCGTCCAACTCGTCCAGCTCGTAGCTCATCAGGTCGATCGCGATGTCCTTCATGCGTCCCATCTCGGGCCCTCTCGTATCGTTGGAGGTAGGGAGGGGGGCCGATCTCACCTCGGCCCCGCTCCCGTCAGTCGTTCAGGTCAGGCAGCCAGCTCGTCGATGCGCTTCTGCCAGCGCGATGCCTCGGCCTGTTCCTTTTCGGCGCGCTCCTGGAGCTGCTTCGCCTTGACGTCGTGCGAGTCGCGCTCCCACTCGAAGCGGAGACGGATGCTCTCGGTCTTCCAGTCGGGGTGTTCGGCCTCGAACCTCTTGAGCGTCGCGACTTCCAGCTTGGCGAGCACGCCGTAGGTCGCCGTCTCGTAGTCAAGCTGCTTGCCCTTGTCGTTGCGGCGACCTCGGGCGTAGCTGGCGACGTCGGTCGACCAGTTCATCGTCAGCCCGTGCCGGTCGAGATGCCCCTGCCCGTCAGGCAGGCGGTCGTAGGTGTACTCCGTGGTGTACTTCCGGCCCCGGACCTTCAGGAAGCCGTGCTCGACCTCGCTCTTGAACTCGGGGTCGGAGCTGATCCGGACGCGAGGGATCAACGTCTCGATCGTCTGCCGTTCGTCGTTCTTCCAGTCGATCTCGGTCTTGCGCTTCGCCATCTCGATGGTGACGTACAGCGTGCCGCCCTCGACCTCGTACTCGTACGCCTCGCGCTCGATCTTCATCGTGCTTGCGCCCTTCGGGCCACTGCTCGCGGACTGTCCGCGATGGCGGGAGCCGGGGACTCGAACCCCGGCGTCTGCCGGTCTCCCTGGGCTGGTGTTGCCAACCTAACACACTGGTCTGTCTATCACACTCAGCCGTAGCGAACTTCGTCGAAGATCGCGACCTGCACGATGATGTCAGCGGCCCCGGCGTCGATGTGCGCGACGTCGATCCCGTGCAGCTCTTCCCGATCGATCCAGGACTGGATGATGTAGCCGTGGTACTCGCGGTTCACGTACTCCTGGTTCAGGTCCAGGAGCTTGGCGTATGCGACCCGTATCTGGGCTCGGCTCAGGTAGTGGACGGCCTCGACCTCGCGGCTTCCTCCGAAGACTTGATCCTCCTCGCCCTCGACGATGACGTACTGCTTGTCGGAGGGCAGGCCGGCCCGCTCCGCGGCCGTTGGTTCGATCGCCCAGTAAGTGATCCCTCCGTACGCGGCAACGTCGATGATGCCCTGCACGTTCTCGTCAGTTACGGCCTCGGCGATGCGGTCTGTCAGCACGACGGTCATCGGTCAGTCCCCTCCGGTCCGGCAGGAAGACGGAGCATGGCCTGCCTCGTGGTGTAGTCCTTGATGCGCCCGCCGTTCATCGAGAAGCCGAACCGGCGGTAGAACCGGCGCAGGCGGTCGAGGCTGGTGGCGCCGAATTCACGGGTCGGGGAGAGGGACATGGTCACCCCTCGAAGGTCGGCCTCGGTGATGAGGAGGGTCATGACCCGCGAGCCGATCCCCTGGTTGCGCTTCTCTCGTGGCACGATGATCTTCTCCAGCGACAAGTGGTTCGCGCTGTCCACGTGGACGAAGAAGTCGACCTCGGGCGCTTCGGTTGCGACGCGCTCGCGTAGTGGGGCGAGCCAGTCGGGGTCAAGGCTGGTGTAGCCAGGTTTGAGCATGATTGGGCTCCTGCGTGTGAGGGTTCGCTCAGTAGCCGAACTCGAAGGTCATGCCGCGCAGTTCGGGGGCGGTGGACTCGACGATCTCGACGTCGTACCAGGAGTCACCCTCCGTCCAGCCGGTGCCGGTGTGGGGGAAGATGTGGTCGTAGTCCCACTCTTCGCGGGCCTCGGTGCCCTCCGCGGGGACCGGGATCGGGACGGTCACGGTCGGAGTGGTGACGATCTCCATGCCGGACTCGTACCGGTTCTCGATGTGCAGCCTGACGGTGGCGGTGCCGGTCATCAGGAGGCCGCCATGACGCGGAGGGCGTCCAGGTAGTCCGCAGCCAGGTCGCGCAGGTAGTCGCGGATCTCGTCCTCGTCGAACAGGCGGGGCTGGTCGCGGTCGCGGTCGCCCTGGGTCTCGTCGTACTCGTGGGCGTGCAGGTCATCCCAGTCCTCACCCTCGGCGTGGCCCAGGAGCCAGGTCACGGCGGCCTCCTCGTGGCCGGACACATGCAGGGCGAGGGCGATGTCGTTCGCCTCGGAGCAGGTGAACTTCGAGCCGACGCTATCGGCGGTCATGCCGTCGCCGAAGACGCCGGCGAGCGGGCGGAAGGCTTCGACCAGCAGGCTGGTAGAGATGGACACGGTCTCTCCTTGGGGTGCTGCTCGCGGGACAGGCGTCCGCGATGGTGGGCGCCGGGGACTCGAACTCCCGGTGTGTGCCGCTCGCCCTGGGGGTGGGAGTGTCAGGCTGCGAGGAGCGCAAGCTGGCCCTCGATGGGCGCGTTCAGGTGCTCGTTCGCCAGCTCGCTGAAGTAGGCGTCTCGCGCTTCGCGGTAGAAGTCGGCGACCTTGTCCGAGTCGACTGCGCCGTCCGCAAGCTGGCCGTACAGCTCGCCCAGCTCCTCGTACGCACGCTGGCCGATGTCGGCGGTCTGCTGCTCGGAGTCGTAGTCGTACTCCCGCTGGGCGTCCGAGAGGGCCTCGTTCACGTTGGACTGGAACCGCTCGTACTCGCGCTCGGAGTGGTCCGACTCGTCGACGAAGGGGTAATCCTGGAGTCCGCTGATGATCTCGGCGGCCTCGACGAACGCCGGGGTGAAGGTGCGGGGACCGTTGCATTCGCCGTCGCACTCGACGCGGCACCACATCGCGCAGTACCGATCGTTCTCGTTCTGGGTGCAGTGGTCTTCGTGCTCGAACCGGCCGGGTCCCTCGCAGTCGGCCGGGCATCCACCCTCGTAGACCTGGACATAGATGGTGCGCAGGGAGCCGAAGGCGAAGTGCCGGGACGACCCGTCGATGACGTGCTCGTCCGAGACCTCCGCGTCCGGCCGGCCAGCGTTGGCAGCCGCACGGATGCGGTCCAGGGCGGAGAGGTAGTTGGACTCCTCCAGGAGGTCGTCGCTCCGCTCGGCCCAGTGCAGGACCGCGCCGTGGGTGGTGAACAGCCGGTCATCCCAGAAGTAGGCGTCGGCCGGGCGGGTCAGGGCGTGCTCGGCAATCTCCGTCAGGGTGTCGCGGTCGAGGGAGGGCATGGGTGTCCCTTCGAGTGGGTGAGGTGGGGTTGAAGGATTGGAGGCGATGCCTGCCGTCCTGGTGGGGGCCGAGGACTCGAACGCTCGGTGTGGGCCGCTCCCCCTGGAGGTCGCTGGGTTACTCCAGCTCAAGCTCGATGTCGCCGAAGTCGGCGTCGTAATCGCGGAGTTCGAAGTCCCCCCGAGCGCTGAGGCTGGCCTCAAGCCAGTACCGGGCGTCGTCCTCCGTGAAGTCGGAGCCGTCCTCCTTCTGGAGGCCCTCGAAGTTGAAGCGCACGGTGAGCGTGCCCTTGTAGCTGATGCTCAGGGGGTCCAACCCGATGGCCTCGGCCTGCTCGGAGATGGCCTCGCGATGCTCGGTCAGGCCGTGCTCGTCGATCAGCTTGACCAGGAGGGCACGGGCCTCGGTGCGGAGCTGGGCGAACTTGCTGCGAGCGGCGTACGCTTCGCCGCCTTCGCGCTCGACCTTCTCGCGCAGGTTGGAGATTGCGGCGTCGCGCTGGCCGATCTGGCGAAGTGCGGTGTCCCGTTCGTGGGTCATCAGCTCCAAGGCATCGCGGGTCTTCTGGAATTCGATCTCCAGGGCCGCAACGCTCTGGGCGGTGGGGACGGCGGCCTTGTCGAAGGACACGGTCATCACTCATTCCTTTCGGTCTCTCTATCACACTCGGTGTGTGCAGAGGCAGCGGGAGCCGGGGACTCGAACGCCCGGGGTGTGCCGCTCTCCCTTACCGGCGGAGCCGGTGAGTCATGCAGCGGCCTGCGCGGGGACGGGCAGGGCCATGAAGACGACGTCGGGCTGGCCGGGCGTCCAGTTGGGGACGCGCTCGGTCTCGACGAAGCCGAAGCCGCGGTAGTACGTCGGCAGGAAGCCGTCGAAGCAGTCGAGCAGGTGGGCGCCGTGATCGATGGCGGCCTGGACGAGGGGCGCACCTCTGCCCTTAACGAGGGAGAACAGTCCGATGAGGGTGCCGTCAGCGGTGACCCCGAAGCCGGCCTGACTGTCGGCGGACAGGAAGTACCGCGCGTCGTCCGGCATCTCTTCCGGCTTCGAGGTGGCGTCGGCAATGCGGCCGGAAAGAGCGCGGGCCGATCGAAGGGCGAACTTGTAGCGGCTGGCGGTGGCGTGTCGGATCACTGGGGGTCCTCCGATGCGATGTTTGTTTATCACACATGGATCTGCTGAGCGGGCGCCCCGGACTTGCACCAGGGATGTGGCTACTCACGCCCTGCCGACCATGGTCGACGCCTACTTCTTGCGGGCCTCAACCGAGGACCACCAGTCGCACTGATCGGAGTCGCACGTGACCGTGCGATACCGCCCGTCGCAGTCCCACTCCCAGGTGGTGGGGCGGGCGATGCAGCCGAAGCACAGGGTCTCGTCGTTCTCGACATAGGAGGCTTTGTGCTTGACCTCCAGGCGCACGTCGTGGCCCTTCTCCCGTTCCTGGCGGATGGCACGGATGGCGCGGGCGGCGACCGACCGGCGGGCACCCAGCTCCGTGATGGAGGGCTCGCCCTCGCCGAAGAAGTAGAAGCGGAGCTCGTATCGGTGCTCGATCCTGGGCACCGGGTGGGGCACGAACGGGTTACGCATGATCTCCCTCTTTCGTTGTACGTCTATCACATGTCAGCCGAGCGAGCGGCGCAGTTCACGGTGCAGGCGCACCAAGGCGGCCTCGTGGTCCGCGATGAGTCGCCGAAGCTCGCCGGCGTCGCGGCGAACGCGCGGCTTGCGCGGCTCAACGGCCTCACGTTCCTGGTTAAGGCGGATGCGCGACCACCGGTCGCCCTTGTTCAGCCAGGCGTACAGCTCGCCCCGCTTGACGTACGCCATGCCGCCAAGCGACTGGACCTCAGGGAAGTCCTGATGGCGCTTGTGCCAGTTCGTGACGCAGGCACGGGTGACTCCAACTTCGCGAGCAACATCGGCCAGGCACAGGTAGTCCGTGGCCTTGTCGAGCGATACGGGCACGATCCTCCTTCGGTCGCGGCGACGAAAGACCCTTGTCTCTCTATCACATCTAGGGTTAGGTCAACCGCCGATCGGCCGGGACCTGGTGCCCCCTCACGCCATGACGCGCGGGCCACACCCTTACGGGCAGACCGGGGGCTGCATGGAATCCTCTCGATTCCCGCCCCGGCCCATGCGGGCCGGGGCGCTGCGGGTCTTACTGGGCGAGGTTCACCAGTCGCCTCCCGGAGCGTTCAATACTGGCTGCTCACGGCGTGGACTGGCGGGCTCCGACCCTCCCCTTATCCGGCAGGGCCAGTCTCTCTCTGGCCCGCTTTCCGGCGGTCGGTCTGGGCAGGTTCCCCATCCCGTCCGGCAGGCGGTCGAAGCCCCGGCACTCACGGTCGACGCACGACTACCGGCAACCCACGGCGGACACCCGCCCTAGGTCTCGCCCACCCCACAAGGGGGCAGGGAGCCAGGTCGTGCAACGGTGGGCTAGCTCCGACCCCTACGGGCCGGTCCCACTCTCGGAGGCTGTACCTCTACAGGTGATCACGGAACGCTCACCGCCCCATGGTGGGGGCGACTGGCACTTTGAGCTAGGGAAGGGTGCCCTCCCCACGGCGCTCGCCGCACTTCCTTGGCCTATGACCGAATCCTCTTACTCGCCCCACACCTTGCGGCTGCGACATCCCTTGCGGGGGCCGGGGTGAGCGACATGCAGTGCTCGTGTGCGCTGACCCTGGGGGCCTTGCGCTTTCGTCAGACTATCACACTCTGACTTTGGGTTAGTCCCCATTGGGTCCGGTCGACTCACGCTCTCTCTGCGTGGCCGCCCCGGTCATCCCTGGGGACTTGGCTAGACCCTAGTCGAGTCTGGCCGGGTGTGCAAGTGAGACCAACGTTATCCGCGCTACCGGTTCCCGGCGGGTGGTGCGTTGCGCTGGGCGCTCCCAGTGGGGGTCTCCGTGTCGCCGTACTGCCTGGCGACGGGTCAGAGTTTGTCACACCAACACACCGAGCGCCAAACGTGCAGGTCAGCGGCGGTCTGAGCGGCTCTCTCGCGCCCGTTCGCGGGGTCTCTAGGTAGATGGCCCGGCCCCGGTCCGATCGGCCGTGACGCGGTCGCGTGCGGCTGCCCTGACTGCGCGGCGCGGCGTGCGTGACGGGCGCGCGAGAGTAGCAGAGGCCGAGGGCGCGGGCAGGGGGTGGGGGCATGACCCCTTCGGCGTGCGGCTCCCGATCGCCTCGTGATAGCAGCCAAGATCGCGCCACGGTTTCAGAGTCGATCAGGGGCGCCGGCCGCATCGCCCCGGAGCGCATCGTTGCAGGCCAGAGCCACCGTCGGAGCGCCGCGGAGCGCTGCACACAGTGGGCCCATCGGTGCGCCGCCGAAGCGGCGCCCATCCGTCAGTCGGCCAGCACTACATGGGCGGCTACGCCGCCCCGGCCTGGTGAGCCGGCACCGCTCGGTGCGCCCGGTAGGGCGCTCCGCGGCTTCGCCGCTTCGCTACCTCACCGCCGTCGAGTCCAGCTCGGGACCGCCGCCGCGAGGCGGCGCAGTCTTCTGACTGGCCAGTGTGTAAGTGTGACAGGCGTCACGGGGAGTGGCCCGCAAACGGGCCAAGATCGTTTGCATCCCTATATATGTAAGACGTTAGACGGCGAGACGAGCTTGCAGGCTGGAGGCCCTGTCGGGCCTCGCCAGTCGCTTCCGACTGACGTAGTGCGGGCTTGCCAGTCAGGGCGCGAAGCGCCCACTGAACGCAGCCACGTACTTCTACAGACTTCCCCTCGGGTCGACAGCCTTGAGCAGCTGCCTCTTCAGGCAGGACGTCGTCGAGGGGATCAGCTTCCACGGCCAGGAGGTGATCGTGCCTCAGTGGCGTGACTCAGACCGGCGGAGCCGGCTCCCAGCAGACTGGGAACGGATCAGGAGCCGAGTCCTTCGGCGGGACGGGCATCGCTGCACAGCGCGTGATCAGTACGGCGTGCGGTGCGACGAGCTGGCCACCGACGTGGACCACATCATCGCTGGTGACGATCATCGAGAAGCCAACCTTCGATCGCTCTGCGGATGGCATCACCAGCGGAAATCATCACGCGAAGGAGCCGAGGCCAGCGCCCGCAAGCGCCGGCAGATCAGCAAGCGGTTCCGACGCGACGAGGCTCACCCGGGCCTCCTGTAAGACCTGGCAGCTCCGAGTTCCTCCCCCTGCTCGTTGAGCGCCAGCCGGCACCCCAGGGCCTCCTCTCCCCTGGCGCGGTGCCTCGCCCCTCGGCTCGTTACCCCGAGGGGCTCGACTTCATCGGAAGGAACTACCGCGTGACCATCTGGTCCTGGCTGTGGGTCGGATGGCTCGCGGCCTTCTGTGCGATCGAGGGCAGGGCCCTCTTCAACAAGACCGAGGGCGACACCCTCTCTGAACACGTATGGAAGTGGTTCGGGACGGCCCGGATCGCGAAGGCCGCGGGTCAACCGACCGGCTGGGTCCGGCTGCGCCGCTTCGCGCTGCTCGCGTTCATGGCCTGGCTATCCGTGCACTTCCTGACGGGCGGCCTGGTGTGACGGGACGCCCTCGGCATCCTGCCCTGAAAGGAGGTGGCCGGTGGGCGCTCGTGGCCCCGTTCCAAACCGTGAAGAAGACCTCGCGCGCCCCCGGTCGCGTAAGGGCGCCGATCAGCAGTCGGTGACCAGGGGCGAGATGAAGCCGGTCAAGATCCCGAACGCGGATCGCGACTGGCACCCGATCGCGCGCCGGCTGTGGGACTCGCTGAAGTCCTCCGGGCAGGCGGACTTCTACCAAAACTCCGACTGGGCCTTCGCGTACTCACTGTGCGAAGACCTCTCCCACTACAAGAAGTCGGGCAAGAGATCGGGGCAGATGCTCCAGACGATCTACTCCGCCTTCGAGCGACTCCTGGTTGCCGAGGGAGATAGGCGCCGCGTGCGCATCGAACTTCAGGAACCCGAGCCGGAAGAGACGCCGGCCGCGGTCCTGGCCATCGCCGACTACAAGAAGGATCTCGGGCTCTAGCAGTGAGCCCCGCTGGAGAGTCGGGGCTCTCGCCAGCGGGGCTCGTGATCACTCTCGACTGGCCTTGACTTCGTCGCGCACTGCGCGAACAGACCGGATCGCGGTGATCATCTTCTGGGAGAGGGCGGGAACCTGGTCGAAGAGGTGCCCCACAACAGTGAAGCCCCCAACGACCGCAGCCGTTCCCACAGTCACCCAACCCGCCAGCTCCATGTAGCTCCTTTCAGAGAGGTGTTCGGCGAAGGCACCGAGACATCCGCCCCCGGCCCCCTAAACAGGGGCGCGCGTCCGGTATCGCCTTGATCAGCGCCGCACCCTCTTCATGAACCACAGGATTTTTTGGGCGACTTGAGTCTATCCGCCTCGGTCGGCCCTGTCCGCATGTCCTCGGAGGTGAGCCGTGGCTGCATCGCCGCTCACTGTTGAGGAGATCGACCTTCTTGAGCCTGAGTTCATCGGTCCCACCTGGCAGCGCGACACCTTCGGGCGTTGGGTGCTGCCCCACAAGACTCTCGGATGGCAGATCGCCGGCTGGTGTGCGGAGTGGCTCCGCGCGGAGGACGGCGGCCCCTGGAAGTTCACCAAGGAGCAGCTCCGCTTCGTCCTCCACTGGTACGCCGTGGATCAGAGCGGCAGGTTCACCGCCCGCAAGGGCGTGTTGCAGCGGATGAAGGGCTGGGGCAAGGACCCCCTGCTCGCCGTGCTCTGCCTTGTCGAGCTGTGTGGGCCGTCGCGCTTCTCCCACTGGGACGAGACCGGCGAGCCGGTTGGCGTGGCCCACCCGCGTGCGTGGGTCCAGGTAACGGCCGTCAACCAGTCGCAGACCACGAACACGATGGCGCTGATCCCCTCGCTAATGAGCGACGAGTTCAAGGCCAAGTACAACATCAAGGACGGCGCAGTCCTGATTCGCGCCAACGGTGGCAAGTGCCGGCTCGAAGCCGTCACGTCGTCGTACCGCGCCCTCGAAGGGAAGCGGACCACGTTCGTACTGCTCAACGAAACCCATCACTGGGTCGTTGGGAACACCGGTCACAAGATGTACGAGACGATCGACGGTAACGCCACCAAGCAGGACAGTCGTTATCTGGCGATCACGAACGCTTACCTCCCGGGCGAGGACAGCGTCGCCGAGCGGATGCGCGAAGCCTTCGAGAAGATCCGCGAGGGCAAGGCGATCGACATCGGCTTCCTCTACGACTCGATCGAGGCGCACCCGAAGACTCCGCTGACGCCCGAGGCGTTGCGGATCGTGCTGCCGAAGATCCGCGGTGACGCTGTCTGGCTGGTCGCGGAGACGATCATCCAGTCGGTTCTCGACACGACGATCTCGGCCTCGCGGTCGCGGCGTATGTGGTTGAACCAGATCGTCGCCGAGGAAGACGCCCTGTACGGGCCCGAGCAGCTCGCCGAGATCCTCCACGAGGGCGCGGTCCTGGCGCCGGGCGACGAGATCGTCATGGGCTTCGACGGCGGCAAGACGGACGACGCGACCGCCCTGGTCGCGATCCGCGTCAAGGACATGTGCGCCTTCGTCCTCGGCCTGTGGGAGAAGCCCGATGGCCCTCGCGGTGAGGGCTGGGTGGTACCTCGGGCCGCGGTCGACTCCGCGGTTCACGACGCGTTCCGGGTGCACAACGTGCGCGCTTTCTACGCCGACGTGGCGCTGTGGGAGTCGTACATCTCCGAGTGGTCGGAGACGTACGGCGAGGGCCTGGCGGTGAAATCACCGGCCTCGAAGGACGCGATTGGCTGGGACATGCGCTCCTCGCTGAAGTCCTCGACGATGGCGCACGAGCGCCTGATGCGCTCGATCTTCGACCGGAAGCTCCGTTACGACGGGGACCTGGCGCTGCGCCGGCACACGCTGAACGCCCGGCGCCGGACGAACAACTACGGCATCTCGTTCGGCAAGGAGTCGCGCGAGAGCCCCCGCAAGGTCGATGCCTACGCGGCCCTGATGCTCGCGCACGAGGCGCTGTATGACCTGCGCGCCCGCGGCAAGAAGGTCCGTCCTCGCACCGGTCGCGGTTACTTCATGTAGCCGTGTGATAGTGAGACATGGAAGGTGGTGAGGCCATGGCCGACACCAGCCCCGCATCGCTGGCGAAGGAACTCCTCGCCATCCTCGACCGCGACGAGCATCGTCTCCAGCGGATCGACGACTACGTGCACGGCAAGCACGACGACCCGTACATGCCCCCGCAGGCCGACGACGAGTACAAGCTGCTCGCGAAGCGGTCGATCTCGAACTGGATGCCGCTCCTGATCGGGACGCCGGCTCAAGCCCTCTACGTGGACGGCTTCCGTCCCGGCGCGGGCGGTTCGGACCTGCCGGCCGCGCCAACCAGCACCACTACGGAGTGGGCGCACTGGCAGCACTCACGTCTCGACGCGCGCCAGGCGGCGATCTATCGGGGTGCACTGTCGTACGGCCACAGCTTCGTCCTAACCGAGAAGACGAAGAAGGGCGTCGTCTCCAAGGGCCTGTCCGCGAAGAAGACGGCGGCCCTGTACGAGGACCCGGCGAACGACGAGACGCCCTACGCGGCGCTGACCATCGTGTCCTGGGCGAAGCCAGACGTGCCGGGCAAGGCCCGCATGTGGGACGGGAAGCGCGAGTACGCGGTCAGCTTCAAGTCGCTGACCGACCCAGACGGAATCAGTGTGGCGGCCGGCAAGGCGCATGGTGCGAGCGAGTGTCCGGTCACCCGGTTCGCCGCGTCCGTCGACTTGGAGGGTCGCACGGTCGGTGTCGTCGAGCCGATGATCCCGCTCCAGAACCGCATCAACCAAACGATCTTCGACTTGCTCGTCGCCCAGACCTACGCCTCGGTGAAGGTCCGCACGGTCACCGGCATGGCGCCGCCCATGCAGACCGAGCCGGTCGTCGAGGGTGGCGAGGTCGTCGGCGCGAAGGTGAAGCTCGATGAGAACGGCAACCCCGTTCCTGCTGCGGTCTTCCACAACGCGCGCCGCTTCCTGTTCGCCGAGGACCCCGACGTCAAGTTCGGCAGCCTGGACGAAACCCCGCTCGGGGGCTTCATCGAGTCGATCGACATGTCGATCCGGCACTGGGCCGCGATCTCGCAGACCCCTCCCCACATGATGTTGGGGCAGATCGCCAACTTGTCAGCAGAGGCCCTCCTCGCCGCGGAGGTGGCCCTGGCCCGCAAGATCGCCGAATTCCGCAACGGGTTCGGCGAATCGTGGGAGAGGGTCTTCCGTTTGGCCGGCGAGCTGGAGGGCAACGCCTCCGCCGCCGACGACTTCAGCGGTGAGGTGCAGTGGCGGGACATGGAGTCGCGCTCGCTCGCGCAGGCCGCTGACGCCCTGGGCAAGCTGGCCGAGCAGCTCGGTATCCCGAAGCGTGGCCTGTGGAAGCGCGTCCCGGGTGTGACCCAGCAGGAGTACGAAGACTGGCTGGACATGGCCGAGGACGACGACTCCGTGGGCCAGCTCGCCAACGCGCTAACGCGGGCCACCCCGTCCGTAGCATCCATACCGGCGACGCCTGAAGTCGAGGCGGTTGCCGCGTGACGAGTCCAGCCCGGCAGGCTGAGGCTGATAGCGCATCCGTCGCCTTCCAGGCGGCGCTGACCCAGATCGGGGCCGGCACCGTCGAGGAGGCGCTGAAGCTGTGGCAGTCGGTCCCCGTTACCGCGAGGGCCGCCACCTCCACGGCTTGGCTGCGTCGCGCCATCACGCTGGTGATGACCCGGCGCCGCATGAGCCGGGATCTTGCCCGCGCCTACTACCGTCTGGTCCGCGCGTTGCGGACCGGGACCACGGTTGCTGACCCGTACCACCCAGAGCCCACCTACGTGACTCTGGACGTTCTGCGGCGAGAGTTCGCCGCGCTGGTCGGAGATGTCGAAGGCGGCTCCCTGGAGGAGCGGTCTGACTCGGCGTTCTCCGCTCCCATCACCTCCTCGCCGGCCGCGAGCGGCAAGTCCGTGGACGCCGGCGAGGAGGGCCAGGACGACTCGACCCAGGAGGTCGACGACGACCTGGGCGACGACCAGATCCTGGTCGAGGAGCTACCCGGTCTGCGTGAGGACGAGGAACGGATCGAGCGCGAGGCAGAGGACGAGGCGAGTTTGATCCTCGATCTCCTCGGGCCGGCGAACCTGGAGCGCAAGACCTCAAGCCTCGACGAGAACGAGTCCGCGAAGGACGTCGACAAGGCCCGTGAGGAAGCCCACCGTCAGGCGGGCGCCAGGCAGGCCGCGGCGGCGGCGCGCATCGCCAACAACGGTGGTCGGTCAACGGTCTGGAACCACATGGCCAAGGACCGTCTCGTCATCGGCTACATCAGACTTTCGCGCACCGGCACCCCTTGTGGGTGGTGCGCGATGCTCATCTCCCGCGGTGCTGTCTACCGGTCCCAGAAGAAGGCCGGCCCGTCCCTCGCCGACCTGGAGTCCGGCACGTACGCGGACGGCGACAAGTTCCACGACAACTGCAACTGCTACGCCGAGCCGATCTTCTCGCGCGAGCAGTACGGAAGCTCGGACCTCTACGAGCTGAACCGCCGGTATGAGGCGCTGTGGCCCAAGGTCACGAAGGGCCTCTCCGGCAAGGCGGCTGTGTCCGCCTGGCGCCGGTTCATCCGGCAAGAACAGAAGACCGCAGCCCAGGAGGCGCGGCAGACACCCCCCAGCGTCCAGGAGGCGTGAGCGTGCCCGAGCAGGAAACCCCCAGCACCGAGACCGAGCAGACCGTCGAGACGACCCCGGAGGACGAGGTCCCCAAGGATGACGAGACGGAGCAGAAGCCGGCCGACGACTCAGTCCCGGCCGACGTGCTGCGCAAGAAGCTGACCGAGGCAAACGCCGAGGCGGCCAACTACCGCACGAAGCTCCGGGACGTGCAGGCCAAGCTCGACTCGGCCAAGACCGTTGAGGAGTTCGAGGCGGCCACGGCCGAGCTGAAGGCGCAGGTCGAGACGCTGGAGCGGCAGCTCCTGCTCAACAGCGTGGCGGCCAAGTACGAGCTGCCCGAGGCCCTGGCAAAGCGCCTGGCTGGCGCGACGGCCGAGGAGCTGGAGGCGGACGCGAAGGAGCTTCAAAAGCTCATCGCCCCGCCAGCCCCCGAGTCCCTCGGTGGAGGTCTGACGCCGCCTGACGGCAACGACGACTTCGACCCGGTCAAGGCCGCTCGTGCCGCGCGCAGGCGCGGTTACTGAACACCTCCTCTCTCCTGGCCCAGGTGTGTTAGTGAGACACGCCGAGCCTCCCCCTCCCCTACCGACAGGAGAACCACCCCGTGGCCTACACGCCGCACGACGTCATCAAGCCGGAGAAGCTCGCCGCGACCGCAGCGGTCGCCCTCGAAGAGTCGCTCGTCGTCCCCGCCGTCTTCCAGCGCGAGGGCGTCGACCAGTTCAAGGGCGCCAAGGGCGACGCCATCAACGTACGGGTGGAGGGGGTCCTCCCCTTCCGCACGTACGGGTGGCGCAACGACCGGTCGACTGAGATCCAGTTCGACACCTACGCCGAGAAGACCGTCCAGGTCACCTTCGGCGGCGACATCTACTCGGCCGTCCAGCTCACCGACGAGCAGGAGGCGTTCGACCTCAACGGCTGGGCCAAGCTGATGGCCAAGCAGACCGAGGCGGTCGGCAAGGGTCTGGAGTACCAGGCCGTCGACTACCTGCTCGACGCTCCGTACGAGATCACGCTGGCCGGCGCCAAGTCCGGCCGCGACCTGCGCGGCACCCTGATCCGTGCCCGTGAGGTCATGAACAAGCTCCGGGTGCCAGCTGAGCAGCGGACCCTTCTGGTCGGTTCCGGCTGGGAGACCGCGCTGCTCTCGGACGACAAGCTGAACCTCGCCTCGAACGTGGGCGACGCTGAGGCCGTCTCCGCGCTGAAGGAAGCCACCATCGGCCGGCGCTTCGGCTTCAACATCGTCGTCTCCAACGAGCTGCCCGCGGACTTCGCCGTCGCGATGGTCGGCTCCGCGTTCATCTTCGCGACCGGTGCCCCATCCGTCCCGCAGTCCGTCCCGTTCGGTGCTGCCGCGTCCTACAACGGCGTGGCTCTGCGCTGGATTCGCGACTACGACGCGACCCGCATGACGGACCGCTCGATCGTGAACACCTACAAGGGCTTCCGCCTCGTCGAGGACAACCTGATCGGCCGCGACGCCAACACCCACCAGGCGCATGTCTCCGAGTACCAGCACTTCGTCCGCGCGATCAAGCTCGACCTCGACGCGACCGACGACGTTCTGCCGGACCCGGACGGCCCGGACGCGAAGCAGAAGGAGCTGGCTGCGATCACCGGCATCGCCGGCCCCGCTGACGGCGCCTCCGTCTGATCGAGCCCACTGAGCCAGGACCGGGTGTGATAAACGTCCACACTCGACCCTGGCTCGCCCCGACGACCAAGGAGACACCGTGGCATACGCCAGCCTTGACGACCTGAAGGGGCGACTCGACTGGACGCTGGACGCCGACGAGGAGCGCATCGCGACGTCGGCCCTGGAGGACGCCTCGAACCTCGCCGCCCACTACGGCCGCGACTGGCCCGAGCTGTCCGTTCCCCGCATGGTGCGCACCCTCGTGCTGAAGGCGTGCAAGCGGTTCATGTCCAACCCGGACGGCTACACGCAGTCCCGCGCGGGCGACGAGACTCTCGGCTGGAACGACGCCGCAGGCGAGAACGCCGGCACGGTCTACTTCACCGACGAGGAGACCCGCCTCCTCGCCTCCCTGGCCGGCCGCTCGACCGGCCTCTACACCGCAGGCGTCACCGCCTGGCAGAGCGCCATCCGCACCGTCTCGGCCGGCCTCGTCCCCGCCTCCCACAGCAAGGACGTCCCCCTGTTCGCCGACGGACAGGAGCCCTGGTGAGCAGCCTTCAGCGCAGGCGCGGCGTACCGGCCAAGGTCTGGAAGACCGTCGAGCACATCGACAGCCGGGGCAACAAGATGCTCGTGGCCGACCCTGCGGGCCCGATCGAAGTCCGTTGCGCGCTCATCCCGCAGCGCTCGGCCCGCGCCGAGGTTCCCGGCCAACAGCAGATCAACATCACCCGCATGATCGTCGATGCCCACATACCCGACGTGACCTTGTGGTCGCGGGTTGAAGTGCTCGGCACGCAGTGGGACATCGTCACGCCCCCGGCCTACCACCACGGCACCCGCAAGACGCGGCACTGGTCGATCGACATCCGGGAACGCCCGTGAGCATCGACTGGGAGCAGGCCGTCAAGGGCAAGAAGCTCGAACAGTTCCTCGCCATGATGGACGGCGTCCAAGGCGCGGTCGAAGAGAGCCAGTTCGTCATCGGCGTACGCGCAGAGGAGAACCTCGCGGCACTGCGCTCGGGCAGGGACACCAAGGACGACGTCAAGGGCGCGGAGATTAAGACCGATCGCGGCCGGATCGACCGGTACGTGATCTTGGAGGACGTCTCCTCCAGCCGCCAGGGCGGCAACGTGAACTCGGCCCTCTCTATCGAGTTGGGCCGCAACGCCTACGACGTGACCCTCCTGTCCCCGGACGGCGAGACCGTCAACGAGTACACGGTCGGCGCCAAGGGCGGCTCGTACATCCTCACCGACGCCGCGCGACTGCCACGCCGGAACAAGGGCGGGGCCAAGGTCAAGCGCCACGTCAAGATCCGCATGAAGAAGGGGGGTCGAGTCCGTGGCCGGCCTTCCCGCGGAGATTAAGGCCCTGGCCGAGCTGTCCCCCGTCGAGGATCTCCTCCTCGCCGTGCTCCGGGACGGCCTGCCAGGCATCAAGGTCCAGTCGCTTATCGAGCGCGACCAGCAGTTCCCCTTCGTCCTCGTCCGCCGCGACCCGTCCTTCGGGCTGTGGGCGGGCGATACCCGATTCACCGACTCCGCCCGCGTGGTCGTGCAGACCTTCTGCGAGGACCCGGACGGAGACGCAGATGCGGCGATCCTCGCCGAGGCGGTCCGCGTAGTCCTGCGCGAAGCGTGGCTGAACCAGAAGGTCTATCCCGGTCGCGGCCACATCACCCGCGTGGACCTCGCCTCCGCCCCTCGGCGGGCTACCGACTGGGCGACGGCGAGCGGGCCCGTTCAGTACGCCGACCTGCCCACGGGTGTGTGGCGCTACGAGACGCAGTACGACGTCGAGATCCGCAAGCCACGCACCCGCCCGTTCCCCCTCCCTTAACCGCTACCCCGCACGCACCAGGCCCCGGCCGCGCACAGCGCACCGGGGCTTCTTCGCGTGCGCGAGTGAGGAGTCCCCTCAGTGGCACTGAACGACGCCGCAACCCTCGTCATCGGCTCGGGCAACTACCTGACCGCCCCCGTCGGCACTGAGATGCCGGCCGACCTCCTGACCCCGCTCTCCCCGTGGGAGGCCGTGGGTCACACCAGCCTGGAGGAGATCTTCTCGATCACCTCCGAGGGCGGCGAGGCGACCACCATCGGATCGCTTCAGAACAAGAGCCTCCGCACGAAGTACAGCGCGCGGACCGAGTCCATGACTTTCACGCTCCAGCAGTTCGACGTCGAGGGTCTGAAGCTCTACTACGGCTCGAACGCGCCCGTCCTGCCAGACGGCTCAGTCGGCGTCCCGACCGACCCGGTACCGACCACCGCGGCCTTCCTCGCCGTGTTCGTGGACGGCGAGAACGTGTTCGCCTTCTACGCCCCCAAGGCCGAGATCTACCGAGGTGACGACCTGTCCTTCGGTGACACCGAGTCCCTCGCCGGCCTTCCGCTCAGCGTGAAGCCGATGCCGCACGGCGCGAACGCCTGGTCGTACGCGATCACCCCGCTCGGCACCGTCACCGCGACCGGCGCCACCGCCGGCACCCCGGGTTCCTTCACCCCGGTCGGCGCCTCCGCCCCGGCGAGCCTCGCCGGCATGACCAGCGTGACCGCATCCCCGGTGACCGCCTGGACCACCGGTCAGCACGTCGTCCTCGGCGACGCCTCGAAGGCGTACTGGGACGGCGACTCGTGGGAGCCCGGCCAGGCCGCCTGATCCTGCACTCCCCCAGCGCGTGAGCGGTGCGCGGACCTCCTCACGCGCTGGGGGCCTCCCCTGCGGAGGCACTCCCCTCATGGTCCGCCGCCTTCCCTCTTTCCCCTTACTCCCTGGAGGTCCGCACCCCATGGCCACTTTCTCCCTCGACGACATCCGCGCCGCGGCCGACGCGAAGTACGGCTCCACCGATATCCAGCTCGACGAGAAGACCACCGTCGTGCTGCGTAACCCGCTGCGCCTGGCCAAGGCCGAGCGCGACGAGCTGGCGTCCCTCCAGGACAGCCTCGACGGCGACGACAGCAAGGACCAGGCCGACGTCCTGGCGGACGCGATCCGCCTGGTGGCGGAGGACAAGAAGCTCGCCGAGAAGCTGATCGAGCAGGTCGGTGGCGACCTCGCGCTCCTGGCGCAGATCTTCGAGACGTACAGCGCGGGCACTCAGGCGGGGGAAGCCTGAGCCTCGCGCACCTGATCGACGAGTACGGCGAGGGCCTGTATCCCGACCTCCTCTTCCACTACGGCATCGACCTAGCGGACGTGGTGGCCGGGCGCGGGCCCTCGCCGGCCCTCGTCCACCTCTTGGTGCGGAGGCTCCCAGACACCTCTCTGACCATGGCCCTCGCGTCGGGCGGCAGGGAGCACTTCGGATGGGGCGCCGACCGGCACATGACCGCCGACCTCTTCGACGCGCTCAACCAGAACACGCGGGCGACAGGCCAGTGGGGAAAGAAGGGGGCTCCGAAGTTCCCGGAGTACCCGCGCCCGAAGGCGAAGAAGAAGTCGCACAAGGGCGAGAAGAAGCGCCGCCTCTCTGTGGCGGAGATCTACAAGCAGCTCACTGCCCGGAGGTAAGCCCATGTCAGACGCGCAGATCGTTGGCCGCGTAGCGGTCAAGATCCTGCCCGACACGAGCAAGTTCAAGGAAGAGGCCAACGCCGAACTCAAGCGCGCCGAGCGCGGCTTGGAGGTCAAGGCCAAGGTCGTCCTCGACGGCGACGCGATCAAGGCTCAGGCCGAGAAGATCCACACCCAGGCGCAGCAGGCCCTCAAGGACATCAACCTGAAGGTCAACCTCGACAACGAGGCGGACCTGCGCGCCGGCATCGCCCGCATCCAGTCCGAGCTGAACCGGCTCGGTGCCGTCGACATCAACATCGACCTCAACGAGGGCGATCTGAACGCCGGCCTCGACATGCTGCGCGAGCGGCTGGCCGAGGTGCAGTCGATCAAGCTGCGCATCGACGAGTCGAGTCAGTCATCGATCAAGTCGGCCATCGACCGGATCGACGCCGAGCTGTCCAAGCTCCGCGAGGTCGAGATCGACGTCCATGTCGACGAGGCCGAGCTGCTCGCCGTGCGCGAGATGCTCGCCAACGACCTACGCCTGGACCTGACCGTCGACTTCGATGACGACGCCTCGCTGAAGGCGGCCCTCGCCAAGATCAACGGCGAGCTGGCCAAGCTGGCGGAGGTCAACCTCTCCGTCGGCATGGACGAGGAGTCGCTGCGCAAGGCCCGCGAGGAGATCCAGAAGCGGCTCGATCTGCGCGCCGAAGTCGCCCTGAACTGGGATTTGGCCGAGGCTCAGGCCACCGCCGATCGAGTCAAGGCCATGCTCACCGACATCAAGGTCAGGCCCAAGCTCGACACCGGTGAGGTCGCCAAGCTCAAGAGGCAGCTCGAAGCAGCTTTCTTCCAGATGGAGGAGCTGAAGGCGAAGATCACGCCCGAGCTGGACGCCGTAGCCAGGCGGAAGGTCGAGCGGGAGATCGACGATCTCCAGGACAAGATCGATGGCCTTAAGGCGGAGATCGAGCCCGAAACGTCGAAGGGCGCAGTGGCCGGAGTGGTCGCGGCTATGGCTCGGCTGACACGCGACCGCGTGGTCAACGTCTTCCCCAAGGTGGCGCTCTCCGCGTACGCGACGGCTGCCGCGATGCTGAAGTCGCTCTCAGGTGCCGGCCTGATCGGCGAGACCTTCGAGAAGCTCGGCAACGTCCTGAAGGACCTCGACAAGAAGGTGCCGATCGTCGGCACGCTGGCTTCCGCCATCGCCGGCCTGTCCGCCTGGGCCATCGCGGGCGCGAGCAACCTCTTCGCACTGTCCGCGTCGCTGGCGCAGATCGGCGCAACGTCGCTGGCCCTGCCCGGAATCCTCGGCGGCATGGCGATCGGCGTCGGTGCAACCATCGCCGCTTTCAAGGACTTCAACAAGGTTCTCCCGCAGGTCAAGGGCCAGCTCTCACAGCTCCAGGACTTGATCAGCAAGAACTTCTGGGCCGAGGCCAAGACGCCGATCCGCGAGCTGATCGACACCCTGCTCCCTGAGCTGACGTCCGGCTTCGCGAAGACGAGCACGCAGCTTGGCCAGTTCTTCGGCGGCTTCGCCGACTCCCTGAAGACCGCGCTCGCGCCCGCGCTCGGCGGCATGTTCGCGGACCTCTCGAAGTCGATCGAGATCGCCACGACCGGCACCGGGGCGTTCGCCAACATCATCAAGGTGCTGGGCGAAGTCGGCGCCGGCTACCTCCCGAGGCTCGCTCAGTGGTTCGTCGACATCGCCACCAAGGCGTCGAACTGGCTGAACATGAAGGGCGAGGCCGGCCTCACCCAGGAGATCAACGACGGCATCGACGCCCTGAAGGCGCTCGGCGGCGTGCTGTACGAGATGTTCGGCATCTTCGCCGGCATCTCCCGCGCAGCCACCGCGGCTGGCGGCTCCACCCTGGAGATGGTCCGGAACACCCTCGCGGGCATCCACGAGGCCATCGACTCCAGTGCTGTCCAGTCCAAGCTGACCGGCCTGTTCACTGCCGCGCACGACGCCATGTCCAACATGTCGAAGACTGGCGGCGACGAACTGAAGGCGTTCCTCGGGCAGTTCGTCGGACTCCTGACCCAGATCCTCCCCCAGGTCGGCACGATCCTCGGCACAGCGATCGGCGGCATCGCCGCTGCCCTGAACCAGGATGGCGTCTTCGCCGGGGTGTACGCCTTGTTCAACGGCCTCCAGGCCGGAGTGAACGGCGTCCTGCCCGTGCTCGCCCCGCTGGGTGCGGCACTCGGCTCCGTCATGACGATCATGGGTGCGCTCGCGGCCCAGCTCGGCCCGCTTATCGCGGCTGCGCTGACCCCACTTGCGGCGGCGTTCACCGCGCTGACTCCCTCGATTCTGCCGATCATCGACCTGCTCGGCTCGACCCTGACGGGCATCTTCCAGCAGCTCCAGCCGGTAATCGCCGCACTGGTGCCGATCATCGCCGAGGCGCTCGGCATGGCCTTCCAGGCGTTGAGCGTGATCCTTCCGGTCGTCTCCGAGGCGTTCGGTCAGATCCTCACGGCGGTCACCCCGCTGATCGAGGGGCTCATCTCGGGCCTGGCTCCGATCCTGCCGGTCGTCGCCGAGTTCCTGGCCGGGATCGTCACTGCGGCCATGCCGCTGGTCGACATCCTGATCCAGATCCTCACGGCCGCGATCCTGCCGCTGATCCCAGTGATCCAGAGCGTCGCCGAGACGATGCTGCCCCTGCTCAAGGACGCGTTCGACCGCCTGGTCCAGGCGCTTATGCCATTCCTTGAAGCGATCAAGCAGGTGATCGACTTCCTGATGCCGATCCTCGCCCCGATCATCCAGTTCATCGCCGAGCTGCTGATCGGAACGCTGGTCACCGCGATCAACGGCGTCGCCCTGGTCCTCGAAGGTTTCGTCGAGATCTTCAAGGGCGTCTGGCAGATGATCAAGGCGTACTTCGAGATCTGGATCGGCCTGTTCAAGGGCATCTTTACCGGCAACTGGGACGACCTGTGGAAGGCGTTCGAGGATCTCTGGAATGGCCTGTGGACCTTCCTCAAGGGCCTGTGGGACGTGATCCTCGGCGCGCTGATCACGTGGCTTTCGGTCGGCGTCCTCGGCGCAGCGAAGAAGGGCCTGACCGCGATCGGTGAGGGCTTCAAAGCCGGCTGGAAGGCCGTGCAGAAGTTCGGCTCGGACGCGTGGAAGTCGATCAGCGAAGGGTTCACCTCCTTCTTCTCCGGTCTGGGGACGAAGGCGATGGACGGCCTGCGCGCGATCGGCCGGTTCTTCTCCAACGGCTGGGACGACGCGGTTCGGACCACGAAGGACGCGTTCACGCGACTCGTGTCGACCGTGACTGAGTGGCTCGGCAAGGCCGTGTCCGAAGTCGGGAAGCTGCCCGGCAAGGCCAAGGATGCCCTCAAGAGCATCGGCTCAACGCTGAAGGACGCCGGTATCCAGTTGATCAAGGGCTTCATCTCGGGCATCACCGGCATGTTCGGTGACGTCAAGGACGCCCTCGGCAGCCTGACCGACAAGCTGACGAGTTGGAAGGGCCCGGAGTCTCTCGACCGCGTCCTCCTGGTGAACGCCGGCCAGCTCGTGATCAACGGCTTCATCAAGGGCCTGGAGTCCCGTTACGGCGCGGTGAAGCGATCACTTCAGGGCCTGACCCAGGATGTCGCCGACACCACGTTCGACGCCCCGGAGCTCAAGGCGTTCGGCACGTCTCGCGGCGTCACGGCCGCCGTCACCTCGGCCCTCGCCAGCCGCGACGGCGGCAGCACGAAGATCCTCAACTACTACGCAGCACCCGGTTCCTCTCTCGGCTCCGAGGAGGATCTGTTCGCCGCTGCCAGCCGAGCACGGATGGGATGGTGATCCGCTAGTGCCCAAGCTGCTCCTGAGCAGCGGCGCGGACACGCTCGACCTGAACGAGGTCATGGACAAGGGTCTGGGCTACCAGGCCACGACGGGGGCGACAGGCTTCGGCCTGCCCCCCGTCAACGTTCAGTGGCTCGAAGGGGCGGGCGACGGCGCTGTGTACCGACGAAGGCGAGTCCTGCCCAGGGACATCGACATCCCCCTGGAGATCCTCGCGCGCAACCGTCGCGACCTCCAGGCCCGCATCTCCCGGCTGGCCCTTGCGCTGGCCGGGAGGTGCACCCTCACCCTCCAGAACGACGACAACACCCGCTGGCAGACCGAGGTCTACCGCACGGGCGGAGGCGATTTCACGTACGGGATCGAGACAACCGGCGAACGTGAGTTCTCCACGATCATCTCCTTCCGCGCGCCCGACCCGTACTGGACCTCTTCGGTTACCGAGACTCGACAGATCACCGGAGCCACCTCGACCCCCTTCCTGTCGAACATGACCAAGCTGCCCGTCGCCGCCTCGCAGGCCATCGGCGAGATCCAGCTGAACAACTCCGGCGACGCCGAGGCGTACCCGATCTGGAAGGTCTACGGCCCCGGCAACACGTTCACCGCCGTCTCCCCGTCGGGCGAACGGCTGAAGTGGAACGGCACGCTCGCATCTGGCGACGTCCTGACCATCGATACGAAGCGCGGCACGGTTACCGACCGGACCGGCGCCAACCGCTACAACCAGCTCGACGCCGCGCCCCGGTTCTGGACGGTTAAGCCCGGCCTGTCGACCGCCCAGGCGTCCCTCCTGGACGTCGTGGCCAGCTCGCGCATCGTGTGCTCCTGGCAGCCGCGGAAGTGGATGGTGGTGTGAGTGCAGCTCCGAGACATCACCGTTGAGGTGCGGGACAAGACGCTGACCCGCGTCGGCTTGGTCCGCCCCGAGGAGCTGGTCTTCGAGATGCAGGACTCCTTCAACAACATCGGGTCCTGGAAGCTCACCCTCGCGGCAGAGCACCCGCTGACCCCACATCTGCGGACCCCCGGCTCAGGCGTGATCATCACGGGCCCGAGCTACACCCTGATGTCCGGACCGACCACGAAGTTCGAGCACGCTGCCACACCGGAGGACCCGGGCGGCAGCGTCGTCTTCGAGGGCGTGTCTGACGACATCGTTCTACGGGACATGCTTGCGTTCCCCGAGCCGACCAACCCGAACGGAGCGACGCAGAAGCTCGCACACGACGTGAGACAGGGCGCGGCGGAGACCGTCATGCACTCCTTCGTTCGCGCCAACATCGGTCCAACAGCCCCCGTTGGACGGCGTAAGACAGGGCTCGTCATGGGCACTGACCACGGCCGCGGACCGCAGGTCGTGAAGAGTGCCCGATTCCCAGTGCTGGGTAACCTCCTGACCGAGATCGCCCTCCTGGCCAACCTTGGTTTTCGCGTCATACAGCGCGGTGACCAGCTCGTTTTCGAAACGTACGAGGTGTTGGACAGGACCGACTTCATCCGTCTCGACGTGCTCAACGGCACGCTCAGCGGGCAGCGCGCGACGATCTCGGCGCCGGGTGTCACCCGCGCGATCGTGGCTGGCCAGGGCGAGCTAACTAAGCGGCAGCTCCTCCAGGTCTCCTCGCCGACGAGCCTGGAAGCCGAGGACGACTGGGGCCGGCGCATCGAGCGCTGGATCGACCAGCGGAACACCGACAAGTGGGACGAGCTTCAGCAGGCCGGCGATGAGGCCATCGCTGACGAGGGCTTCACCGCCGTCGATGTGCAGCTCGTTCCCATGGAGGACTCGACGATGGTTTTCGCCAGGGACTGGGGTCTGGGAGACCGGGTCGCGGTCGTGGTGGACGACCAGGAGCTGAAGTCCAACGTCACGGGCCTTGCTCTCAAGGCAGGGTCCAACGGCTTCCAGGTCGGTGCCCTCCTCGGGGACGCGACGGGGTTCAACCTCGACGTCGCACTGAACAAGCGACTGTCCCGTGCCGAGAAGCGCGTCTCCCACCTGGAGCGCGCGGACGCCGGGGGCGGCTCGGACATCATGGCGATCATGGGAGTTTGGTAGTGGCTACGCCGATCAACTTCTTCCGGGGCGCAGCCCCTACCGCCCTCACCACGGCCTACACCGTGCCCGAGGCCGGACAGGCGATCGTGACGAACATCGTCGCCGCCAACCCGAGCACCACGACCGTCGGATCGGTCGCGGTCAAGCTCGGCGGAATCGACATCGTCCCCGCGGTGAGCCTCGCCGCCAAGGGCGTACTGACCCTGGAGATCAACCAGGTGCTCGATGAGAACGAGGCGATCCAAGTGCAGGGCAGCGGAGCGGCGTGCACGCTGCACGTCTCCGGAGTGGAGGTTTAACGAGTGGGACTGAGCGTTTGGCCGGCCCCCGAGGATTCCGGCGTCGTCGGTCCCACGGGCGCGACCGGTCCACAGGGACCGAAGGGCGACACCGGAGCTTCCGGCCCGAAGGGAGACACCGGAGCGACCGGCTCGACCGGAGCCCCCGGCAGCCAGCTCCTCACCGGCACTGCGGCGCCGAACGCTGGGACCGGCGTGGACGGCGACTTGTATGTCCAGGACGACACCCGCACGTACCTCGGCGTCACGAGCACCACCCTGACCTTCTGGAAGAAGACCGCCGGCACCTGGGCCAAGGTCGGCAACAACGTCGGCGGCTCGAAGTGGTATGTCAACAACACCTCGACCTCCAGCACCGACACCAAGCCTGGCGACATGCTGCTCCGTATCGACACGGGCGACATCTGGCAGCGCGGCGCGTCTGGCTGGGGCACCGCGATCGGCAACTTGAAGGGCGCGAAGGGCGACAGTGGTGAGGCCGGCCCGCAGGGGCCGAAGGGTGACGCGGGCAGCGTCGACACGGTGAACGGCAAGGCTGGCCCGGCAGTCACACTGACCGCCACCGACGTGAACGCCCTCTCTCTCGCGGGCGGCACCCTCACCGGCCACACCGAAATCAGGCCGACCACCGGACACACGCTCACCGCGTACGGCAGCAGTGACACTTCCACGTTCTTCCGTGTCACTGACGCTGGACACCCGTACAGCAACAGCCTGCGCTCCACGTTCTACAACGTCGGCGTCGGCGACACGACCACGCCGTTCGGCGGAGGTGTACGCGTCCTCGGCATGCAGAACGCATCCACTGTGCCCACGACCAACCCGCCCAACGGCGTCGTCGCCTACGCCGAGGGTGGCGTCATGAAGGTTCGACAGCAGGACGGCACCGTCGTGACCGTGGCCAACCCGCCCGCTACGGCAACGAAGAACTCCTGGACTCCGCAGGCACTCGGCTTTCAGGCGTGGTCCCACGACCCGGCTACCATCCCCAACGCCTTCGACTGGAAGGCATACATCGATTCGAACGGCGCGACTCAGCGAAACGCCCTGAGGGCAGCCACGATCGGCCGCATGTACCTGGCTGGCATCAACATCACCGAGCCGACCACCGTCAGCAAGGTCGTCGTCTTTGCTCGCGGATGGGGCGGGTCCACGATCCTGCCGAACACCCGGTTCTTCGCCGGCATCTACAACGAGCTTGGATCTCGGGTCGCCTGGACTGGAAGCACCGCCCTCGGCGGCACCTCTAACCCCGTGCCGGGGGCCGGCCAGGAGCCAGGCACCCCGACCGACATCGTGGACAACCACACCGGCGCCGTGCCGTTCAGCCTGACCGCGCCCTACGTGATGCAGCCCGGCCGATACTGGGCGGCCTTCCTGGTGTCGGCTGGCTCCGCCACGGACTTCTACTACCACTTCGTCGAGAACTGGGCAGTCTCAGCTCCGGCCAACTTCCACCTCCTGGCTACCGCGTTCATGCGCGCCGCCCACCTCAACGGGCAGACCACGCTTCCCGCCTCGTTCGTGAAGACGAACTTGCTGACCAGTCACGATCCGATCGTCATGGCGCTCGCCTGACGTTCCCCTCATCCGCGGACCCCCGAGACATCGCACTCGGGGGTCCTTCGTCTTCCCAGGAAGGACCCCCGAGTGGCGATCACCTCCTACCCCTTTGACGAGCAGCCGGTCAGCGAAGGGGAGTTCTCCTACCTCTTCCGCGAGCTTCAGTCCACGGGCGTCGCCGACACCGTTGGAGGCCCTGGCTTCTCCGTCTACGCCGACGGCTCCGGGATGCAGGTCAAGGTCCCCTCTGGCTTCGCCCTGATCCGCGGCCACGCCGTGCAGTCCACCGACACCGAGATCGTCCCGATCGGCGCGGCCTCGACGAGCGCCCGCACCGACCGCGTGGTCCTGCGGCTCGACCCGACTGCGAACCAGATCTCGCTCGCCGTCGTCGAAGGCACGCCCGGCGGTGGCCTGCCAGCCCTGATTCAAACCGACACCGGTGTCTACGAGTTCCCCCTGGCCCAGGTGAGCGTCGCCGTCGGCGCCGCGACGATCACGCCGTCCGCCGTCACGGACGACCGCAGGTTCACCGGCAACAGTGTGGGTGGCTGGACTACGACCACCAGGCCGCAGAGTCCGCGCGTCGGCCGTCTCGGCTACAACACCGCAACCAAGACGTGGGAGTTCTGGAACGGCACCGCGTGGGCCGACCTCGCACCCACCGTCACCTGGTCGTCGATCTCGGGACGGCCGAACAACTTCGAGCCGACGTCCCACACCCACGAGTGGACCGAGGTGGTCAACAAGCCGACCTCGTTCAACCCGGCCAGCCACACCCACGACTGGGCCCAGGTCACGGGCAAGCCGGCCACCTACGCGCCGAGCACGCACGCTCACGACTGGGACACCATCACCGACAAGCCGACAACCTTCGCGCCCTCGTCACACTCCCACACGTGGGCGTCGATCACCTCGAAGCCGGCCACCTTCCCCCCGGACTCTCACTCCCACTCGGGATACCTGACGTCCGGCTCGACGATCGCCTGGGCCAACGGCACCAAGCGCGTACACGCTGACAGCGTCAGCGGCTCCGGCACCTACTACGCGGTCTGGGTGCAGGGCGACGGCACCTTCGCGCGGAACACCTCCTCGATCAAGTTCAAGGAGAACGTCCGCGACTACGAGGTCAACCCGGACGACGTCCTCGCGCTCCGCCCCGTCATCTACGACCGCAAGGACACCGTGGACGGCGACGGCACTGTGCGCCTGGGCCGCGACAACGAGGTGGGCCTGATCGCCGAGGAGGTCGAGCCTCACCTTCCGTGGCTGATCAACTACCTCGACGGAGAGGTGGACGGCCTTCGATACGACCTGCTCGGCGTCGCCCTGATCCCGGTCGTCCAGCGCCAGGCCGCGCAGCTCACCGACCTGGAGTCCCGCCTGGCGGCCCTGGAGGCGAAGGCCGCGTGACCCTCGCCCTCGAACCGACCGTACAGGTCTCCCTCGTCACGGCCGGCGGCACCGTCATGGTCGCGCTGATCGGCATCGTCGCGGAGTTCATGCGCCGCCAGGCCAAGGCGATCAGCGAGGTCGCCGGCCACGCGCAGGAGGCCCGCGACCAGGTGGCCAACACGCACAGCACGAACTTGCGCGACGACCTCGACGCCGTGGCGTACCGCATCGACCGCGTCCTGGCCCTACAGGAGCGGCACAGCGAGGAGATCAGCGCCCTGCGCCAGGACATCGCCCACGAGCGCCGCGAACGCCTGGCCGTGTCCGAGCGCCTCGACGACCACATGGCGGCCACGACCGCCTGACCACCCCACCCCGCCACGGCCCCGTCTCCATGTGAGGCGGGGCCTTCGTGTTCCCTGGAGGTTCCACTCTTGTCCGTCACGATCATCTCTCGCGCAGCCTGGGGCGCTAAGCCCTGGGACGGCTCCCCCAACCAGGTTGCGCTCAGCCAGCGCACCGAGTTCTTCATCCACTACGACGGCGCGAACCACATCGCCGCGACCGGCAACGCTGTGCCGCAGGCCATCGACCGTCAGCATCACGCGCAGGGCTGGGCGGGCATCGGCTACAACTTCGTGGTCGACCAGACCGGCGCCATCTACGAGGGCCGGGGCTGGACCTTTCAGGGCGCGCACTGCCCGGACCATAACGTGTCGGGGCTCGGCGTTCAGATCGCCATCGGCGGTGACCAGGAGCCGAGCACCAAGGCTCTGTCTGCCGCGCGTGCCCTGTACGACGAGGCGTGCCGGAAAACTGGCCGCAAGCTCGCGATGAAGGGCCACAAGGACGGCTTCGCGACGCTCTGCCCCGGCTCCAAGCTCTACGCGTGGGTCCGGGCCGGGATGCCGGCCGAGGGGTACGAGCCCACCCCTGGCGATGGCTCGTCTGGCTCGGGCTCGACTGTCGCCCGCTACCAGGTCACGGTCGGCGGTCTGACCTACGGGTACGGCGCGACCGGCGACCACGTGACCAAGGTCGGCAAGGCCCTGGTCGCGAAGGGCTTCGGCAAGCACTATGCCGAGGGCCCCGGTCCCCGCTGGACCGACGCGGACACCGAGAACTACGCCGACTTTCAGCGCAGCCTCGGCTTCTCCGGGAAGGACGCCGACGGCGTCCCCGGCGAGTCCAGCCTGATCAAGCTCCTGGGCTCCCTGCCATCCGCGGCCAAGCCCGTGCGCTTCGAGCCCTTCCCTGGCGGTGCCTTCTTCAAGAGCCGGCCTCACTCGGCCATCGTCACCGCGATGGGTAAGCGCCTGGTCGCCGAGGGATGCTCCGCCTACGCCTCGGGTCCGGGTGCGCAGTGGACCGAGGCCGACCGGCTCTCGTACCAGAAGTGGCAGCGCAAGCTCGGGTACACCGGGAGCGCGGCGGACGGATGGCCGGGGCAGGCGTCCTGGGACAAGCTCCGCGTCCCGGAGGTGTAAGCCGATGGCGAAGCACGGTAAGCCCGTGCCCCTGATACTTCCGCTCCTGCCGAAGAGGGTGCAGCCGTACGCCAAGGCGGCTGTCGCGACGATCGGCACGCTCGCCGGCCTGGCCTCGTTCTACCTCGCCGACGAGCCGAGGGTTGCGGTCGCTATCCATGTGCTGACCGCGCTGGGTGTGTATGTCCAGCCCAACGGCGAGTCCGAATAACACAACGCCCCTCACCGACCATGGCGGTCAGTGAGGGGCGTTCTCGTCGTCTCAGCCCTTGGCCTCCTGCTCCCTGAGCTGGGCCTCGATCTCCTCCATGGTCGTGACCGTGGCCTTTCGCCTGCCGTCTGCCTTCCTGGCCGACTGGGCAGTCTTGCGCGTCCTGGGTGCTCGCGAGCGGGGGGTGGACTGTGCCGCAGGTTCGTCCGACTGTGCGACGCTGGGGGCCGGGGCGTCGTCCGCCTTACCGCGAATCTGCTCGATCAGGTCGTAGACGGGGCGGGCGTGCTCTGCGCACAAGTCCATCACGACCGTCTCACCTTCCGTGGTTACCTCGAAGGTGGTCGCCGGCGTAGCTCGGTCGATGTCGCAGGCGGTGACCTGGATCTTCATCCCCACTCCCTTGTGTTCCTTATGTCCTCTTCACAGGGTACCCGATGGGTAAGGTTGACAGAACCTCGGACGACATGGGAAAGTAAGACCAAGATGTCAAGCGAATTACAGTTGCAGCATCAAGTCGAGGCAGGCAGAAGAGATGGCCAAGAAGAAGATCCAGAACGAAGAGGAAGTCATCCAGTGGTTCAGGGAGGGCCGCAGCTACCAGTGGATGACTGACATGTACATGGAGAAGTACAACATCCCCATGTCCTCTTCGTCCTGGGGGAACTTCCGGTACAGGAAGGGCCTCGATCGCCGCATCGCGCGTGACGACGACCTGATCCCGTGGGCCATGGAGGAGGAGCATCGCCAGCAGTATCCGGTGATCATGCTGCGCGCCGAGGCCCGCCGGCGAGCCAAGCTCAAGTTGAGCGATGACAAGCTGAAGCGCCTGGAGTCCTGGAAGGAGATGCTCAAGGAGCGCGATGCGGTCGTCCACTATGAGCCGAAGCTCGACGGTTTCTACTACGTCCCACGCCAGGCGGGCGACGGTGAGTTCATCCGTCCGCCTAAGGCGAAGACGACCAAGCGCCGCAACGCTGACGAGCGTCACGACGAGAACGCCAAGAAGGGCAAGCCGACGACCCGCTAAGGCCCTGACTCGCTGAGACCCCCTCTGTCAGAGGGGGTCTCTATGTTGTTCCGATGCGCACAAAATCTACTTGAGTGCTACACCAAGCGGGATAGGTTTTAGCTAACTTCCCACGTCAGACGGTTGACGCGGGGCTCCGGCACGTGACATCATCCCGGTCCGAGCTTGTCTCACTATCACACACGGAGGGGGGACGCGGAGTGATTCGAGTCCTGGAGCGGGCCGACATGGTTGCAGATGAGGGGCGCATCCGCATCTTCATCGACGCCGAGTCGGAGGACTACCGGATGATCACCAACCCACATGACCACGATCCCAAGATCATGAAGGAAGCGCTCGTCTTTTTGAAGCAGCTCGGTCTTGAGATGGTCGACCAGTTCGAGTATGACGAAGAGTTCGACGACGACGGCAACGTCATCACCTATCTGTGCGAGTGCGAGCCCGCGGTGGCCGCATGACCCTCAACCTGATCGAGATGCCGCAGAAGCCGATCCATCCGAACTACGCCGTTCCGCGGGACGGCTGGGGGCGTCCGCTCATCGTGCCGACGGCTGGCGGGAAGCCGAGGGGCTACACCCGTACGACGACGTTCATCGACTGCATCGAGGACAAGTCGAGCCTGATCGACTGGGGCAAGCGCATGGTCCTGGTCGGCGCCGCAAAGCGCGGTGACCTCGTGGATAAGGCGCGCAGTCTGGACCCCGAAGACGCAGCGCACAAGAAGACGCTGAACTTCCTCGCGGAGCAGGCCACCGACGCATCGGGCGCCAACGACAAGCGCGAGCGCGGGACCCACCTGCACAACCTGTCCGAGTTGGTCGACGCCGGCCAGCCGCTCCCGCCTACCGCCTCGCCGCAGGATGTCGAGGACATGGGGGCATACCTCATGGAGACGTCCGTGCTCACGGTGAAGGCCATGGAACAGTTCGTCGTGGTCGACGAGCTGGGAGTCGCGGGCACCTTCGACCGGATGGCCGAGTACGACGGCCCCGGCCCGGATGGCGAGCCGTTGTCGGGCAACTTCATCTGCGACCTGAAGACGGGCTCGGTGGAGTACGGCGGCCTGAAGATGGCGGCGCAGCTTGCGTGTTACTCGCGCGGAGTGCTGTACGACCACACACGTTTCCCGGTGGACGTCAACGACAGGGCCGCGGTTGCGGCCTTTAAGCAGAGTGTGATAGACGTACGGGAAGCCACTGGGGCCTACCGACCACTGCCTCCCGTCAACCAGGACTGGGGCATCATCATCCACCTGCCGGCAGGCAGGGCGGAGTGCACCCTGCACTGGGTTGACCTGAACCTCGGATGGGAGGCGGCGCAGTTGGCGCTGACGATTCGGGGGATGCGATCTAAGTCCCGTAAGGCCCTGCGCCCGTTCGCGGGGAACACCGGTAAGAACCGGGCGGCTTCGGCCGCTCAAGGTGTGATAAAGTAACTGAGCTGCCATGAGAGAGGAGCATTAGAGAGTGAGTGATTCGGGTCGGAGCATCACCGTCACGATCAAGTACGGCAAGGGTTACGACGAGTCTTGGCTGGTCTTCAAGGGCCGATCGGGGGAGGTTCGGGAGGACATCCTCGAATCGTTCGGGCTTGATAGTGATAGTGTGACAGGACTGACGCTGTCGGACATCGTCGTCAACGCGACGAACATCGCCCACGGCAAGGGGCTGATCGCGACCCAGCTCGGTGCGACGGTCATAGCCGAGGAGCCGGCGGCGCCGGCCAAGCCTCAGGGCGACCCGTGGGCCAACGTCGGTAGCACACCGCAGGCGTCGAGCGCCTGGTCGGACAAGCCGGCTACCTCCCCCGAGCAGGACAAGAGCGCCTGGATTCTCGGGGAGATCGAGAAGCAGACCACCCGCGCGGACCTGAAGAAGGTCTGGGCCGCGAACCAGTCGTTCTTCGCCGACCCGGCCGTGATGGACGCCTACAAGGTCAAGGGGAAGTCGCTCCCCGCGTGAAGCCCGCCGAGATTTCCGCGGTGGTGCTCCTCGTCGTGGGCATCATCGCCAGCTTGCTGATCTGGACGTCCGCGCCGTGCGGGATCTGGACCCTCGGCAAGGTCGGCGACATGCCGGCCCGCTGCATCACCAAGTAACTCATCACCGAACACCTAGGAGATACGCCCAGTGGCGCTCAACCTCATCGAGATCCCCGTTCAGGCCGGCGGTTGGTTCAAGCCCGGCGACAACCAGTCCGCCGTCGCCATCCTGGTGGAGGTCCACTCCTTCGAGCGTCAGCGTCCGACGCCGAACGGTCCGAAGGACTCCGTCCTCGCGGACATCACCGTTTTCAAGGACCAGGGCCAGCTCGCGGCCGGCACCCCCGAGGTGACCAAGGGCCAGCGCATCGAGCAGACCATCCTCGCTCGTGACCTGGAGACCATCGTCGGCGGCGCGACCATCGTGACCCTCGACCAGATTCCCCCGAAGAAGCCGGGCCAGCGCCCCGCGTGGGTGTGGCGTCCGCTCAACGACGCTGACGCCCGGACCAAGGTGATCGCGTACGCCAACGCCCGCGAGGCCAAGACGGAGGCGGCCCTGGACGACGCCCCCGACTTCGACTGATCTACGTGTGATAGACGTACAGATCGAGCCCGTAAGGAGGGCGATGGCGGGCGGAAGCCCCGCTGAAAGGAGGTCCCGAGTGCGTCCAACCTGGGACCAGTGGGCCCTGGAGATCGCGAAGGCAGTCTCGGCCCGCGCAGACCGGCACGAGTTGCCCGGCGCCACCTTGTACGTGACGCGCCGCCCGGGCCCTGTCTGCCACACCCTCATCGCTTCCGCTGGCGTCCAGCGGATCGTCGTCCTCGGAGAGGAGTCCGGTACGTGCTCACCCCTGGTAGGTCTCTTTCGCTCCATGCGGAGTCGGGCCGTGAACTCCCTCGAATAGAGGCGTTCGCCGACCTGTACGCCGCTGGAGTGCGACCCCGCCACGGCGAGGTTGTCATGGTGGCCGGCCGGTCGGGCACGCAGAAGTCGGGCTTCGCTCTCTTCTGGGTGGCGCAGATGAATCTACGTACCCTCTACTTCTCCGCCGACATGAGCGCGTTCACCGCCTCGTCCCGACTGGCGTCGATGGCCACGAGGGACACGACCGAGATGGTCGAGGCCGGCATGGCAGAGGGAGGGAAGTACCGGCAGGCGTACCTCGCTGCGCTGGCCGACTCGCAGATCACCTTCTCGTTCGGCAGCCCCATCACGTGGCGGCAGATCGACGAGGAGATGGAGGCGTACATCGAGCTGTGGGACGCGTACCCGCAGGTCATCGTCTTCGACAACCTGATGGACTTCGAAAACGCGGAGTCGGACTACACCGAGCAGATGGCCGTGATGCAGGGCTGCACCGAGCTGGCCCGCGACACGGGCGCAACCGTCATCATCCTGCACCACGCGAGCGACAAGGCATGGGAGGCCAAGACCTCTCCGTGGAACCCGCCGAGCCGCGACCAGGTCAAGGGCGGCCTGTCGGAGAAGCCCGAGCTGTCGCTGTCCGTGGCCCTCGACCCGACGTCGATGGCGTACCACGTGGCGTGCATCAAGCAGCGCATGGGCCCGTGCGATCCGACCGCACAGCGCTACACGACGATGATCTGCGAGCCCAAGTACACGCGCTTCCGCCGCGCGGAGCCGAGGCAGATCATCCAGGCCGCCAAGCAGCCGGCCGCACAGGAGGAGTGGAGCCCGACGAAGGTGCTCCTCGGTTCTTAGGACAGGGTGTGATAAAGTGACGGATACTTCAGCGCGGAACAAGCGCAACAAGCGCAAGGGCTCCCAGTGGGAGAGCGACCTGCGGGACGGCCTGCGCAGCGAGGGGTTCGACGTCGAGTCCCTGCGCCTGGCCGGCGCCGAGGACGAGGGCGACATGGTCCTCCGGCTCGGCAGTGAGTTCCTGGTGATCGAGGCGAAGAACGCCAAGCTCGAACCGGCGACGTTCGTCCGAGAGGCCGGCGTCGAACGCCTGAACTTCGCCAAGCACCGCGGCCTCGACGAGAAGGCGGTCCTGTCGATCGCCGTCGTGAAGGCCCGAGGCAAGTCCTGGCGGCAGGCGTACGTCCTGACCACGCTGGAGAGCTACCTCGGCCTGGACTCGAAGTGATCGGGTTCATCGGCTGGGAGGCCGTCGACTACGAGCGCGCCTGGGACGAGGCAGAAGCCTTCCGGGGGTACATCGACGACCCGGAGGCCGACCTCGCCCTGGTCCTGGCCGTCGAGGAGTGGCTGGGGGTGGGGCCGTGAGGTACCGCCGCATCGGCGAGCGCGAGCACGGCGACGACGAGAACAAGCCCAGCCTCGAAGCAGTGATGGAGCACTTCGAAGTCGACTTCAACTCGGAGCGCAACACAGGGATGGCCAAGTGCCCTCTCCATGACGACAACACGCCGTCCATGTCCTACAAGCTCGACGCCGGCCTCTGGAAGTGCCACTCCTGCGGAGAAGGCGGCGACAGCTACACGATGATCATGTTGAAGGAGAAGACCGATTTCCGAGGAGCACGAGCCCTTGCGGCCACTCTCGGCCTCCCAGCGGGCGCTGCTGGAGGAAGCGACCCAGGCGTACGAAGGAGCGCTTACGGCGGAGGTCGCTCAGTATCTCCACGCAAGGGGGCTCGGCCGGGAGGAGGCAGTTTCCGCCCGACTTGGCGTCGTCGCTGATCCGTTCCCGGGTCACGGGAAGTACCGGGGGATGCTCGCGATCCCCTACCTGGACAAGGGCGGCAAGCCGCTGACGATCCGGTTTCGCTGCCTCCAGGAGCACAACCACCGGGACTTCTTCCACGGCAAGTACAACACGATCAAGGACGACATCCCGCGCATGTACGGCATCGACGCCATCCATCAGGCCGGCGACACGATCGACATCACGGAAGGCGAGCTGGACCGCGCGATCCTGCGCAAGCTCGGCCTGTTCGCGGTCGCCGCGCCCGGCGCCAACATGTGGCAGGGCAGGCACCGGAGGATGCTGGCCGGCTTCTCCAAGGTCCGCGTGTGGGGCGACCCCGACGAGGCGGGCGCGGAGTTCTCCTCGAAGATCTGCCGCCAGCTCCGCACGGCGCAGGCCATGCGGCTGCGCGTGGGCGACGTAACCGAGACCTACCTGGCAGGGGGCGCTGAAGCCGTCCTGTCTCTTATCGACGACGAGGTGTGATAGTGGAACAGACGACGAAGCCGAAGCGAGCCCCCCGCAAGGTCGACCCCCTGGTGCGGGTCGTCGAGCAGGAGGTCCGACCCGAGATCCCCAACTACGCCGCGAAGACCAGCACCCCCAAGAAGCGGATGACTGCACACGAAGGCCGTGCGGCGGCCTGGGGCGGCGAGTTCGAGAAGACCGGCAGCCTGGACTCCCTCCTGCTGTCCCTGACCTTCGAGGTCGGCGCCGCCACCGGCCTGGCGATACGGCCCGCGCTCGTTCAGCTCGCCGCCGCAGCCCTCGGTGAGATCGAGCGCATCGACAAGGCCGGCCGATGAGCGAACCGAACGACTTCGAGGTCCCGGAAAACCTTGGCGAGCTGCTCGGCGGAGAGATCGCGATCGACTTCTACTCCAGCGTGCGGCGGGCCGCGTCCATCGTGGGCGACCTGCGCAAGGCGCTGCGCGAGGAGGGGTTCACCCGCGAGGAGACGTTCGAGCTGGTTCAGGCGTACTGGATCTCTGAGATGGGGGTGATCTAGTGCCCCTCCCCGGGAACCCGGGCCCCTCCCTCGCGCAGATCTGGGCCGCCCTCAGCGACCGCGAGCGCGACCTCTTCTTCGACCACCTCTTCGGGGGCACGTCGGCCGACTGGCTGGCCACCACCCTGCGCAAACACGGACACGAGGTGTCCGCAACGACCATCCGAACTTACCGGCGCTCCCTCGCGCCAGAGGGAGTGTGAGAGTGACGACGCTGAAGGACGAGCTTCTGGCGAAGCCCGTCGGGCCGAGCGTCCCCGCCAGGACGACGGACCCCGACAAGGACTTCACGAAGCAGATCGAGGTGACCGGCGACCAGGCGGCCGTCACCGTGCGAGGGCCGGCTGACGGGGTCGACGAGGACGCCGCAACCGCCTACCTGCGCGCACAGGGCCTCGATCCCACCGAGTGGCGGGCAACCGGCTTCCGCTCCTCTGAGTGGACGATGGCCAACGGGGACACGGGAGTGTCGACCCGCTTCACCTTCGCCCGCCAGGGCCTCGTCGAGGAGACTTACGCGATCGACGACCTTCTGGCCACGATCCAGGCGTACGAGCCGGGCCCGCCTCGCCGGGCTGGCGGTGACCACTCGTTCGTGATCGCCCTCGGCGACATGCAGTTCGGAAAAATCGACGGCGACGGCGTGGAGGGCACGCTCCAGCGCACGGTCGAGTGCATCAACGAGGCCGCGGAGCGTCTGACCTGGTACCGGAGCCGGTTCGATGTCGGACACGTTCACGTTGCTTGGCTGGGTGACCACATCGAAGGTTTCCAGTCGCAGGGCGGCGCGAACGTGTGGCGGACGCCGCTCACGCTGACCGAGCAGATCCGCCTCGACCGCCGGGTGAAGCTGCACGCGATGCTCACGTTCGCGCCGCTGGTCGAGCGCCTGACGATGGCCGCCGTGCCGGGCAACCACGGCGAAGCCGTGAGGATCAACGGCAAGGGCGTGACGAGGTACGACGACTCTCACGACACCGAGTCCCTGATCGCGGTCAAGGATGCCGCAGACCTCAATCCGGGCCTGTTCGGTCACGTCGAGTTCTTCGTGCCCGACACGGACGAGCTGACGGTCGTCGTCGACTGCTCGGGCACGGTCGCGGCGCACGCCCATGGCCACCAGTGGAGGCCGGGCAAGCACTTCGAGTGGTGGAAGGGGCAGGCGTTCAACCGCGAGTCCGCGATGCACCAGGCGGACCTTCTGCTCGCCGGCCACCTGCATCACGAGCATGTCGACACCGACGGGCACCGCACGTTCCTCCAGCCGCCGGCCATGGAGAGCGAGTCGACGTGGTGGCGGCACGCCAAGGGGACGACGGGGGCACCGGGCCTGATCGTCGCAGTGACCAAGGACGGGCGGGTGCCCGTGAAGGAGGTAGTGCACGGTTGATCAACCTGATCGACATCGAGGAGACGGCGGCCACCAACGCAGAGGCCGCGTACGCCGACTGGTCCCGCACCCGGGACCCCGAGGTGCTGAAGGTGGTGGAGCGGGCCGCCTGGCACATGGCCGACAAATACGGCAGCACCCGGACGATCGAGCGGGACGACGCCATCCAAGAGGGCCTGATCCTGGTGGCCACGAACCGCCGGCTCGCCGAGTGCCTGGACGACCCCGAGCTGGGTCCGGGGGTGCTGTACCACCGGCTCGTGCAGCTCCTGACGACGAAGGTTCGCACCGAGGCGAAGTACCGCTCGCGCAGCACCTCGTACGAGGTGGTCACTGGGGCGGCTGCCTGATGGGGGGCTACCAGCGCGCTGATGTCGAGCAGGTCCTTCCCTACCTGTTCGACGCCGAGGCGGCGTACGGGATCAAGGCTGAGGTGTACGTCGAGGACGGGATGCCCAAGGGCTACTCGGACCCGAGCAAGGGGAACTCGATCTTCGCGGCCCTGTCGGACGTCCGGCGGGCCTGGCGGGACACGGACCTCTCCCTCGTCGAGAGGCAGGCCGTACTCATGCGGCACGTCCTGGACCTGGAGCTGAAGGTGATCGCCGCCTTCCAGTCCGTCGAGGCGTCGACCGCGATGCGGCGGCACGAGCGAGGCGTCGGGAAGCTGACGGCCTGGCTGAACGGCGAGACCTACGTGGACGGGTACGACTCCCTTCCGGAGCCGGCCGCCGCGTAGCGAGCAAGGACTGGGGAAACCCCCCAGACACGTCGGCCCGGGGGGCTTCCACTCAAGGGGCGGGCGGGCCGCCCTGTCCGCCGCCGGCAAGGAAAGCGAGGACGCCGAGGCCCAGGGTGCCGACTCCGATAAAGCCGCCACCACCCCACACGACGCTGGTCGGCACTGCCTCGCCCAGGATGGCCGCAGCGATCCCGCACAGGAGGCCGCCAATCACGGAGGCCATGAACCACATCACGACAGCGGCCGGACGACTGACGTTCACCTACTCGAATCCCCTCATCTGAGGGTGGTCGGCGAATCGCGACAGACTCGACCGACCACCAGGCGTAAACACAGGTGGCGTGAAGCGCTCCGCTCTTGGCGGACTGGGAGCACTTCGGTCGAGTTCTGTCGAGCAGCCATCAACAGGACCCGTGTGGCGGATCTGGTTGGCCCGCTACTGAGGGGCCAGGTCCCTGCGAGTTCGTGCGTCCGCGCCGGCTGCTGGCACGTTCGCTCGTTAGCCTCCAAAGGGGGCACGCAGGCCCCCAAGCTAGCACAACGCGACAGCGCGAGGAGAAACCGCGACACGACGAAGCCCCCGGCCAACGCCGGGGGCTTGTCGTTGAGTTGAGGCGGCTACGGTCGATCGACCAGCGAATGTTGCCACCGTAGCGCCGACCCGTCGCTGAGCCAGTGGGATGACGTGCGGGTCGTGATCTGCTGACCGCCGATCCAGTACGTGTGACCGTGCTTGGTGACGTGGAGGCGGACGGAGGTGATGTCCGGGCTGCCGGCTACCTGCCAGGCGACGAGGGACTCCTCGACGTCATCCCACAGGGTCGCGGGTCCACCCTGCCGAACGCGCCAGCTCTCGCCGTCGTCGATGAACTCGGCGAACGATTCCCGCTCGGGATCGAAGAGGTAGAGGAGCTGTCCACCCTCGCTCGTCCTGGCACGGACGAGCTGAGCACCGGGTGCCGCAAGCTGGGTGATGAAGGCTGGCATCCACTCGTCCATCATGAGCGGCGACACCTTCGTCTGCCGCTCGCTGTCGGCGTAGGCGGCGCGGGCCGAGAGATCGCCGGACACGGGCGTGGTGGCCTGGGAGCGGGCCTGCATGAAGCTGGCTTTCCCGATGATGCGACCCTCGGCCGTGCCGTCCTCGTTCACGGTCACCTTGGCCAGGCCGCAGCCGTTCGCCCAGGAGCCGAGCGTGGCCAGGATGATTCCGCCCGGCTTGGTCTGTTGCACCCATGTGTAGGGGATGCGCCGGACCAGACAGGTGGCGATGAGCCGGTCGTACGGTGCGCGCCTGGGGTGCCCGAGGAGACCGTCACCAGTCACCGTCCACGTGGAGAAGCCCGCCGCTTCCAGGGCGGCATCCGCTCGCGCGGCGACCTCTGGGTCCACTTCGACGGTGGTCACGTTGTCCTGGCCGAGACGGTGGCACATGAGGGCACCCGAGTATCCAGTGCCGGTGCCGATCTCCAGGACTCGGTGGCCGTCCTCCACGTCCAGGCTTTCGAGCATGCTCACGACGAGGGCCGGCATCGTGGAAGAGGAGGTCGGCAGCCCCGGCACGGGTTCGCTCACCTGGTCGGCGGTGAGGTGCCCGTCGAGCTGGGTGGTCAGGGTGTCGAGGGTGTACGCGGTCCGGACCCACTCCGCAGGGTCAGAGCCGACCGCCGTCACGGGCCGCCACAGGGGACCCTCGGGCAGGAAGACCCCGGGGTGCAGGAAGAGTTCACGAGGCACCGTTTCCACGGCCGCCCGCCATTCCGGCGTCTTGAGGGCGCCGCCCTCGACGAGTTGGGCGGCGAGCCGTCGCCGTTCAGGTGCAGTGTCGGTCATGCGGTCTCTCCTGCCAGTAGGGCCGCGAACGCGGCGGACATCTGCAAACCGGTCTGCGGCTCCAGCCAACCCCACTGGCCATTGGGGTTGAGCTCCAGCCACCACAGGTCGCCCTTCTGGTCCTCGGCGAGGTCGAAGCTGCCGGAGGCCAGCCCGTACTGCTCCAGGTAGGCCAGGAGCGCCTTCTCGACCGTGCCGGGCAGGTCTACCACGTCGTAGGACAGAGCCGAGTAGTCCTTGCGCCAGTCCAGAAGGTCGGACGTGATCCGTACGGCGAACACCTGCCGGCCGACGATCAGGACGCGCAGGTCGGCCGCCTTGTCCACTACAGCCTGGAACAGGTGAGGCGCCGCCTTGAGGCTCTCGTCGATCTCCGTGGCGGTGACCACGTCGACCCATCCCGCCATCGGGACGCCGTCTCGCTGGTAGGGCGTCCAGCGCAGGGTTTTGTAGATCACCCGATCGTGCGACGAGGTGAATTTGCGGGCCTCGTCAGGCTCGTTGGTCACGAGGGTGGGCGGGACGGTGAGGCCGAGGCGCTGGGCCAGAGCCAACTGGGCGGGCTTGTAATCGGCAGCCGCTACACGGAGGGGGTGATTCACCCAGAGAGGGCCCTCCATCGCGTACAGGGAGCCCCCCAGGCCGTATCGGACCTGCGCCGCAGCGAACTGGGCGTCGTGCTCTGCTAGGGCGGGAAAGGTCGGCCAGATGGGGCGGCGCCAGTAGACCGCGCGCACGTCGGCGAGGTTGGCGGTTCTCGACGGGGTACGCACGTGCCCGGCCACAGGGGCCGGGCACGTGCCGAACCGAGCCGAGACCGTCAGGTCCGTCCCGATGTCAGCCGGGTTGAATCGGACTACCGGCACATCGAGCCGGTTGAGTTCCGCGATCACCATGTCGGCGGTGATGTCATCCGCCTCGGTGGCCACGAGCACCGGCCTCTTCTCGGTCACGGTCATCAGTCCTGGTTGCTGTCCTGGTCGCTGCCCTGGTCGTTGCCAGACTGGCCGTCGGGGCTGGTGACCGTCGAGGTCTCGGTGCCGGTGCTGGTGCCGTGCTGCCCCATCTCGACGACGCGGCCCTCGCGGTCGAGGAAGACACCGAGCTGCGTGGTGGGGTCGATGGAGACCGACACGTGAGGCCGGCGGATCGTGGTCGGGTAGGGGGAGAGTCGGTTCGCGCCCCACGGACGCGTCGAGACGGAGGGCGCAACAGAGGTGGTCATGGGACTCCTTTGCTTGTAAGCGGAGTGGTGCAGGAACCGCTCGTCCCGGTTCGGGACGGTCCCCGCAGACGAGGGCCTGACCGGGACGAGCGGAGCTTGGGGGCCTACCCTCTTCGGGCCTGACCTGGCTTCCGAAGGGGCGGGCGGGGGGTCTTAGGAGGCGACGTTGCTGCCTTCTGTCGGCCTGGAGCTGGTACGCCGGTACGCGATGCATCGCTGGCGAGCCACGCCCTTGGTGCCGTCATGGAAGGCGAGAAACCTGGCGGAGGGGCCAGACCTTCGCAGATCGACGATCTGGCGATACTTCCCGCGGAAGGGGACGAGGTCGAGCAGCTCCAGCTCGTACGGGAAGACCTCGATGGCCGTAATGGGGGCCGGCGTACCGCTCGGCCTAGCCACCGTCGCCCCAGAAGATGCCGACGAGGAGGGCCCCGCCGATGACGGCCAGGGAAATCACGTAGGCGAGCTGAGAAGACCGGTGGCTCACGTCAACACCCCGAGGTACTGCTCGGCCCGCTCGGCAACGCCAGGAATGCTGATCTCGTTGAACGCAACCCAGCCCGCTCTCTTGGGATCGATCACCGTCGGCAGGAGGGCCTCCGAGTGAGCCCGGAAGAGGAAGCGAAACCCGATACGCAGACGGGGGCCGAATTCCGGGGCCGCCTGCCGAGCGTCGATCAGGATGGGCCCCTCGACGCCCGGCATGGTCCACACGCCGTAAAGCCCCGCCTCCTCGCGCAGCACGCGCAATGCCACTTCGTCGAGCGAGTCGTCGCCGTCCTCCGGAAGGCCCTCTGCCAGCGCCCAGCGGGTCTCGTTCCGCAGAGCCAACACGCGGTTCTGCTCGTCAACGACGATCGCCCCCGCCGTGATCATCGGGCACCTCCCACCGTGACTGCATCCGCGCCTGCCGGCGTGATCCCGCAGGGCGTCGTACAGCGGCATGAGCGCCATGCGCTCGCGGGGGCGCTCGTGCATGTAGCTGCTGAGCGTCTTGACGACATCGCTGTCTCTGACGGCCACAAGTGACCCCTTCCGGTTTATGGGGTGTGAGTTGGCTTGATTGATGTGCGGTCGAAAACCTCGCTGCCGGACAAGTCGCAGGGCGGCTCGGCGTCCGAGCGTGCGTGGCGGGCGAGGCGCCTGTGCCGCGTTACCTGCACGAGCTGCCGACACTCGGGGAGGGGGCAGCGGACCATGAGGGCGCGACCTGTCGTGAAGTCCCGGACGACCTCGTTGAAGGGCCGCTCCCCCGGTTCGCCCCAGGAGATCAGGACGGCCTTACTCACTCGGTCCTCGCCGCGCTGGAAATCTCCACCCACACGCGCTTTCCGCCAGCGAAGTCCTCCGCGCCCCACCGGTCGGACAGGATGTCGACGAGGGCAAGTCCACGGCCGGACTCGTCGGTGGGCTGAGGGCACTCCAGGCGCGGCAGCACTTTCGAACTGTCGGTGACCTCGATGCGGATGCGGCTCGGTCCAGCTCGCTGCACACACACCTTCATCTCGGTTCCCCCGCTGTGCACGACCGCGTTGCCGGCCAGTTCTGAAACGGCAACCAGAGCCTCGGGCGCGATGTGCCCCATGCCCCAGGTCTGAAGGGCAGACTGAACAAGGCCACGCGCCCCGCGGACGGACTCGGGGTTGCACGCGAAGTTGGAGCTGTAGCCGGGTTCTCCAGTTGCCACGGGCTTGATCACAGTCGTACTCACGGGAATCCCTCCAAGGTGGTGAGACACCCAGCCCCGACGGGGGGCGAGGCTGGGTGTGCTCCTCCTAGCCACCACCCCGCGCTGGGGGAGCGCGAACCGAGTTGCCGAAGGGGTGCTGGCTGATGCCCAGTCAACGCCTCACCGGCAACGACAGGTAGGGCGATCAAGGCCCCCGAACGCGGCGTTGCCTAGGGCGATTTGACGCTTCCTTTAAGTGCGCGGGGTTGGCGTCGAGTCCTAACGTGGACCCGTGGACAAGCGAAACAGCGCGTTCGTGGACTGGATGAAAGAGGCGAACTTATCGGCCCGCGAGGTCGCTGAGCTGGTTAATCAGGCCGTAGGAGAGCTCACAGGCAGGATGGGGGGCCTTGAAGGCTCCAACATTCGCGACTGGCGCTCGGGGCGCGTCAGGTGCCCGAACGGTCCGCAGCTTCGAGCCATCGAGCTTGTATCGGGCAGGAGCGCCCTGGAACTAGGGTTCAGGCGTCGTAGTCGCGCCACCTTTCGGACGTCTGAGGAGCCGCCAGTGGATCGTCGGGACTTCTCCCTCGGCACAGTCGCAATCGCAGCCTCCGCAGCGATCGGCACCGCCGCCCCAGCCGTCGCCGGCGCCCGGCGCAGGGTCGGCATGTCCGATGTGGCCCGGGTTCGACAGAGCTTCGACGAGATCATCGCCTCAGATCACAGGCATGGTGGCCAGCTCGGAATCGAGAAGGCGTCAGAGCGGCTTGCTGACGAAGCACTGGCCTTGCAGGGGGCTGGGGCGGCCTCACAGCGGGTGCGGGGGGCCCTCTACGGGGCGGCTGCCGCGTTCCGCTCATCCGCGATGTGGGCGGCCATCGACGGCCGTCGCTTTGATGCCGCCGAAGATCACCTGCGGAAGGCCGCGGAGATCGCGACCATGAGCTGCGACCAGACGATCCAGTTCCGCATCTGGAGCCACGCCGGGACCATGTACCGGCACATGGGCAGGCCGGGGGAAGCGGACGCCGCCAACATGGTTGCGCGACGTCTCGGCATCGTTCGGCGTGACTCCGTCTTCGCTTCTCTCGGGCTCGCTCGCCACGGAGCGATCCACGCGGCGGCCGGAGACCGCAGGGCCGCGAAGCGCGCCTTCCAGCAAGCCGAAGAAGCCTGGCACCGCTCCAAGCGAAGTGACGACCCGGGGCGGCCGTCGTGGCTGCTCGCGTTCTACGACGAGGCCGAGATCAACTCCTTGGCCATGTCGGCATACCTCAGCCTCGGCATGTGGGCCGAGGCGGAATCGCATGGGCACCGATGCCTTGCTAATCTCCGCCCCCACATGCGTCGATCCCGAGCCATTGCCACGACTCGGCTCGCCAGAGCGCAGCTCGAACAGGGCGAAGTCGAAGCAGCCGTCACGACAGCTCTGAGAGTCCCCGAGGATTCCGCGGCCAACCACCCCCGCGTGATCGGAATGCTGGCCGGCTTCGGTGCACGGCTGTCCGACATCGCGCCAGATAGCCCCTTCGCCGTGACGTGGCGGGAGCATGTTCGAGAGATCAAGGAGAACCGCGAGTGACGATGCGCACGGCTCGCCTGCAACATCACACCACTCTCACGCCCCAGGTGCGGACTGTGCTTGGTGGGCTGTACGCGCAGGTACGCGCTGAACTGCTGGAGCACCCGAACTACCGGCTCGACGTGTTTCTGGAGAGGCTGGATCGCCATGGTGCCGAACCAGGCTGGGGTGCGGTCGTCGGGCACGATCCCGCCGACGGAAAGCCCATCGGATACGCCTATGGCAACACCGTGGCCCCGGGAGACCGCTGGTGGAAGAGGATGACCACGCCGGCCCCCAGCAAGTACGCCTCAAAGGACGCCATCGCCGTGAAGGAGATCGGCGTGATCCCGGCCTGGCGCGGGATAGGCGTCTCACGACAAATGCACGACGAACTCATGAATCACCGTACGGAGCCCCACACGACGCTCATGGTCAACCCGAGCGCAGGCGACGGCAAGGTCATGCGGCTGTACGAGGGCTGGGGCTACCAGGAAATCGGGGTCGTCCAGCCCTCCCCAGACTCTCCGTGGCTTGTCTGCATGGGGCGGAACACGCACTAGCCAGCGCTGGCTTCGGTCGGAAGGCGCGGGCACACGCCAAGAGGCCCCCACGGAGTAACCTGGGGGCCTCTGGTGTCTGTCCGCATGACTTCACTCAGCTCGGCGGTACTTCCGTACCGACAGCGTCCGGAACACCGCGATGATCAGCACCGACCAGATGATCGACGCCCATACCGGGTGGACCATGGGCCAGGCGTCGGAGGTGGAGACCCCCGGGTTCCCGAACAGCTCGCGACACGCCTGCACAGTCGCGCTGAACGGGTTCCACTCGGCGATCGGTTGGAGCCAGCTGGCCATCTGCGCGGAGTCCACGAACGCGATCGAGATGAACGTGACCGGGAAGAGCCAGATCAGTCCGCCGGACGTGGCCGCCTCCGGGGTGCGCACCGAGAGGCCGATCAGGGCGCCGATCCAGGAGAAGGCATAGCCGAGGAGCAGGAGCAGCGCGAAGGCGGCGAGGGCCTTCGGGACGCCCTCGTGGATGCGCCAGCCCACCAGCAGGGCGACGACCGCCAGGACGACGACGGTGAGGGCGGTCTGCACGAGATCGGCGAGGGTGCGGCCGGTGAGTACCGCGCCCCGGGCCATCGGGAGCGAGCGGAAGCGGTCGATCAGGCCCTTGTGCATGTCGTCGGCGATGCCCGCGCCCGCGCCCGCCGTGGCGAAGGTGACGGTCTGGGCGAAGATGCCGGCCATCAGGAACTCTCGGTAGGTCTGCGGGTCCGTGGTGCCCCCGACGGTCATCGAGCCGCCGAAGACGAAGCTGAACAGCACCACGAACATAACTGGCTGGATCACCCCGAAGATCAACATCTCGGGAATCCTGGACATGCGAATCAAGTTCCTGCGGGCGATTACCAGGGAGTCGGCCATCATGCTCATGCGACCTGCCCCTTCCCGGTGAACGCCCGCTGACCTGCGCTTACGCAGCTGTAATGAAACTCAACTCTGCGAACGAGATTCGGGATGCGCAGCATGCGGATCAGATTGCGCCTGGTGACGACCAGCGAGTCGCTGATCGACTGGGCGATGGCGCCGCGCCGCTGCGGCTTGGCCAGGGTGTCGGTCACCGCGGTCACTTGACGGCCTCCTTCCGCTTCTCGGACCCGCTCTTCTCCGACCGGGGCTTCTCCGCCCGGGACTTCTTCGCCTCGGCCGTCTTCCCCTCGCCGTTCTCCTCCGCCTGTTCCGCCACGTGGCCGGTCAGCGAGAGGAACACGTCGTCGAGGGTGGGGCGGCGCAGGCCGATGTCGTCGATCTCGACGCCGACGGCGTCCAGGTCGCGGATGACCTCGGCGAGGAGCTTGGCGCCGCCGGTGACCGGGACGGTGAGCTTGCGGGTGTGGTCCTCGACGGTGATGTCGCCGTGGCCGATGCCCGCCGTGCCGTAGCGGGCGAGGACGTCGCGGGCGGCGGGGATGGTGTCGCGGTCGTGGACGACGACCTCGACGCGCTCGCCGCCGGTCTGGGCCTTGAGCTGGTCGGAGGTGCCGTGGGCGATGACCTTGCCGTGGTCGACCACGCAGATGTCGTGGGCCAGGTGGTCGGCCTCCTCCAGATACTGCGTGGTGAGGAGGAGGGTGGTGCCGGCGGCCACCAGTTCCTGGATGATCTCCCACAGGGCCTGCCGGTTGCGGGGGTCGAGGCCGGTGGTGGGCTCGTCCATGAACATCACGGGCGGGGAGACGACGAGCGCGGCGGCCAGGTCGAGGCGGCGCCGCATGCCGCCCGAGTAGGTCTTGGCGGTCCGGTCGGCGGCGTCGGCGAGGTCGAAGCGCTCCAGGAGCTGGCCCGCGCGGGCCTTCGCCGCCCGGGCGTTCATCTGGTAGAGCTGCCCGACCATCTGGAGGTTCTCGCGGCCGGTCAGATACTCGTCGACGGCGGCGAACTGGCCGGACAGGCCGATCGAGCGGCGCACCTCGTCGGGGTGCTTGAGCACGTCGAGCCCGGCGACGACGGCCCGGCCGCTGTCGGGTCTGAGGAGGGTGGTGAGGACGCGCACGGCGGTCGTCTTCCCCGCGCCGTTCGGGCCGAGCAGGCCCAGGACGGTGCCCTCGGGTACGTCGAGGTCCACCCCGTCCAGGGCTCGTACGTCGCCGAAGGTCTTCACCAGACCTTCGGCGTGAATCGCGCCTGGCATGCGTTTCTCCCAGGTGATGTGAGAGGTTCTGTCCAAGTTTAGGTACGCCGGACGGGCAGCGCCCGGCGTTCGAGTGACCTGGACCACACGCTAACGCGATACATCGCGACACACAAGCGTTTTACGCCGACCCCGACACGCGACACGCCCTGACGGGGATCGGACCGGGCCGCTCAGGCCAGTCCGAGCACCGTGTACCCCGCGTCCCGCAGCGCCTCCGTGACCTCCTCGCAGTGCTCCGGGCCCTTCGTCTCCAGGTGCAGTTCGACCTCCGCCTCCGTGAGCCCGAGCCGCGGATCGGTCCGTACATGGCTCACGTCCAGGACGTTCGCGTCCACCACCGTCAGGACCGCGAGCAGCGTCGCCAGCGTGCCCGGCCGGTCGGTCACCTTCAGGCGCAGGCTCAGATAGCGGCCCGCGGCCGCCATGCCGTGGCGCAGCACCCGCTGCAGCAGGAGCGGGTCGACGTTGCCGCCGGACAGCACCGCGACCACCGGGCCGTGGCCGCGGAACGCCGCCGGGTCGGCGAGCAGCGCCGCCACCGGGCTCGCCCCGGCCGGCTCCACCACCAGCTTGGCCCGCTCCAGACAGAGCAGCAGCGCCGAGGAGAGCGCGTCCTCCGAGACCGTACGCACCTCGTCCACGTACTCCCTGACCAGGGCGAACGGCACATCCCCCGGCCGTCCCACCTTGATCCCGTCGGCCATCGTCACCGGCGACTCGATGGCCACCGGATGCCCCGCCGCCAGCGAGGGCGGATACGCCGCCGCGCCCTCCGCCTGCACGCCGATCACCCGCACATCGGGCCGTACCGACTTCACCGCGAGCCCGATGCCCGCCGCGAGCCCGCCGCCGCCCATGCCCACGACGATCGTCCGGACCTCCGGGCACTGCCCCAGGATCTCCAGGCCCACCGTGCCCTGCCCGGCGATGACGTCGGGGTGGTCGAAGGGGTGGATGAACACCGCGCCGGTCTCCCGCGCGTAGTCCTCGGCCGCCGCGAGCGTCTCGTCGACCACGGTCCCGTGCAGCCGCACCTCCGCGCCGTACTCGCGGGTCGCCGCCACCTTCGGCAGCGGGGCGCCGACCGGCATGAACACCGTGGCGTGCACCCCGAGCAGCGCCGAGGCGAGCGCCACGCCCTGCGCGTGGTTGCCGGCCGAGGCCGCGACCACCCCGGCGGCCCGCTGCTCGGGCCGCAGCCCGGCGATCCGCACGTACGCGCCGCGCAGCTTGAAGGACCCGGTGCGCTGCAGGTTCTCGCACTTGAGGTGGACCGGCGCCCCGACCAGGGCGGACAGATGACGGCTGCCCTCCATCGCGGTCGTCCGCGCCACCCCGGCCAGCATCTTCTGCGCGCCGCGCACGTCGTCGAGCATCAGCGCGTGCGCGTACGGATGCGCCTGCGGGCGCGCGTGCGGACCGGGGCGGTGAGCGAAATGAAAGGGGTCTGACGTACCGAAGCTCATGACCGAAGTCTCGCAGCTCACAGGGCCGACGGCCCTCCGGCGCAGCCCCGCCGCACCCCGTTCGTACCCGGATCGTGCAGCGCCGGTACGGACCCGGTCCGGGCCGCGTACTCTGTCCCCCACCACACGCCCGTCGCACGAGAGAGCCCCCACAGCCATGCCCCCAACTCCGGACATGACGCCTGAGTTCGACCCCGGTCTCCTCGACGCCCTCCAGCACCAGGTGGCCGTCTTCGCGCGACGGGCCGAGCAGACCCGCCTCGGCGGCACCGGGCAGCTCCGCAACTCCATGGACCGCGCTGCCTATCTGCTGCTCAACCGGCTCGACCTGGAAGGCCCGATGGGCGTCAAGGCGCTCGCCGCGGGCATGGGCATCGACTCCTCGACCGTGACCCGGCAGGTCGCCCCGCTCGTCGACACCGGTCTGGTCAAGCGCACCTCGCACCCCGAGGACGGGCGCGCGGTGGTCCTTCAGCTCTCGCCGCGCGGCCAGGCCCGCCTGGAGGAGGTGCGCGCCTCGCGCCGGCAGCTGATGAGGGAGCTCACCGAGAGCTGGACGCCCACCGAGCGCGAGTCGTTCTGCTCGCTGCTCACCCGCTTCAACTCCGCGCTCTCGGCGCGCCAGTCGGGCCTGCCGGCCGCCACCGAAGCGGGCAGCGGCACGGGTGCCGGTACGGGTGCCGGTACGGGCAGCGACGCCGCCGCGTCCAAGTCGTGACCTTGAGCCCCGTCCACGGGGCTTGACCCGGGCCGTACGCCGGACTCAACTGAGGACGTGCACGAGCCCGCAGACGGCCAGACCGGCGAACACGCGCGCCGCACCCGGGAGTTCAACGCGTTCGCGGCCGGGGCGTCGGGCCGGCTGCTCCATGCCGCGACGCTGCTCACCACCGAGCCCGCGGCCCGCAATCCGCTCGCCCAGGCGCTGCTCACCGCCGCCCTCGCCCACACCTACGCCCACTGGGACCGGCTGCGCGGCGAGGATCCGTACGAGTTCACGCGCTCCGATCTCGCGACCCGCTTCGCCCGCACCGCCTGGCGCCACCACAAGGGCCGCGGCGGGGTGCTCTCGGCGCTGACCCCGCAGGAACGCCTGGTCGTCGTGCTCCGGCTGTACGAGGGCGTCGCCGAGGAGCAGACCGCCGCGCTGCTCGGGGTGCCGGAGGACCGGGTACGGGCGATCTGCGCGCGGTCCGTGAGCGCGCTGCGGGCGGCCTCGTGAACCGGCACGAGCGCAAGGAGGACGAGGTCCGCCGGATGATCGCCTCCGGCCACCCGCACGTTCCCAACGACCTCGCGGCCCGGGCGGTGGCCCGCGGCGTACGGCTGCTGCGCAGGGCGCGGGCCCTGCGCCGGCTCGGCTGGACGCTGCTCGCGCTCGCCGTCCTGGCCTTCCTCGTCTGGGCCTCGGTGGCCCGCCCCTGGGAGGTCCCGCCTGCGGACGTGACGCCTCCGCTCGAAGGCTGGTGAGGACGGGCCTAGCCTGGAAAGAGGAGCCTGCGGGGGGCTTGACAGGAGGTCGACATGGCCAGGAAAGCAACCGACTGCCGGGACTTCCCCAGCGTCTCCAACTGCTCGATGTACATGGCGGGCGAGGAGGACGAACTCCTGAAGGCGGCCATCGCGCACGTGATCTCCGTGCACGGGCACACCGACAGCCCCCAGCTGAGAGAGGACGTCAAGGCGAGCATGAAGGACCCGGTACCCGGCTCCTGAACGCGCGTGGGCCGGCCCCCGCAGCGGAGGCCGGCCCGTACCCGTACAGCCCGGAGGACTAGCCCAGCGCCTCGCGCAGGTCCGCGATCAGGTCGTCGGCGTTCTCGATGCCGACGGAGATACGGACCAGGTCCGCCGGGACCTCCAGGGCCGAGCCCGCGACGCTCGCGTGGGTCATCCGGCCCGGGTGCTCGATCAGCGACTCGACGCCGCCGAGGGACTCGCCCAGGGTGAAGAGCTTGGCGCGGTTGCAGACCTCGACCGCCGCCTCCTCGCCGCCCTGGACGCGGAACGACACCATGCCGCCGAACGCGCGCATCTGCTTGGCCGCGATCTCGTGGCCCGGGTGCTCCGCGAGGCCCGGGTAGAGGACCTGGGTGACCTTCGGGTGCTGGGTCAGCATCTCGACGACCTTGCCGGCGTTCTCGCTGTGCCGGTCCATGCGGACGGCGAGCGTCTTGATGCCGCGCAGCACGATCCACGAGTCGAAGGGGCCGGCGACCGCGCCCATCGCGTTCTGGTGGTACGCCAGTTCCTCGCCGAGCTCCGCGTCGGCCGCGACCAGGGCGCCGCCCACGACGTCCGAGTGGCCGCCCATGTACTTGGTGAGCGAGTGCACGACGACGTCCGCGCCGAGGGACAGCGGCTGCTGGAGGTACGGCGAGGCGAAGGTGTTGTCGACGACCAGCTTCACCCCGGCCTCGCGGGCCACGCCCGCGACGGCCTCGATGTCGGTGATGCCGAGCAGCGGGTTGGAGGGGGTCTCCACCCAGATCAGCTTGGTGCGGTCGTTGATCGCGGCGCGCACCGCGGCCACGTCGGACGTGTCGGCGACGGAGAAGTCCACGCCCCAGCGCTGGACGACCTTGGCGAACAGGCGGAAGGTGCCGCCGTAGGCGTCGTTGGGGATGACGACGTGGTCGCCGGGCACCAGGAGGGTGCGGAGCAGGCAGTCCTCGGCGGCGAGGCCGGAGGCGAAGGCGAGGCCGCGGCGGCCGCCTTCGAGGGCCGCCAGGTTCTCCTCCAGGGCGGTCCGGGTGGGGTTGGCGCTGCGGCTGTACTCGTATCCGCCGCGCAGCCCGCCCACACCGTCCTGCTTGTAGGTGGACACCTGGTAGATGGGCGGGACGACCGCGCCGGTCAGCGGGTCGGCGGTGTTGCCCGCGTGGATGGCGCGGGTCTCGAAGTTCTGGTGGGAGTGCAGGTCGCTCATGAGGCAGGAGCGTAGTCGTGCGGGGCCCCGGTCGCCGCTTGATGGGACGGCCCGTCTCATCAGGTGTCCGGGGGCGTCCTGGACAATGGGCGCATGGAGATTCTGTGGTTCCTGATCGCCCTCGGCATGATCATCGGTGTCCTGGGCCCCCTCGTGTACCGCCGGCGCGCCGGCGGCATCCGCCAGGTGGCTCCCGGATCGCCGGACGCGGCGGACCCCGCGGCGTACGGGTTCCTGCGCCAGGAGGAGCAGGACGTACGGCTGCCGGGGCCGGACCGGGATCTCCTCGACGTGCTCGACGTGGTGCAGGCGACGCAGAACTGGCGGGCGGCCTCGCAGCTTCTGAAGGGGACGGTGCCGGAGGGCGAGGTGCGCTGGCAGCGGGTGCAGGCCTTCGCGGGCGCGGCCTCGCTCGAACTGGCCGAGAAGCCCCAGGTGGGCGCGGCGTGGCTGCGCTCGTGGCGGGCCGAGGCGCCCGAGGACCCGGGCTGCGCGCAGGTGTACGCGGAGTTCCTGGTGCAGCAGGCCTGGCGCACGTCGACGGCCGGCACGCAGGACTTCCGGGTGATCCTGGAGGAGGCGCGGGCGGCGGCCGAGCAGGCCGCGGCGCTCGCCCCGGGCGACCCCGTGCCGTACATCTCGCAGCTCGCCGTGGCCCGTGGACTCGGCTACTCCCACGAGGAGTTCGACCTGCTCTGGGCCAAGGTGATCGACCGCGCGCCGGAGCACATGGGGGCGCATCTGGCGGCGCTGCACTACTGGTGCGAGAAGTGGCACGGCTCGCGCGAGGAGGCGGACCACTTCGCGACGACGGCCGCGGCGCGCGCCCCGCGCGGTTCGCTGCTCGCCGCGCTGCCGCTGTTCGCGGTGTTCGAGAACCGGCCGGAGTTCGTGGTCGGCGTCGACTTCTACCGTACGGCCGTGGTGTCGAAGGCGGTCGAGGGTGCGATGTACGCGGTGCACTCGGCGCGCTCCGACGACCCGATGCTCGCGCATGTACGCCATCTGCTCGTCGAGTTCCTGATGGGGCAGGAGCGCTGGGCCGAGGCCATGCAGCTGCTGGTGCGGGTGGACGGCTACGTGGGCGCGCTGCCGTGGACGCTGAACGAGGACCCGGCGCTCGCGTACACGGTGCACCGGAACCTGGTGGTGGCCGGGTACGAGTCGGCGGGCGGGAGCCCGGCGACGCTGCCGGGGTGAGCGGGGCGGGAGCCGGTTGACAGGCGGTACGGAATCTCCTGGACGCCGTACCCGCGCGTAGGTGATACTCCGCTTCCCCCCACACTGTTCGAACAAGCATCGACATTCGAGGTTCGAAGCTCGAAGCTCGAAGCTCGAAGTCCGACGCCTGTTCGAAGACCGAAGCTCGAAGCTCGACGTTGCTCGACGTTCCGTATTTCCCGTGGGGGGACTCTGCCCGATGGGCGCGACTCTGCGCGCTGCACGCGCGTTCGTACTGCTGTCCGGTTTCTATCTGCTCAGCCTGCTGCTGCTCGCCGCTCTCGGCGGCATCGACTGGGCGGCCTGGGTGTGGGCGCCGGGCGCCGCCCGGCTCAAGATCTTCTTCGTCAGCGTGGTCCTGGCGATCCCCGTCGTCCAGGGCATGTTCATGCTGCGCACCCCGCGCGACGGCGAGCCCGGCGGGCTCCCGGTCACCGAGGCCGACGAGCCGCGCCTGTGGGCGACCGTCCGCGAACTGGCCGAGCGGGTCGGCACCCGCGCCCCCGACGAGATCCGGCTGACCGCCGACGTCAACGCCGCCGTCGGCGAGGACGCCCGCCTCCTCGGACTGATCGGCGGACGGCGCCGGATGTACGTCGGGCTGCCGCTGATGTCCGGCCTCGACGAGGCCGGACTGCGCGCGGTCCTCGCCCACGAACTGGGCCACTACGGCAACGCCGACACCCGCCTCTCGGCGCTCACCGCACGCGGGCGCGTGCAGGTCGCGCGCATGATCGAGATGTTCCACGCGAAGGCCGACGCCAAGGTCGCGCAGGAGCGGGCCCGCCAGGAGCAGAAGGCCGAGAAGCGGCTCGCCAAGGGCAAGGCGGCCAAGGAGATCGACACCGCGGGCGCCGGCATCACCTACCGCACCATGGCGAAGATCTACACCGCCTACGGAAACCTCTACCTGCGCGCCACCCTGTCCGGCGCCCGCCGCCAGGAGCTCGCCGCCGACCTGGCCGCCGCCGGGATCGCGGGCCGCGACGCCACCGCGCGGGCGCTGCGCGCGATCCCCGCGCTCGACGCGGCCCACGACTTCTACCTCTCCTCCTACGCCACCCTCGGCACCGAGTTCGGGCTGCTGCCCGCGCGCGGCGAGGTCTTCGGCGGCGTACGGCATCTGCTCGCCGCCCGCGCCGAGGAGCTGGCCGGGCTGCGCGAGGAACTGCCCCAGGAGCCCGCCTCGCCGTACGACTCCCACCCGCCGATGGCCGAGCGCGTCGCCCGCATCGAGGCGCTGCCCGACGACGGGCGCTCGGCGGAGGGCACCGGGCCCGCGCTCGCCCTGCTCACCGCGCCCGACACGGCGCTCGCCGCCGTCGAGGACGTCTCGCTCACCCCCGAGGCCCGGCGGATGCGCCGTCTGGCGTGGCCGGAACTGGTCCACGAGTCGATGAGCGCCCGGGTCGCCCAGGGCACCGAGGAGCTGCGCGCGGCGGCCGACGGGGCGGACCTCCCGGCCCTGCTCGACGCCATCGACGCGGGCCGGGCCTGGGAGATCGCCGGCCGGCTGCCCCGGTCCGAGGAGGCCTCGGCCGCCACCGGCCGCGCGGCCCGCGAGTTCGCCCGCCCCGGGCTGCGCCGCGGTCTGTCGGCCATGGTCACCGAGGAACTCCTCCGCTCGGGGCAGGCCCGCTGGCAGCTCTCCTGGACCGGCCCCGCCACCCTCGACCTGCCGGACGGCACCCCCGAGCAGCTCACCGCGGCCCTGGACGCGGCCACCGCGGACCTCCCGGACACGGCCCCGCTGCGGGCCCTGCTCGCCCCGCTCGCGACGCGCTGACGCCCGTACCGCCCACGCCCACGCCCACGTATCTCTCCCCCGTACCCCGGCATCCCCTGCCCCCTGCCCCCCGTGCCCCCGTCCCCCGGAAGGACCTCCGACCGCCCATGCCCCGTCTCATCCCGCTGATCGTGATCGCGATCGCGCTCTACTTCTGGATCAAGAACCGCCGGACCGCCAAGAGCGGCGGCGGTGCGGGCGGCTCGGACGGCTCCCGCGCCAAGAACGCCGAGGCGGCCGCCCGGCTCGGCCTGCTGCCCGCGGACCGGCTCGACAGCGAGAACCTGACCCCGCCGTCCGCCGTGCACACCGCCGCCAAGGAGGCCGTGCAGGCCGGCGACTGGGCGGCCGGGGCCGCGTACGTCGAGGAGGCCGGGCGCGACTGGTACGAGCGGCGGCGCCGGATCGGCCGGCTCGCGGACGCCGCCGTGCAGGACGACGCCTGGCTGCTCGCCTGGCGGGCGGCGCGGCCGGAGGACCCGGCGGCGGCCGCCGTACACGCCAGTTCATTGGTGTACCTGGCCTGGGAGATCCGCGGCTCGAAGCAGGCGAAGTACACGACGGACGAGCAGTTCGCCTCCTTCCACCGGGTCCTCGCCCAGGCCCGGGAGACCTTCGCGCAGGCCCAGGAGCTCGCGGGCGACGACCCGAGCCCGTTCATCGGCGAGCTGCCGCTGGCGATGGGCCTGGGCTACCCGAACGAGGCCGTCGAGGCGATCTGGGCCGAGATCGAGAAGCGTGACCCGCTCAACTACCTCGCGTACTCCAGCGCCCTGCAGTACTGGTGCGCCAAGTGGTGCGGCTCGCACGAGGCGGCGCTCGCGTTCGCCCGGCGCGGGGCCGAGCGCGCGCGGCCCGGGCAGCTGCTGACGAACTTCGTCCTGGAGGCGTACTTCGAGCAGGAGTCGTACGACTCCGACCTCGAACCGCAGGAGTTCTACAACCGGCCCGAGGTCGTGGCGGCAACGGACGCGGCCCTCGTCGACCTGGCGGCGGCCGAGAGCCTGCTCGACCCGGCCGACCCGCGGCTCGCGGAGACCCGGCACATGGTGGCCTGGATGCTGTACTGGCAGGACCGTTACGAGGCGGCCCTGGCCCAGTTCCGGCTCGTCGACGGCTACATCGGCACCGCACCCTGGAGCTACGCGGGCGACCCGAAGGCCCGCTACACGAACGTGCGCGACTACACGGCGGCGCAGGTCCTGAAGGCCCGCGGGGAGTAGCCCCGGCCGCTTCCCCTCACACTGTTCGAACCGATCGAGCCGATCAAGTTGATCGAACACTCATCGAAGCACTCATCGAAGCACGCGTCGCAGCACGCATCGACATTCCGTAGGGCACCGTGATCATCCTGTTGTGGGTCGTCCTGACCCCCCTCGTCCTCGGCCTGCTCGGCCTCGGGCTGTACTTCCTCAAGGCCATCGTGCAGGGCGCCGTCGAGGGCTGGCGCACCGGCTCCGTGTCGCCGGAGGAGGAGGCCGCCGCCGCGCTCCTCGCCGAGCGTCTCGGCACGCTGGGCCTGCTGCCCGCCGAGCGCCAGAACACCGACCTCGCCGCACCGCTGGAGCCGGCCCTCACGGTGGCCCTCGCCGACGCGAGGGCCGGGAACTGGCAGCCCGCCGCCGCCCTCCTCGACGAGACGGCCGCGGCCCGGGACTGGGAGCGGCGTTCCTTCCTCGCCGGGCAGTTGGGCATGGCGGCGGCCGACGAGGACGCCTGGCTGACGGCCTGGGAGTCGGCCCGCCCCGACGATCCGGGCGCGGCGGTGGTCCGGGCGCGCAGCACCGTCCAGCTCGCCTGGAAGCTCCGGGGCGCGAAGCGGGCGCGGTACACCACCGCCGAGCAGGCCGCGGGCTTCCACCGCACGCTGCCGCTCGCGGACGAGCAGCACGTCCGGGCCGCGGCGCTGGCGCCGCAGGACGACCCGACCCCGTACATCGGCGAGATGTGGAGCGCGATCGGCCTCGGCCGCGGCCACGACGAGATGCACCGGATCTGGAAGGAGATCACCAGCCGGGCTCCGCACCACTACGAGGCGCACTGGACGGCGCTGCAGTTCTGGTGCGCCAAGTGGCGCGGCTCGGAGGCGCTGGCCCGGGCGTTCGCCGTGCGGGCGGCGGCGGAGGCGCCGGCGGGCAGCCTGATGACGGTGTTCCCGCTGATCGCGCACTTCGAGCACGACGAGTCCGACAGCACGGACGTGGACCGGACGCCGGAGATGTACGCGGCGGTCGACGCGCTGCTCGCGGACATCGCCGCCGCCGATCCGGCGCACCCGCGCCTCCCTGAGGCCCGCCATCTGGCGGCGTACTTCCTGAACCTGCAGGGCCGGTGGGACGAGGCCGTGGAGCAGTTCCGCCTGGTGGACGGGCATGTGGGGGTGCTGCCGTGGTCGTACCGGGCGAATCCGGCCGAGCACTACTGCTTCACGCGCGACGAATGCGTGGCCAACGCGTCCTGAGCGTGCGGCGCGGCGGGGTGGGGCCGGGGCCGGACAGTGGCCGGGCCGGGGCGGGGCCGGGAGGGAATCCCTTCCGGCCCCGCCGCGTTGTCCTGGAGGCCACCGTCGAGGAGAGATGCCGCATGTTCCTGTCCCGCACCCCCGTCCTCCCCACCCCGGAGCAGGCCCTGGGCGGGCGTCCCGAGCCTGCCTTCGCCGTCCCGGAGCGCCACACGGTCCTCGGCACCCCGCTGCTCGGCCCGTACCCGGAGGGCCTGGAGACCGCCGACTTCGCCCTGGGCTGTTTCTGGGGCGCCGAGCGCAAGTTCTGGCAGACCCAGGGCGTCTACACGACCCTCGTCGGCTACCAGGGCGGCTACACCCCGCACCCGCTGTACGAGGAGGTCTGCTCGGGCCTCACCGGTCACACCGAGGTCGTCCGGGTGGTCTTCGACCCCGCGCAGGTGTCGTACGAGCGCCTCATGAAGCTGTTCTGGGAGTCGCACGACCCGACCCAGGGCTTCCGCCAGGGCAACGACGTCGGCACGCAGTACCGCTCGGCCGTCTACACCCACTCCCCCGCCCAGGCGGCCACCGCCGAGGCCTCCCGCGCGGCCTACCAGCAGGTCCTGACCGGCTCCGGCTACGGCGAGATCACCACCGAGATCCTCCCGGCCGAGGACCGCGTCTTCTATCCCGCCGAGGCCTATCACCAGCAGTACCTGGACAAGAACCCGGCGGGCTACTGCGGCATCGGGGGTACGGGTGTGTCGTGCCCGATCGGTGTCGCGAAGGCGGACGGATGATCCCGGGGAACGGACGACCCGTGAAGGTGAGGGCAATCGCCGCGTGAGCTCGGCCCGGGGGCCGAGTGATGCCTGCCGTCAGGGGGTGGCCTGCTTCTCGTCGGGGCGCCTCAGGAAGAGGGCCAGGCCCGCCGCGCCGCCGAGCAGCCAACTCACCACCATCAAGGCCCCCTGACCGAGAGCGAGCCCCACGGCGAAGCCCTTGAACGCGGCCGTCAGCACGGCATCGACGACCTGCCGGTGGCGGCCCCGGCCACGACGGAGTGGACCGGTCGGCCGCCACAGGGCCCACAGGCCGAAGGCTTCCGCAAGAACCATGGGCAGGAGATAGGCCGCGGGCACCTGCGGTAGCCCGCCTGCGAGCCCGCCGCTCCATGCCTCGATCGCCCCCAAGGCCAGGACCGCGCACCCGAGATTGGTGCACATCAACGCCGCGCCACGGAGGAAGGAATCGCCCGGGGACTTCCACCCGAGGCGATTCGCCTCCTCATGGACGTCCCGCGCGACGACCAGGCCGACGCCTGCCGTCCAGGTTCCCCACAGCAGCGCGAAAAGCCCACCACCCGCGCCGATCCCCGTCATCCCAGCCCCCTCCCCCGGCCCGCCCTGGTCGTGCGCAGCCGGCGTTCGAAGGTAGGCAGCGCCGCAGACCCGCGTCATGCCGCATCCCGGCAGTGTTCAGGGCATCCCGGTTGCCTGCCTCCCGCCGTCGCCGCAGGTGGCCAGTGAGCACCAGCGGCGGCGGCCGGACTCGTCCGGGAAGAGCCAGCCGCAGTCGGGGCCCGGGCAGGCGCGCAGGGTGAGGCGGCGCGGGTCCGCGAGGAGGTCGGCGGCGGAGCGGGCGACGGCGAGGAGGGGGAGGTCGAGGCCCGCCGAGGGGGCCAGGCGCCAGTGGGCCAGGCCGTCGGGGCCGAGGGTCAGTACGGCGGAGCGGGCGGCGTCCTGCGCGACGGCGGCGACCGCGCGGAAAGCGCGGGTGTCGGCCGGGTCGGTCAGACAGGCGTAGAGGGCGGTACGGAAGGCCTTGGCGCGGTCGAGGGCGGCGGCGGCCTCGACGGGACGGGCGGCGGCCTCCTGGAGGAGTCGGTCGACGACGGGATCGTCGGCGAGGTCGTGGTGGCCGGCCCACACGGCCAGGGTCGGATAGCCGCGCAGCCAGTCGGAGCCGGGCACGGCCGGGGCGGTGGCCCGGGCGCGGGGCCAGCCCGCGTAGGTGTTGCAGAACTCCAGGGCCGGGTGGCCGCTGGTGGTCCAGGGCAGCCACTGGTCGCGGACCCGGACCGCGTAGAGCGGGGCCGGGGGCCGGTCGAGGCGGGCGTCGCCGGCGAGGATGCGGTCGTGGAGGGTGGTCAGGGCCGGGCCGGGGTCGATGCCGAGCCCGGTGACCAGATGGTGGCGGGTGATCCGGTAGAGCTCCAGGGCCTCGGCCTGCCGGCCGGCCCGGTAGAGCGCGGTCATCAGGGCGGCCACCAGGCGTTCCCTGCCGGGGAGTTCGGCGGCGAGCGGGGTGAGGTCGGCGAGGACCCGTTCGTGCAGGCCCATGGTCAGCTGGGTCTCGGCACGCTGTTCCAGGGCGTTCAGGCGCAGTTCGGCGAGCCGGCCGCCGAGCCGGTCGCGCAGGGCCGCGTCGACGGTGCCGTCGAGCAGCGGGCCGCGCCACAGGGCGAGGGCCCGGTCGTGGCAGCGGACCTGTTCACCGGGGTCGCCGGCGACCGCCGCCTGCCCGAGCAGATCCAGGAACTCCCGTACGTCCACGGTGTGTTCCGTGCCCTCACCCGCCTCGACCGCGTAGCCGTCGTGGCGGGTGGCGACGGTCACGCCGTACGGCTTGAGCACGGCCCGCACCCGGCCGACGTAGGTGTGCAGGGTGGCCCGCGCACCGGCGGGCGGGGCGCCGTTCCAGAGCAGATCGGCCAGGCGGGGCACGGAGACGACCCGGCCCGCGTCGAGCAGCAGGATCGCGAGCAGACAGCGCTCCTGGCGGCGCCTGCCGAGCGGCACGCGCACGCCTTCGTGGCGGGCCTCGAAGGGGCCGAGGAGGGTGAAGTCCATGGTGCGGGTCACCTTAGGGCGTGTCCGGCGGTGTTGGTCAGGTTGTGGTCAGCGGGCGGCGGGAGGGTGGACGGCGCAGGCACCGCCACCTCAACCGCCCTTCCCCGCAAGGAGTTTCCATGCGTCGACGCACCCTCGCTCCGCTCGTCCCCTTCATGGCGGCCGCTGCCACGGCCGCTCTGCTCGGCACCGCCTCCCCCGCCGCCGCCGAGAGCCCGATCGGCGCCTGGGAGCCCGCCCCTTCCGCCCCCTGGTCCTTCCCGGCCGGCGCCCGCTGCGACTTCCCCGTACACGGCTCCCCCGTGGTCGACGAGGTCGTCCGGCGCACGGTCGCCGTCCGCGAGGACGGCACGCAGGTCTTCGAGTACAAGGGCGCGCTGGTCATCCGCGTGGTCAACTCCACGACCGGCGCCACGTACGACGCGGACGCGGGCGGCCGCGCGCTGGTGGAGGTGCATCCCGACCACTCGCAGAAGTGGTACGTGATCGGCCCGATCCTGGCGGGCTTCGCCGAGTACGGCGGCAACCTGGCCCGCGGCCTGTACACGCCGGACGGCGTCTACACGCTGGACGTCTCCCCGACCGGCTACAAGACGCTGACGTTCCTGCACGGCTCGGCCGATGCGCTCTGCGAGAGGGTGGGGTAGCGGGGGGCAAGGGGCGGCTGGCGTCGGGCGGCCGACGACGTCACCCCCGGCGGGGCGCCAGGCCGGGCGGCGCGACAGGCTGCCGGCGGACGGCGGAACCGCGCCGGCCGCCCCCGGACGGGCGCCGGTCGGGACGTGTCGCCCGCCCGGCCGCCCGGCCGCCCCCGGGCGGGCGCCATGCCGGGCCTGGTCAGGCAGGCCCGGTCAGGCCGAGCGGAGCAGGCCTGGGGCCGCCCCGGCGGCGCCCTCGGAGCCCGGGTGCCCGGTCTACTCCTGCTCCGGGTCCTTGCCCGTAACGGCGTCGTCGCCCGGGGCCTCGCCGGGCTCCCCGGTCGGGGTGTTCACGACCAGCGTGAGGATGCCCGCCGCGCCGAACACCGCCCAGCTCACCACCATCAGGACCTCCTGTCCGAGGACGATCCCGGCGGCGAAGCCGAGCCATCCGAGACTCGACGCGACCGCGAGGGCCCGCCCGAGCCGGCCGCCGCCCACCCACTGCAGCCGCAGCTGGCCCTCCGGGCGCCACACCGTCCACAGGCCGACCGCCGCGACGATCACCATCCAGGCGAGGAACGGCAGCGGTAGCCGCGGCATGCCGCTCACGAAGGCGTCGCCCCGCATCAGCTCGCCCACCCCCTTGACGAGGGTGACCGGCCCCACCAGTGCGAACACCCCGGCGATCACGCGGTGGAAGCCGACACCCGGCGAGCGCCCCCTCGCGCCCGGCCATGGCCGGGCCATGTCGTTCACCCGGTACGCCGCGCCCCGGAAGTTCGTGGCGACGATCGTCCCGAGCACCGTCGCGAAGATTCCCCACATCACCAGGAAGAGCCCTGGGCTCACCATCCCGTCCCACCCCCGCACCCCGGCCCCCTGCCGGGCGCGCCGACAGTAGGCCCCGGCGCGGCCCCGCGGCATGCCGGAGCCCGGCAGTGAACGGGGCTCCCGGCTGCCGGATGTCACAAACGGCCGGGCTGTCTCGTCTTCCCTGGGGAAGATGGGGACCATGAGGTGCAGGGCCGAGGAGGCGTCGCGATGAACGGGACCGGTGGAGCGACCGGTGGAGCCGGGGAGACCACGGGGTCCGGTGAGCCGGGGCAGGCCGCGGAGGTCGCCGTCTTCGAGGAGCTGCGGCCGCTGCTCTTCTCCATCGCGTACCGCGTCCTCGGCAGTGTCGGCGAGGCCGAGGACGCCGTGCAGGAGACCTGGCTGCGCTACGCCTCCGCGCCGAATCCGCCCGTCTCTCCCAAGGCCTTCCTGTCCGCGACCGTCACCCGGATCTCGATCGACGTGCTGCGCTCCGCCCGTGTGCGGCGCGAGCAGTACGTCGGCGACTGGCTGCCCGAGCCGCTGCTCTCCGATCCGTACGAGGACCCCGAGCGCGCGGCCGAGCTGGCCGACTCGGTGTCGATGGCGGCGCTGCTGCTCCTGGAGCGGCTGAGCCCGCTGGAGCGGGCGGTGTTCGTGCTGCGCGAGGTGTTCGGCTTCGGTTTCCCCGAGGTGGCGGCGGCCGTGGACCGCTCGGAGGCTGCCTGTCGGCAGCTCGCGGTGCGGGCGCGGCGGCACATGGCGGACGGGCGGGCCCGGTTCGAGGCGGACCGGGTGGAGCGGGAGGAGCTGGCGGCGCGGTTCTTCGACGCCCTGCAGGCGGGCGAGGTCGACGGGCTGCGGTCGCTGCTCTCGGCGGACGTGCAGCTGGTGGGGGACGGTGGCGGCAAGGCGCCGGCGCTGTCGCGGACGCTGGTCGGCGCCGAACCCGTGGCCAAGCTGCTCACCTCGTACGTCGGCCGGCTGTCCCTGGTGGACGCGAGCTTCGAGGCGCGCGAGGTCAACGGCCGCCCGGGCGCGGTGTTCCGGGACCGGGACGGCCGGGTGCTGTTCATCTGGTCGCTCGACGTGCTCGACGGGCACATCCAGACCGTCCGCGCGATCACCAACCCCGACAAGCTCGATCACGTGGGGCCGGTGGCGGACGGCTGGAAGGTGGCCGCCGAGGCCCAGGAACGGCAGCGCGAGGAGCACCGCCGGCAGCGGGAGCGGTGACCCCTCAGGACTGCCCCAGGACCGCCTTCAGGACTGGGCCGCCCGCAGCAGGGCCGCGGTGGCGGCGGCCTCGTACCCCTCGGGCACGCCCTCGATGAGCAGCACGTCCCCGTTCATGTGGCGGGTGCGCAGCGGTATCAGCGCCTGGTAGGCGGCGGAGTCGTACCAGCCGCGGGCGTCCTCGTAGGTCGGGAAGCCGATGACGACGAGGGCGCCGGGCCAGCTGCCCTCGCGGACCTCGCGGGCGGGGGCGCCGTGGACGAGGAAGCGCCCGCCGAAGGGGTCGAGCGTGTCCTGGATGCGCTCCATGTAGGTGAAGACCTCGTCGTCGAGGACGGGCTTCGGGTGCAGGTTTCCGATGGCGTACGCGCTCATGTCTGCGGTCATGGGGACCAGCGTGCCGGGGCACGGCCCAGGGGTCGATTACCCCGGAGGTCATGCCCTGGCGCTGTCAGGATCAGATCGTCGCCGCGTCGATCACGAAGCGGTACCGCACGTCCGAGGCCTCGACCCGCGCGTACGCCTCGTTGACCTGGTCGGCGCTGATCAGCTCGATCTCGGCGCCGAGCCCGTGGGCGGCGCAGAAGTCCAGCATGTCCTGGGTCTCCTTGATGCTGCCGATCATCGAGCCGGCGAGGGTCTTGCGGCCGCCGATGAGGGAGAACAGGTTGACCTTGACCGGCTCCTCCGGGGCGCCGACGTTCACCAGGGCGCCGTCGGTCTTGACCAGGCTCAGGTAGGCGTCGAAGTTCAGCGGCGCGGAGACCGTGGAGATCACCAGGTCGAAGCTGCCGCGCAGCGCGGTGAAGGTCTCCGGGTCGCTGGTGGCGTAGTAGTGGTCGGCGCCCAGCTTGAGGGCGTCCTCCTGCTTCTTCAGGGACTGGCTGAGCACGGTCACCTCGGCGCCGAGCGCGTGGGCGATCTTGACGCCCATGTGGCCGAGGCCGCCGAGGCCGACGATCGCGACCTTCTTGCCGGGGCCGGCCTGCCAGTGGGTGAGCGGCGAGTAGAGGGTGACGCCGGCACACAGCAGCGGGGCGGCGACGTCGAGGGAGATGCCCTCGGGGATGCGCAGGGTGTAGTTCTCGTCGACGACGATGTGGGTGGAGTAGCCGCCGTAGGTCGGCTCACCGTTCTTGTCGAGGGCGTTGTACGTGCCGGTGCCGCCGGTCACGCAGTACTGCTCCAGGCCCTGCAGGCAGTACTCGCACTCGCGGCAGGAGTCGACGAAGCAGCCGACGCCGACCCGGTCGCCGACCTGGTGCCTGGTCACACCCGGGCCGACCTCGGTGACGATGCCGGCGATCTCGTGCCCCGGCACCATCGGGAAGATGCCCTCTCCCCAGCCGTTGTGGGCCTGGTGGATGTCGGAGTGGCAGATGCCGGCGTACTTGATCTCGATGAGCACGTCGTGCTCGCCGACGGCACGGCGCGGGATGGTGGTGCGGGCGAGCGGGGCGTCGGGGGCGGGGGCGGCGATGGCGGAAACGTGGGTGCCGGAAACGGGGGTGGTGGTCATGCGTCCAGCCTGCCGAAGGTTTCCGGCCTTACCCAGAGCACTGCTCTGCCTAGGACCGGCGTTCCTACCACTGGCAGGGACAGGATCGTCCGTCCGGTTCCGGACGCGACCGGGAATACTGGGGAGGTATGGACCTCAGCTCCGAACTCAGCGAATTCCTGCGCACCCGCCGGGCCCGGCTGAAGCCGCAGGACGTCGGGCTGCCGGAGTTCGGGCGGCACCGCCGGGTGCCGGGCCTGCGCCGGGAGGAGCTGGCGCAGCTGGCCGGGGTCTCGGTGGCGTACTACACGCGCCTGGAGCAGGGCCACGGCAAGAACGTGTCCATGGAGGTCCTGGACGCCATCGCGCGGGCGCTGCGCCTGAGCGACACCGAGCGCGCGCATCTCACGCACCTGGCGAAGCCGACGCAGAAGAAGCGGCACCGCGCGTCCGCCGCCCGTCCGCAGCAGGTCCGGCCGGGGATCGTGGCACTGATCGACTCGATGGAGAGCGTTCCGGCCTTCGTCCTGGGGCGGCGGGGCGACATCCTGGCCTGGAACCGGATGGCACGGGCGTTGATCGGCGACTTCGCCACCTGGGAGCCGCGCGAGCGGAACATGGCCCGGATGATCTTCCTCGACCCGAACGCGCGTGATCTGTACATCGACTGGGAGTGCAAGGCCACCGAGGTCGTGAGCCTGCTGCGGCTGTACGCGGGCGTGTATCCGGACGATCAGGAGCTGCTGTCCCTGGTGGGCGAACTGTCGGTCAGGAGCGAGGAGTTCCGCTCGCTGTGGGCGGCGCACACGGTGACCGACAAGGGGCACGGCACGAAGGGGATGCGGCATCCGCTGGTGGGCGAGATGACGCTGGCGTACGAGTCGCTGAAGATCTCGGGCGACGACCCGGAGCTCGTCCTCGTGACGTACCACGCCGAGCCGGGCTCGCCGGCGGCGGACGCGCTGCGGCTGCTCGCGCAGTGGGGCGTGGACGAGCCCGTGGACGTACAGAAGTAAGCACGCGAAGTAAGGACGACGGAAACGACGAAGCGGCCCCCTCCAGGGAGGGGGCCGCTTCTGTGCACTGCGCTTGCGTGCGGATCAGACCGCCGAACCGGCCTTCCAGGCGGACCAGCTCAGGTTCCAGCCGTTGAGGCCGTTGTCGGGGGCGATCACCTTGTCCGCGGAGTTCTTCACGATGACGACGTCGCCGACGATCGAGTTGTTGAAGAGCCAGGCGGCCTGCTGGTTCGGGTCGCCGGCGCCCTTGACGTCGGCGAGGCCGACGCAGCCGTGGCTGGTGTTCACGCTGCCGAAGATGGAGCGGGCACCCCAGTAGTTGCCGTGGATGAAGGTGCCGGACGTGGACAGGCGCATGGCGTGCGGCACGTCCTTGATGTCGTACTCGCCCTTGCCGTCGTCGTCGGTGAAGCCGACGGTGGCGCCGTTCATCCGGGTCTCCTTGAACTTCTCGGAGATCACCATCTGACCGTTGTAGGTGGTGTTGTCCGGGGAGCCGGCGGAGACCGGGATGGTCTTGATCGTGCGGCCGTCCTGGGTGACGGTCATCGTCTTGGCCTTCACGTCGACCGTGGAGACCTGGTTGCGGCCGATCTTGAAGGTGACGGTCTTCTGCTGGACGCCGAAGACGCCGCTCGCGCCCTCGACGCCGTCGAGGTCGAGCTTCAGGGTGACCGTGGAGCCCTCGGCCCAGTAGTTCTCCGGGCGGAAGTCGAGCCGGGTCGAGTTGAACCAGTGACCGACGACCTCCTGACCGGAGGTGGAGGTGACGCTGATGCCGCCCTGGACGGCCTTCTTGTCGGTGATCGCCTTGTTGAAGTTGATCGAGACGGGCATGCCGACGCCGACCGTCGAGCCGTCCTCCGGCGTGAAGTTGCCGATGAAGCTGTTGGCCTTGGTGACGGTGGTGAACGAGGCGTTCTCGTGCGCCTCCAGGCCGTCGGCGTCCTTGGCGGTCGCGGCGATCTTGTAGACCGTGCCGCGCTCCAGCTGCCCGGTGGGCTTCCAGCTCAGCCCGTCGGCCGATATCTCGCCGGCGACGCTCTTGCCCTCGGCGGAGGTCATGGTGACCTCGGTCAGCTTGCCCTCGGTGACGGAGACCTTGGCGTCGTCGTTGATCGACGCGTTCTGGGCGCCGTTCTTGGGCGTGATGGTGATCTGCGCCTTGGAGGTCTTCTGCGCGGCGGCCTCGTCGACCTGGGCCTGCGACTGGGCGCTCTGCGAGGCGTCGGAGGCGCTGCCGCCCTTGTCGCTGTCGCTGCACGCCGAGAGCACCAGCACGCCGCCGAGCACCGCGGCGGCGGCCGCCAGGCTCTTACGACGCTTGCCGTCCGTCATCACACGCTTCTCCATCGTCGCCGGCTACCTGCCACTACTGACTGATACTTACTGAAACACCCATGAGAACCCGTCCGGTTCCGTAACCGGCGGGTATGTGGGGAACACCACTGATCCACACGCGCAGGCGGACTGTTCGGTTCCCCACCCCTCCCCCCCCAGATCATCCCCGATCTTCTCCCTTACGGGAAAGGGCCCCTGGACGCGGTGGTCCCGGGGCCCGGAGGGTCGGCGTCAGCCGAGGTCAGTCACCGATGTCGTCGCCCTCGTCGTCCTCGTCGCCCAGGTCGTCCTCGTCGAGGTCCCATTCCTCCGCCTCGGGGTCGTAGTCGATCTCCTCGGTGCTCCAGGAGGCCTGGACCAGCTCGACGCCGGGGACGGTGCCGACCACGTCGAAAGGTTCGACGAGGTACGCGAGGGCCTCCGCGCTGTCCTCGGCGACGGCGGCGCGGGCGTGGGTCCGCTCCTCCTCCGGCATGGAGGTGTCGGCCTCGATCCGGCCGAGGGCGGCCTCGGCCACCTCGGCGGGCCCGTCGATCTCCAGGACCAGATCGACCCGAAGCCGTACATAGCGTGATGTCTCGGAAGTACTCATGGGCGGAGCGTAGAGCGCCGGGGGACCTCGGGTTTCCCGCGACCCGCGGTGTTCAATACCATCAGCGCACACACCAGTTCGCGGTTTCCGCAAGGGGGATCGAATACCCGTGTCCGTCGCTCGACGCCCGCTGTTCACCGCCACCGCCGCAGGAACACTGCTCTGTGCGCTGTGGTTCGTGCCGTCCGCGAACGCCACCGGAGAACAGGGCAGAGACGGCACCACGCAGTCCGTCGCGGCGGAGGACGGCGCCACCACGAACCTCGCCGAGACGGGCGGGCCGGACACCACTCCGTACCTGCTCGGCGGGACGCTGTTCCTGGGCGTGGGGGCCGGTTTCGTGACGCTGGCGATGCGGCGGGGCGGCCGGGCCTCCTGAGGCGTGAACCCGTAAACGTACGGAACAAGCCGTAGACGTACCGATCACGCGGAAGGGCCGCCCCCACGGATTCGGGGAGCGGCCCTTCTGCGGTTCTCGGGGTTACGCCAGGGGGCCGGTGACCGGCTCGACGGCGGCGACGAGGTGGCCGGCGCGTACGAAGGCGTCGGAGGCGGCCAGGTCGGGGGCGAGGAAACGATCCGGCCCGGGGCCGGCGACACCGGCGGCGCGCAGCGCCTCGATGGCGGCGGTGGAGGCGGGCGCCGGGCTCAGGCCGTGGCGGAGCTCGATGCCGCGGGTGGCGGCGTAGAGCTCGACGGCGATGATCCGGGTGAGGTTGTCGATCGCGGTGCGCAGCTTGCGGGCGGCGGACCAGCCCATGGAGACGTGGTCCTCCTGCATCGCGGAGGACGGGATGGAGTCGGCGGAGGCCGGGACGGCGAGCCGCTTCATCTCGCTGACCAGGGCGGCCTGCGTGTACTGGGCGATCATGAGGCCCGAGTCCACGCCGGCGTCGTCGGCGAGGAAGGGCGGCAGGCCGTGCGAGCGGTTCTTGTCGAGGAGCCGGTCGGTGCGGCGCTCGGCGATGGAGCCGAGGTCGGCGGCGGCGATGGCGAGGAAGTCGAGGACGTACGCGACGGGGGCGCCGTGGAAGTTGCCGTTGGAGCGGACCGTGCCGTCGGAGAGGACCACCGGGTTGTCGACGGCCGCGGCGAGCTCGCGCTCGGCGACGAGCCGGGCGTGCGCCATGGTGTCGCGGCCGGCGCCGGCGACCTGCGGGGCGCAGCGCACCGAGTAGGCGTCCTGGACGCGGGGGGCCTCGCCGCTCTGGTAGTGGCCGGTGAGCTCGGAGCCCTTGAGGACGGCGAGCATGTTGGCGGCGGAGGCGGCCTGGCCGGGGTGGGGGCGGATGGCGTGCAGCTCGGGCTCGAGGACCTTCTCGGTGCCGAGGAGGGCTTCGAGGGAGAGGGCGGCGGTGATGTCGGCCGACTTGTAGAGGTTGTCGAGGTCGGCGAGGGCCATGATCAGCATGCCGAGCATGCCGTCGGTGCCGTTGAGGAGGGCGAGGCCCTCCTTCTCGCGCAGCTCGACGGGCTCGATGCCGGCGGCGGCGAGCAGCTCGCCGGCGGGCTTCACGGTGCCGTCGGGGCCCTCGGCGTCACCCTCGCCCATGAGGGCGAGCGCGCAGTGGGAGAGCGGCGCGAGGTCACCGGAGCAGCCGAGCGAGCCGTACTCGTGCACGACCGGGGTGATGCCCGCGTTGAGCAGGTCGGCCATGGTCTGGGCGACCTCGGGCCGGACGCCGGTGTGCCCGGAGGCGACGGTCTTGAGGCGCAGGAACATCAGCGCGCGCACGACCTCGCGCTCGACCCGCGGCCCCATGCCGGCGGCGTGCGAGCGCACGATGTTGCGCTGCAGCTGGGTGCGCAGGTCATGCCCGATGTGCCGGGTGGCGAGGGCCCCGAACCCGGTGGAGACGCCGTACACCGGCTCGGGCTTCGCGGCGAGCGCGTCGATGCTGGCGCGGGCGGCGGCGAGCGCCTCGACGGCGTCGGATGACAGCTCGACGCGCGCGCCGTGGCGGGCGACGTCGATGACGTCCTGCGGGGTGGTGCCGGACGTCCCAAGGACGACAGTCTGCATATCCATATTCAGAACCTTACGGATTGAAGAGCGACCTGTCACTAGGTGACTTTGTCATCGGTCCGGCGGCAATGGACCCCTTACCGGCGCGGGGCATGCCGAGGAGCGGACGGAGCGGACGAAGCGGTTCCAGTCTGACCCGCGGGGCGCTCGACTGCGCAGCAGGCGGCGCTGGAGGGGGTGGCCGGGGCTAGAGGGGGTGGCCGGGGCGGTCGGGGTGGAGCGCGGAGTCCATGGACGCGAGACTCCTGGCGTACGCGACGACATCGGGGTGGATGTCACCGAGGACGCTCCGCAGCTCCGCCACCGCCCTGTCGAGCAGCGCGGCGGCCTCCGCGCGGCGGCCCAGCTCCCAGTAGGTGACGGCGAGGTTGGCCCGCAGGAAGGACGTCTGGTGGTGCTCGGGGCCGAGCAGCCGCTCGGCGTCCGCGAGCGTCCGCTCCTTCAGCGCCGCCGCCTCGGCGTGCCGTCCGGCGTCGTGGTAGGCGGCGGCCAGGTTGTTCCGTACGACGAGGAGGTTGGGGTGGTACGGCCCCACGGCTCCCTCGATCTCTTCGAGGGCCTGCTCGGCCAGGACGATGGCCTCGGAGAGGCGGCCCGTCTGCTGGAGGAAGGTCGCCAGGTTGGCGCGCGCCTGGGCGGTGTCCACGGGCCCGAAGAACCGGTCCTGGTCCGCGACGACCTGCTCCATCAGCGCCACGGCCTCCGGGATCCGTCCGGCGACGGCGTAGCAGTTGGCGAGGTTGGCGCGGGCGGCGAGCGTGATGCCGTCCTGGGGGCCCCGCACGCGTTCGCAGGTGGCGAGCACGCCCGCCTCCACCTCGATGGCCTCGGCGGCACGCCCCGCCCGCGAGTACGCCTCGGCCAGGCGCGTGAGGGCCTCCAGGGTGTCGGGGTGCTCAGCCCCCAGAAGCTCCGCGCCGGCAACGGCGAGTGCGGCCCAGTGGGCCGTCGCGGCGGCGAGCAGCCCCTCCCGGAACAGGCTGTGTCCGGCCGTGAACAGCAGGCGCCGGCAGTCGAGTACGGCCCACATCAGCGGGCCCAGGGCCGCCGCGAGGCTGTCCGTGTTGGCCCGCAGGACCGCCACCAGCTCCCAGTCCGGCCGGTCCGGCGACGGCCAGAGACACAGCAGCGCGGCGGCCGCTGTTTCCGCCAGGCGGGCGAGTCCCTCCTCGCGGATCACCTCGGGGATCGGCCCAGGGATCGGCTCGGGGATCGGCTCAGGGATCACTCCGGGGATCACCCCGGGGATCGCCTCCCGCACCGCCCGGGCCGTCAGGGCGTGCATCCGGACCGTCCCCGTACCGCTGTCACAGGTCAGCAGGGCGTAACGGTGGAGGACGCGCAGGCTCGCGCGGACCGTCCCGACGTCGCAGCCGCCGAGGTACGCGAGCACCGCCGCCGTCTCCCACAGGGCCGCCGGGTGCCCCGCCGGGTCCAGGAGGGCGGCCAGGCGCAGGACCGGGCGCAGGACCGGGCGGGCGAGGCCGGCCGGGTCGGCGGCCTCCGCCGCGTCGAGCGAGAGCAGCAGCGTCGTGGCCACCGCGCGGCCGTAGCCCTCGGCGTCGGCGGACGGCGGCAGGGCGTCGCCGAGCGACGAGCGGCGGAAGAGATCCAGGTAGGCGGTGCAGCCGAGCCCACTGTTGAGCATGTACGCGGCGGCATGCCCGAGCGCGAGCGGGAGGTACCCCAGCTCGCGCGCCAGCTCCTCCTCCGCGCCGTCCGCGAGGCCGGGTTCCTCCGCGAGCCGGGCCCGCAGGTAGGCGACCGCCTCGGCGGGCTCGTACACGTCGACGGAGACCCTCCGGCGGCCCCCGCCGGTCAGCCGCGCGTCATGGAGGCGGGTGGTGGCGAGCACCCACCCGCTGCCGGTGCGGCTCGCCGGCCACCAGCCCTCCAGGGCGGCCGGGGCGCCGATGTCGTCGAGGACGACGAGCCAGCGGCGGTCCGTAGTAGCGAGCCACGCGAGGAACGCGCGCGCGTCGGCCTCCGGGTCCTCCCCCGCCGCGCCGGGCACGGCGATCCGCTGCGCGGCGCGCGCGTACAGCGTCACGACCTGCTGGAGCTCCCCGGCCGGCACCCACACCACCAGGTCGGTCCCCTCGGCGACGGCCCCGGCCGCGTACGAGGCGGCGAGCTGCGACTTCCCGACCCCGCCGCCGCCCGACAGGACCTGCGTCAGCACCGCCGTACCGCCCTCGGCCCGCACCGCGTCGATCCGCTCGCGCAGTCCGGCGCGCGGCTGGAAGGCGGAGGCCAACGCCGGTACGGCCCCGACCTCGACGGGCCACACGACGGCGGCCGGCGCGGGCGTCTGCTGGACGACGACGGAGCTGTACGGTCCGAGGGCGCTGTACGCGACATCTCCCCCGACCGAGACGCCCGGCTCGTCGACGGTCGGCTCCTTCCGGCGCCGCCACAGGCTCACCGGCGCTCGCTCTGGTCACCGATCGCGCTGTCGCGTACGTCCCCGAGGATCACGGTGCTGTCCCGGCCCCCGCTGACCCCGTCGGCGGGCGGGCGCGGAGTGGCGTCGCCCGTCGGCGGGGCAGGGGCGGGGGCGGCGGTGGGCGGCCCGGTCACCTTCGAGCCGCGCCCGAGGGCGCTGCCGGTGACGTTCCCGTCGATGACCGTTGCGCCACGCCCGGCCCGTATGCGGCGCCCCTGCCCGGCGGAGGCGGCGGGCTGCGCGGTGGCGACGGTGAACCCGGCCAGCAGCACGCTCACCACGGCCCCGGCCACGCTCGCGATCTTCTCGCCCTGCTCCAGGTCCATCACACCCACGACCACGACGAGCCCTGCGGCGACCACCGCCGCGACCCCCGCCACGACCCACCTGACGCCTGTCATGACCCCTCCCCCGACTCCCCGGCTCCCCGACTCCCCGGCTCCCCGACTCCCCCGCCGACACGCCTGCTCGCCAGGCTAGGGCGCGGACGGCGCCAAGGCGCGCAGGACGCAGAACTCGTTGCCCTCGGGGTCCGCCATGGGCACCCAGCTGCGGCCGGGGCCCTGTCCCACGTCGACCTTGGCGGCGCCGAGGCGGAGCAGCCTGGCCACCTCGTCGTCCGTGCTGCCGTCGATCGGGCTGACGTCCAGGTGAAGCCGGTTCTTCTTCACCGTCTTCCCCTCGGGCACCCGGATGAACACCACGGTGGGCGCCATCTGCCGGGCCCGTACCTCCTCGACGGTCGGCACCCAGGACCCGATCTCGACCTTGCCCTCGCCCCGTTCGATCACCGTGAAGTCCAGAACCGCGCACCAGAACGCGGCGAGCCGCTCCGGATCGCGACAGTCGACGACCAACTCGGTGAACCTACTGGTCATTTCTCCCCCTGACGGTGCGGACGGAAGCCAAGGGGCTCACCCTAGAGGGCCGTTGAGACTGTGTGATGCACTTCGGTCACGACTTGGAGCAGGGGATTGGCCTGTCGCGTACCTGCGGTACACGCTGTCTCTGTGGCGAGACGATCACAGGTCCGAACGGGTACGCCGGGCGGCTGCCTCTTCAACGGATGCCTGACCGTTCTTGGGCTGCTGATCCTGACCGTCGTCGGCATGTTGATCTGGTGGAAGACACAGCCGGCGCGGGACGAGGCCCAGGCGCGCGAGAACCTGCTGAAGAACGTCGAAGTGCACCGCGACCGGCTGGGCGACGCAGCGGCCGACGGCAGCCTCTCCGACACGGAGATCGCCCAGGTCTTCCCCCCTTCGAAGCCCGCCACGGGCTTCGTCGGCGTGACGCGGCAGGGCAAGGCCGTCACCGTGGTGGCGGAACTGCTGGGCCGGGGACCGACACGGGCCTTCATCTTCGTGTACGAGCGGTCGGTGACGGGCTGTTACGCCTTCGAGGTGCCGCCCGTGGCCTCCGGGGCTCCGGAGCCCTCCGTCCGGGAACTCCCGCGGGAGGCGTGTGCGCCGGGCGCGACCACGCTCCCCATCAGGGGATGAGTCCGCCGTTCACGGCGCGGGCGAAGAGCCGCTGGTGCCACTCGTTGGCGTCGGGTCCGGGGTCCGTGGCCAGAACGGGGTTCGGACCGGTCTCGATGAGATGGAGGAGCGTCCAGGCGACGCCGTAGCAGTCGTCCGGACCGAAGCAGGCGACGAGCGCCTTCGCTTCCTCTCCCGTGACCGGCCTGACGATCGCGCAAAGCTGGTCGTGACGCCGGTCGATCTCCTCTTCGCTCGCGTCCCAGTCGGGAAGCGGGCCATCGGCGACGAACGTCTGCACTTCGGGTCTCATGGGCGAATGATCGGCCGCCTTCGCCGACGCGGGCAAGGCGTCTAGTCTGCGGGACGCACGTGTGCGGAGGGGTGTCCAAGGGGGGCAGAAATGGTGCGGCTGGAGAAGACGTCGCCGCGGGCGAGACCCACGTACCGACGGAGCGTGTGGACCACGCTCACCGGCTGGGGGATGCTGCTCAGCGCCGCGGGGGCGGTCGGCTGCGTGCTGTGGGGCGTCGGCCCGTACCCGCCCTTGGTCGCCGAGACGGGCCTCGCCGCGCTGGCCGTGGTCTTCGCCGCCGCCTGGATCGCCGCCTCCCGCCGGGCTCCGCAGCACACCGGCCGACCCCCGGCCTGCGGCCGCGGGCTGGTGTGGCTGATCGCCTGGCTGGTGCCGCTGGCCACACTGGCCTGCTTCGCCCTGGGGTTCATGGTGTCGCCGGAGTACGGGCAGGAGACCGAGCGCTTGGAGGCGGCCGGGTACGGGGAGCATTCCGCCATCGTCGTCCGGCTCGCCGGGGACCCGGTCCGCAGCTACGACGACGATGACGAGCCGTACTTCGAGACCGACCTCGTCCTGCGCATCCCGTACGACAGCGCTCCGCGCGAGGTGACCGTGCCCGGGATGTACACCCGCTACGACCCGCCGAAGCCGGGCATGAGCATCGCCGTCTACTACGCGCCGGGCGATCCCCGCCCGGACTCTCCCGTCCTGGAGTACGGCAGCCGCCGGGGCGCGGGCCTGCTCGGCACCCGCACCCTCCTCGCCGTCATCCTGGTCATCCCGGCGGGAGCCCTCCTGACGGGCTTGCTCACCTACGAAATGCCGCGCGAGGTACGGCGGTTCACCCCGCCCGTACACCTCCCGGCCCTCGGCATCCTCCTCCTCGGCCTGCTCCTCCTCCTGCCGACCGCCCTGGGCTGGGAGGCCGCCGGCCTGGCCCACCCCGCGGCCTTTCTGTCCTGCGTGACACCGGGGGCCGCGCTGGCGTGGGTCTGGCGCTCGTTCTAGTGCTCCAACGGAACCGGGCCGGCGGGTGAACCGTCCCTTCACGCTCACGGTTCGCGGCGGACGCGAGGAACCCTCCACGTCCGGCCTTCGACTCCGCACGGTGCGGCATCTCGCCAGCCGAGAACGCTCACACCCTGAACCGGGGGTGTTCAAATCATCGCATCACGAGCTCTTATTCCATGAGTTCGAATGACGGTTCTCCCGAGAAGACCGGAAGGTAGATATCTCGCCGAAGAGCCCTCCACAGGAAATCCGTGAACGACATGTCAAATGATGCCCACTCCCCCATATCTACGACCACCTGCCAATCACGCTTATCGGGAGCTGGAGGTGCAAGCAGGAGGTAATTTCCGCCATACGATCGCCCCACAGGGATAAGCCCCCCACGGTCAGGATGCACCGGGAAAGGATATAGTTCCGGACTGTCTGATCGCAGAGCCGCGTACGAAGCGTGCACAGATGCCAGCAGCCAATCAAGACTCAATCCTTCATCCGGATCTCCATCCGGATGAAAAATCAGCATCTGATCATTCAAGCAACCGGGACCGTAGGCGGAAACGAACTCCTTGTACTCGAATGGAAGACTGAGCGAATTACGCTCCTCAAAGTCGCGCCACTCAGTTTCCGGGTTGCCGAGCCAAAGAGGGTCACCCAGCAGACTACGGAACCGAGAGAGGTCCACCAGAACTCCTTGAATTACATTGAACGCCACCAGTTGGTCTATTATATACGGTGCAGTCCAGGAGATATCCCTTGTTGCCTACGGCGAACATCTCTATACGATCAGGGATCGCTGGATTCGATCCCCCATAGCGCGCCAGCACGCCAACCCGGACGGTTTCTCCGCCCCGCACCGCCTTAACAATATCGTTCTCCAGGCCTCTCATATGGGGGGTATTAGCCGGATCTTGATACCCGGTCACGAAGTTCCTCATTGTATAATCTGCGCCCCCCATCTGGTTTCCGATCAAGTGAAGACGGGCTCTGTCTCTGGCAGGAAGACTCTCCCATCCTGCAGGATTCCACTTAGGGTCGAGGCGCCAAGGCCGCAGATCGAACTCATCGATTGTCGCCACAGCACCCGTCGCGCGACAGTCTTCCGGGGCGCTTCCAAATCTCGTCATCGGAGCGTACTGGAAATCAGGATCCGCCGACGGGAAGTCCAGCGAACACGGCTGATTCCTCCTCTTCCGCATTCCTTCATAACCAGACCCACCTAGACCGTGATCATTTTCGATAGACCCCTCGGGGAACATTTGCTCGAGTGCTTCTATCGCCTGCGCGTCAGTCGGATTCAACGGCTGTATCGCGTCTATCACGGCCTGGTCAATGGCTGCGACAACGTGCCGCGTATTCTCCCGGGACTGCTGCTGTATTTGCTCCTGGTTTATCTGCGGCTTCGGCTTGGTCCGGACCGGCGCCGGCTTGGGGCTTTTCCCGCCATTCGGATTCTGCTTGATCGGCGTCTTTTCGGAAGGCTGAGGAGGCTTACTGGTGCCGTTACCGGGCGACTTCCCCTTGTTTCCGGTGTTTCCACGGTTTGTCTTCGGACTGTTAGTGCCTCGGCACGTGCCGGTGGTGCACCCCTTGCCCTTCGGGTCGGGCCTCGTACTGGACCTCGTACTGGGCCTCGTGGTCCCCTTGCACATCGACGAGTACTTGGAACATTCCTGGCTTCTTGCGCTCTGACGGGTCGTGCTCGGCCGCCGTCCCCTGTTCTTCGTGGTCTTCGTGCTGCAGCGGGAAGAGTAGCGGGAGCACTCCTGGTTCCTCGCCCTGTTCGCAGATCGTGTGCCGGCACTTCGGGTCGACGGCCTGGATCGTCCAACACTCCCGCCCCCGCCGCCGGAGCCACCTGCACCGCCCCGTCCGCCGGCGCCGGGGCCACCACCGCCATTACGCGGGTCAAAGGCGTGCCCGGTCGGGTCGGTTCCGCCCAGCGGGTCACCCTCCGCGTAGGCGAATCGGTTGGCTTGGCCCGAGGGCGTGGGGTCGAGTTGCCAGGTGTCGCGCGAGGTGAACGCACCAGTGCCCGGCTGGAACCAACGGGCCGCCATGTTCACCTCGCCCGTTGCGGGGTCCGTCCATCCGGACTGGTAGCCCAGTGCCGGGTTGGTGCCGTCAGACGCGGTGACCTTGCCAAAGGGATCGTAGGCGCGGGAGCCGGTGACGGATGTGCCGTCCACGCTGAGGCCTGCGACGAGGTCGCTGTGCTGGTCCGTGATGGCCAGGCGTTCGAAGCCGGCAGTGCTGAGGCCTGCGCTGGCGAGCAGGGTGCCGTCCGGCGTGCGGGTGTACGCGGTGGTGGCGTCGGTGGCGAGGTTGTTGGTGACACCGTCGTAGGTGAACTGGGTGCCGTCGTCGGTGAGGACTCGATCCAGCGAGTCGTAGGTGAACGTGCTGCTTCCATTGGAGACAGCGCGCTCGAACGCGTCGAACGTCAGGGAGCGGGTTGTGCCGCCGCCTTGCGTGATGCCGTCAGTGGTTCCTCGGGGGCTGTAGGTGTAGGTCTGTGTGCCCCACGTCTCGAGCCGGTTGCGCGCGTCGTACACGCCGTCGGTGTCACCTTGCTTGACCAGGTTGCCTGCGTCGTCCCAGCCGTAGGCGATAGTGCTGGTGCCGCTGGTCCAGGAGGTCATGCGACTGGACAGGTCGTACGTGTAGGTGTTGTCGGCTGCACCTGCGGTGCCGGTCGTGGTCTTCCGTACGAGGTGGTCGTCGAGGTCGTATCCGTAGGTGGAACTGGTCACAGGCACGCCTGTGGCCGTGCGGGTGACGGTGTCTGTGGTCTGTCGGCCGAGGCTGTCATACCCGTAGGTCCGCTGGGAGGCGACCGTGGGCTGACCGCCCGCGGCAGTGCGGGCGTACTGCTCCGAGACGGGACGGCCCTCCCCGTCGTACTCGTACTGGACGAGGGTTCCGGTCAGGGGGTCGGCCGCCGTGTCGAGCCGGCTGGCGGCGTCGTAGGTGTAGGCGGTGGTTCCCGCGGCGTCCTTTCGCGAGGTCATGTTGCCCTCGTCGTCGTAGGAGTACTGCGAATTCCCGGACGGACCCTGGGCCTGCAGGAGCATGCCACGGTCGTTGTGGGTGTATGTGTTCGCCGGGCCGATGGCGCTTGTGCCGACTCCTGTCAGACGGCCATCGAGGTCGTAGGAGAAGGTGTGGGGCGTCGTGGGTGCGATGGTGCCGGAGCCCTCCTCGCGGATGAGGCGACCGAGCACGTCATAGCTGCGCTGGCGCTTCACGTTGCCGGGCAGGAGTTCGATGACGGGCTCACCCATGGCGTTGTAGACCGTCGTCCATGTGCGGTCAGCCGCCTCGGGGTGCTTGCTGGTAGCCGGTTCTATGGTCGACTCGGCCAAGCCCCAGGCATTGAAGGTGTAGTGGGTGGTGTTGCCGCGGCCGTCGGTGAAGCGCGTCCGGTCTCCGCGCGCGTCGTAGCCGAAGGTGGACGTGATCGTCTTGGTGCCCGAGACCTTCTCCTCCTGCCGCGTGAGCCGGCCGAGCGCGTCGTAGACGGAGACAGTGCTCCCTCCCGCAGGGGTCGTCGCCGAGGTCTGGTTGCCTTCCTCGTCGAATCCCGAGAGGTAAGTGCGCAGGGCGGTCGATCCGGTGCCGTAGTCGGCGGCCGCGGTGATGTTGTCGAGCAGGTCGTAGGTGAACGTGCTCTTACGGTTGGTGCCGTCGGTGACCGACGTCTGGCGGCCGAGGCCGTCGTAGGTGTACCTCGTGGTCCCTTCACCGGACGGGGTCACCGTGAGGGGTTCGCCGGCCGGGTTGTACGTCGATGTCGAGACACGTCCGGCCGGGGAGGTGACAACGATCTGGTTGTCTGCGTCGTCCCAGGTGTACCGGGTCGTCAGATTCCGCAGAGACGGGTACCGCTCGACCGCGGTCGCGGTGAGCTGCCGGCCGAGTCTGTCGTATGTGGCTTCCGTGCGAGACCCGGTCGGCGTGGTGACGGAGAGGGGGAGATCTGTCGGGGTCCAGGTGTAGTGGGTGACCCCTTCACCGGACAGGGATGTGCTCGCACCGGTCAGCGGATTGGGCTCGGTCTGGTTGAGCGGGGTGGCACCGCCGACGAGAGGGTCGATGCGCTGGGTCAGATGATCAAGCTGGTCGTAGGCATAGCGTGTGGTGCGCTCCAACGGATCGGTGGTCGACGTGACGCGGCCGATCGCGTCATAGGCCGTTCGGTGAACCGGCGTGATGGTGGTGCCGCCGGGCGGGGTATAGGTCGGGAGGTTGAGCGCGGTGGTCCTCCCGAGTCGGTCGAAGTCGGAGCTGGTGACGGCTCCGTTCTCGTCCCGGGAGTGGCTCAGGTCGCCGAATGTGTTGTAGCCGTGCGTGGTGGTGGGTTTCTGCTGCTGGGCGGCGTTTCCGTAGCTTTCGATGGTGACTGCGGGTGCGGCCTGTTCGACGAGACGGCCGAGAGCGTCGTAGCGGTAGGTCGTGGTGTACGCGGCGGGATCGGCTCCGGGCTTGGTGCCACGCGGGCTGGTGGAGGTGAGGAGGAGGCCGCGCCGGTCGTAGGTGTTCCGGGTGGTGATGGTGATGGAACCCGATGTCAGAGCGGCGGTAGTGGTGTTGCCGGCCTGGTCGTACGTGACGTGTTCGGTCTGCGACTCCGTGACGGAGACATGTCGGGTGGTGTCGGTGAGCCGGTCGTCCTTGTCGTAGACGTAATCCATGGAGCGGTTGAGCCCACTGGGATCGAGGACCGAGCGAGTGATGCGTCCGGTGGCGTCCACGGTGAACGTCTCCGTGAGGGTGCCGCCGTTGGTGACCTGCTTGATCAGGTAGTTGGCACCGTCGTATGTGTTGATCTCCTGCGGGATGTCCCGGTGGGTTCCGTCTGCCTGCTCGACCTGGAGAGCGGTCGTGGTGGCGAGCAGATCGTCGTCGAAGTAGGAGAACGACGTGGTCGCGCCAAGGGCATCAGTGGTGGAGGCGAGCCGGCCGGCGGGGTCGTAGGCGTTCGACTCCAGTACGAGGTCGCGTGGTTCGCCCGACTGTTGCCCGGTCCAGTTCTTCAGCACAGTCTCAGCGATGGCGCCGCGCGACGTGTACTTGTAGGTGGTTTCAGTTCCCAGGGCATCCTTCTCGCTGATGACCTGGCCGAGAGCATCAAACCCGTAGGTCGTGGTGTTGCCTTCAGCGTCGGTGACCGAGTCGCTGAAACCGCGTTCGTCGTAGTGTCGGGTCGTCGTGTGGGCGATGTCGCCACCAGTAAGATCTTCGACGGTCTCGGAGAGAAGGTTGCCGTCTGCATCGAACGCGCGTGTCGTCTTCGCGGTGTGAGTGACGCCGGTGATCTCGTTCTTGGTGCTGGCACCGGTCTCTGTGGTCACGTTGGACAGGGAGTCGTAGCCGTAGGCCGTGGTGACGCCGTCCGGGTACGTGTCGGAGATCTGAGTCTCGCCCGTCTTGCGGCCGATGCCGTCGTAGGTGAAGGAAGTGACGAGTCCGTTGGGGTCCGTGATCTTGGCGAGGTCACCGTTGGCGAAGTAGGCGTATGCCGTGACGGCGCCCTCGGGTGTCACGGTGCTCGCAACCAGCCCAGCAGGTGTGACCCCGCCGCCGACGGCCGGCTCCGTTCCTACGGTGTACGTGGTGCTGGAGGTTCGCCCATCGGCCAGCGTCAGCTTCTCCGGCAGCCCCAACGCCGTGTAGGCGGTCGTCGTCGCATACCGGCTGTCGGAAGGGCCTGTGGAGCGAGCATCTCGGGCGACGGTCTGTTTGCCATTACGGGGGTCGAGCGGGTCCGCGGTGTTGTTGTAGTACTCCGAGTAAGAGGTCCAGCAGGAGTTGGCGTCCCGGCAGGTCGTTCGGGAAACGGTATTCCCCTGGGCGTCATGGCCGGTGATGGTGGCGTGGCCGTTGGGGTCGGTGACCGTGTGCAGGAAGCCGCCGGTGTCGTACGCGTACGTGGTGACTCCGCCGTCCGCGTCCGTCGAGGCGATGCGACGCTGGCCGCGTACCGCGTCGAACGTGCTGCTGGTCTTGGCGCCCATCGGGTCGGTGACCGTCACCGTCGAGGTGAGCGAGGAGGCAGACGCCCGGGTGGCGGCGTCATACTCGTCGGCCACCTGATCGGCGGTGAGGGCGTGACGGTACACGGCGACCTCGTCCAGCTGGCCGGTGAAGAAGCTGACGCTGCCGGGGGAGGCGGGCCAGGTCTTGGCGAAGCCCGCGCCTATGTAGGTGTGGTTGTTGCTCTCGTGGTCGACGGGCGCGCCCGACTTCGTCGCGACCATCGTGCCGTCCAGGTACAGGCTCTGCACACCGCCCTCGGCGGTGACGGCCGCGTGATGCCACTGGTTGTCCGTCACCGTGCCCGGCGAGGCGTTCGACTGCTGTACCCCAGGGGAGAAGTACTCGCCGCGGAGCTTGCCGTCGGTTCCGACGTACAGGATCGGGGCCCAAGAGACACCGGCGTCGGTGGCTCCCGCCATGGGAAGCGCCTGGTTGGCGAGCATGACGCCGGGCTTGTTGGTCCGGAACCAGAGGGTGGCGGAGACGTCCGCCGTGCCGATGCCGACGGGCGGGACCTCTGCGTACCCGTCTCCGTTGAACGTGACCGCTGTGTTGTCTCCGGTGCCGAAGGCGCCAGTCGCGCCAAGGGTCGTCTTGGTGTAGGTGCCGGTGCCGTTGACGGCGGCGACCTTGCTGTTCACCTGGGTGCCGGTGGCTTCGTCCAGGCGCCAGTAGGCGGCGGGGGCGTTCGCGGAGACTGCGGCGCGGTACTGGTCGCTGTTTCCGGACACGAGCTTGTTGCGTGCGTGGTAGTGCTCGAGGACGGTCTGTGCGCTCAGTTCCTTGGTGTAGAGAGCGGCTTCGTCGAGGGAGCCTTGGAAGTACCGATTGATGTGGTTACTGGTGCCGCCGTCCCATGCCAGGTTGGAGTGGCCGGCGCCCAGGTAGGCATACGCCAGCGTCTCGGGCTTCACCGCTCCCGTGAGAGAACCGATCTTGACGCCGTCCAGGTAGAGCGTCTGGCCCGTAGTGCCGCCCGTGATGACGGCGTGGTGCCATTCGTTGTCGGTCACTGCCGTGCTGCTGGTGATCGGCGTGACAGAGCCTCCGCGCCACAGGTAGCCGCGGAGTCTGCCGTTAACGTCGACAAGCAGGCTCGGGTTGTACATCAGCGGCGTCGTGCCGATTTCCGTGTTCTGCAGACCGAACAGCACTCCCCCGGGGTGATCGGTGCGGAACCACAGCTCGACCGAGAGCGCGGTGGCAGCTTCGAGAGCGTCCGCGGGAACTTCAACGGCGCCCTCCGTCCCGTCGAAGGCTGCCGCTCCGTCGTCACCCGCGGAGAATGCACCGACCTGACCGAGCGTGACACCATCCCGGTAAGAACCATCCGCACCCAAGGGAATCTCATCGCGCGCCGCTGCGCCGCTGTTGTCGCCCAGGCGCCAGTAGTTGGTGGGCGCGGCACTCCTCACGGCTGTGGTGTAGCTCCGGGATCCGGACTCGTACACGGGCGCCGAGACCTTCCAGGTGCCAGCGCCGTCCATCACTTCGGTCACGCGCTCGGTGTCACCGTCGTAGGTGACCTGCGCGCTCGTGCGACCGGAGGGGAGCGTGACCTTGGTCAGCCTGGAAGATCCAGCGCGGGCTTCGAAGTGCTCCCTGACCGTTGCTGCGTCGAGAGCGTGGTGGTAGACGGCGACCTCGTCGAGAGAGCCCTGGAAATGGCGCACGCCCTCGAGTTCGCCGTCGTAGCCCCAGCTGGAATAGCCGGCGCCCAGATAGGTGAAGGTCTTGTCTCCGTGGTTGACCGGTCCTGAGATCGAGCCAACTGCTACACCGTCAACATAGAGCGTTTGGCTGGTCCCACTGCTGGAGAGGACCGCATGGTGCCATGCACCGTCAGTGACAGCAACGCCCGAGGACATCGGAGCGATGGGTGTGCTCACAGTGTCGAACGAACCGCGCAGCTTCCCATGCGGGTCAATCTCGAACACCGGATTGTTGTAACGATAATTGATGTCGCTCAGCGGCGTGTCCTGGAAACCGAGAATCACGCCGGAGGGCGTGGAGGACTTGAACCACAGCTCGACAGACACAACGGTCGAGGAGGATAGTGCGGCGTCCGGCAGCTCGATGTGCGAGCCGACGTTGTAGCCCCCGAAGCCGACAGCCTTGTTGCTGGTGCCGGTCAGAGCGCCCTCGCTCCCGAGCACAGCGTCACGGTAGCGGCCCGAGCTCAGGCCCGTCGTTGAGGCTGTCTCACTTGCCGCAGCCTCGCCTTCCGTCTCATTCAGCCGCCAGTAAGCGGTGGGGTTGGCGTCCAAGACCATGCTGCGGTACTGGCTGCCGTTCTCGTAGGTGTACTGAGTGCACGCAGCTGTGGATTCCGGCGGGCAGACCTTGACGAGCCTGTCACCGTCGTAGGTGTAGGTCCACTTCAGCTGAGAACCAACGCCGTTCACCTCGCTGGTTTCCGTGGCCGCGGCATGGCTGCCCGCCCACGTGAACGCAAGGTACCTGCCCGACAGTGCGTCGGTGGCCCTCGTGAGCTTTCCGTCCGTGTAGGTGAGGAGCTGCGCCCGGCCTTGGCCGTCGGTGATCTTTGTGAGCCGGCCGCCGGCGTCGAAGGTGTGGAGGGTGGCTGATCCATCGCGAAGAGTCCAGCCACCGCCGGTCTCCGCCATAAGGACACCCACCGAGCCGGAGGGTGCGGCATATGTGCCATCGGCGTTGCGGCCGAAGCGGACTTGGGCGCCGGTCGAAAGAGTAATGAGGACGCTGCCGCTGCTCTCAATTACGGCTCGCATGTCCCAGCGGGTTGCCCAGCCTGCCCCGAAGACGTTGTTCTGACGGGTGTCCTGGGAGTTGTAGGTACGGGTGACGGAGAGCTCGGGGCCGATCGTGGGTATTGCGGCATCCGTGGCGGCAGTCGCGTAATTGCCGTTCCGCTCGCCGAAGTCCTGCCCCGCGTCGGACGCTCCAAGGTGGCTGGTGATTGGGGGCTGGGGAACCTGGGTAGTCAGGAAGGACGCTGCCGGTCTGACGGATGTCGCGCTTCCGTCGTAGGCATAGCCGTACCACGCATAGGTCTTGGACCAGGCGAGCCAGCCTGCTGGAACGCTCCACTGGGTAGATGTCCCGCGGGTGCCCATGCGGCAGTTCTCACGGGTGTTACTTCCTTCGACCTCGCAGACCTCGAACTGGTACTCCAGGGCCTTCGGGTAGCGGTCGAAGTCTGTGCCAATTGCCCACAAGGCGGGTGTCAGAGAGTCGACGACCGTACCGCTGGGCGGTGCCAGGCTGGTCAGGTTCGGCGGGAGATTGGCCGTCGTAACCTTCAGGTTCGCCGTCGGAATGCCCGCGCCGCTGAAGGTAGTGACTCCGTAGTCGTCCATCGTCCAGGCGATCGTGTACGTCCCGGGAGTCAGCGGCGCGATCTTCGCGTTCACGGTGACACTGCCCCCGGGGGCCACGTTCGTCGGCATGTTCGTCCACCGCAGCTTCGACGTGTCGGTGATCTCCTGGCCGGCCGCGCCGTACAGGCGATAGCGCAGTTTGTAGTTGCCGTTCGCGGGCCAAGTCTCCTGCCCCTGGTTGGTGACCGTCACTGAAAAGGCGCCCTCGGAGGTGGCGGTCATGGGCGTGACGAGCGTGCCGAGCTTGTAGGTTGCGCCGTACTTGGTCCACGTCACGTCAAGCGAGGGCTTGGCGTTGGGGTAGTCGTCGGACCCGAAGTTCTTCCAGGCAAAGGAGTCCGTGGTCGATGCCTTGATGGCAAGGCCGTAGTTCTTCTTGCGTCCGTGAGTCCAGTCGTCGACGAGCTGCCGACCCGCCGAGCCGAGGTTGATCCCCTCCCATGCGGCGCCACCGCACGGGTACGTAGTCTGTCCCTCCGGGCGCCATCCGTGAGCGAAGCTCTTCGACGCCAGCGCCGCCCCCGTCGTGGGACCCGGGTAGGTCGATGTAGTCGTCTCGGACCAGGCGGAGATCACGGGATGGATGGTCACCGGCCGGGCCGTGCACGAGTACGACCAGGTGTTGTAGAAGGCGAGGCTCGCACCGAGCACCCAGGCGTTCTTCAGCGAGCTCTCGACACCGGCGAAGTGCAGGAATCCCGCCGCCTTGTGGCCTCCCGCATCGTAGGTTCCGACCTTGATGTTGGTATCGCTCGCGAAGTTGGTGTTGTAGGGGTACTCCACGAACGTGCCGGAAGACGCGGCGACTGGAGTGACGCTGGTCACGGTCGGGTCGACCTTCACGGGGAAGACCCTGCGAGGATCGTGGAGCCATTCGTAGTCGAGGCTCACCTTCAGAGCCTGGCCACCCTCGACGTTGAGAAGCTCGTAGCGGACGCCGCTGGATATCTCGCCCTGGTTCGAGTTGGAGGCGAGGTTCGAGTCCTCCATCCACCCTGTGGGTATGCGTGCCCGCACGCTGCCCGAGACATCCTTGAAGAGCACGGCGCCCGTCGGATCGAGAGATCCGGTCAACCCTTGCATGTAGAGCGGGAAGGTCCACTCCGCAGGAGCATCGCCGCTGTTGAGGTAGAGAACCTCCTTCACCGAGGCACCAGTCGCGATGAACCGCACGTCGGAGGCCGGAAGCACTCTTCGGTAGGTGATCGTGCTCTCTCCGGCTTCGCCCGGGGCGTTGGCCGCGCCCTGAATGGCGAATCCGACCGAGGTCTCGGAGCCGGTCTTCAGGGAGACAAGGGGAGCACCGTCGGCGAAGCCGGCGAAGGTTGTCTCGGTCTCACCCGCGGCAATACGCCAGCCATCGGCGGACGTACTCACGGCCTGTCCGAGGCGCCCCGAACGGGAAAGCGGCTTCAGCGTCGTATCCACGGGCCTTCCAGGCACCCGAAGAATCTTGGAAGTTGACTGGCTCGTCATAGAACCGCGTCGTGAGTGTTCCATCGGCATTCTGGAACGTCTTAGCCGTCCGCTGACGCTCGCCGACGAGCTCCCGACTGGTCCCGGAATCGAACCCGTGAGGTGTCTCCGCATCACCGGCGACGGGGGTCATCGTCACAGCCGGTCTTTGAACCGTCGGGACGGCGAACAGAGACGTCGCCTCCTGTGCGCGTGCCAGCTCCCCGGGGGCCGGGCTATGGCCCGGCCGCCCTCCTGGCGCTTCGGCAGAAGTGGCGTCGCCTGTGGATGCATGCGAACGCCCGGCAGCGGAGCCCCACTTCTGATCAGGAGCGTCACCCGACAAAGTGCGCCCCGCCGCCAGGATCTGAGCGACGGCAGCCCCTTCCAAACCCGCCAACGCAACCATCACGAAGGCGACGGCAACAGAAACAGACCGCACCAAACGCACGGAGGCCCCCCTCAAAGCCCGATCAAAACTGCTCCAGTTGATCGATATGTAGACAGAGAAAGCAAGAACCGTGCCCATTTCGTGATCATTGAGTGGAGATCATTTGTGGGCATGCAGGAGATAGAAGGCCATTCCTGCACACCTACGAGGGTCCGACAGGCCCGAGAAACACGAGACCCCCGCCGAAGGGCGGGGGTCTTACGGTGACGGAGGTCAGATGGTGTTCATACGGGCGTACGCCAGGAAGGTGGTCCAGGCGGCGGGGGTGGTGGTGAGCTCGCCCTGGGTGTGGTCCTTGGTGTCGCGGACGTGGACGTGGGGGAGGTTGTCGGCGACCTCGATGCAGGCGTCGTTGGTGTTGCCGCTGTACGTGCTCTTGTGCCAGTTCGGGGACGTCGCAGTCATCCGTGATCCTTCGCGATAGCGCGCATCAGTTCGAGGGACGCGCGGACGCTCAACGCACCCCGTTGCAGCAGATCATAGACACGCTGAAATTGCATCACCTCGGCTGGCTCCTCGGTGTAGTTGCCCGTGTTGAACCCCTCCGTATAGGCCCCGCGCTGCCCTCTGGGGAGTGTGAGGAGGGAGAGCGAACCAGCCACAGGCGCGCCCTTGATGGGGAGCACCTGGATGTTCACGTTCGGGCGCTCGCACATGGCGAGCAGATGCTCGATCTGCTCCCGCACCACCGGGCCGCCGCCCAGGTCGCGGCGCAGGCTCGCCTCGTCGAGCACGATCATCATCCACGGCGGGTCGGGCCGTTCGAGTAGGGCCTGACGCTCCAGTCGTTGGCGGACGAAGTCGCCGATCTGCCCGGAGTCTCCAGCGAGACCGGCCTCCATCGCCGCGCGGGCATAGCCGACGGTCTGAAGCAAACCCGGCACCACGATCCAGAACTCGTGCATCGCGGTCGCTTCGAGCTGTCGCCGGAGGTACGTCTTCGCGTAGTCACGCACGTTCTGCTCGGTGAGGATCTTGACGAGATCCACCAACCGGCCAGGCTGGAGCTGAAGCACGATCTCCAGCTTCTTCGCCAGATCCCGGTCCGGCGGATCCTCGCCCAACTCGATCGCGGAGATCCAGCTCCCGCTGCTGAAGACCTTCGCCGCCAGGTACGTCTGGGTCCAGTCGCGCCCGAGGGCTAAGCGCGCCTCGCGCACCACGTTTCCGAGGCACTGCTCGATGCTGTCCCCGGGGTCGAGATCCTTCGCTCCTGGCATATGCCCCGTTCCTCATCTGTGCCATGGAACCCAACTCCTGGTGAGCGTAGGTCACTCCGCGTCATCGTGGAGTCGTCCGGAGGAGATCCATCAGAAAGAGAGCCCTCCATGAGCACGACCGGCAACGCACCTCCCATCCGTCCCATCTCCGAGGCCGAGGCCGCCCAGGTGTTCCGTGACCTCAAGGCCGCCATGGAAGGCGCCGGCCTTCCCGCGAACGGGCTGTATCGCGACGTACGGCGCGGGCCCGGCGGCGACACGCACGCGTTCGGGCTCGGGGTCGTGTCCGTGGTGGCGGCCAAGCGGTTGACCGCTGTGCTGCGGGCGGCGCGGGGGGCCTGGTGAGGTACCGGAAGGGGGACATCGTCATGGACGCGGCGCGGGCGCTCACCGGGCAGGTCCGGGACGTGAACGGAAACCTGCTGACGCTGGTCCGGCCCGGCGGCTTCGAGTGGGAGACGACCGCCGAACAGTGCTGGACGGCGAGCCCGGAGGAACGTCAGAGCCTGACCCCGCGCGGGGCCATGCGCATCATCACCACGAACGGAGTGCACGAGGTGGCGAAGCACGGCGGCAGCCAGGGTGGCGACCCGTCCGACGGTTCCGGGCCCGCGAAGTAGCCGCCGGTGCACGCGCGTACGTTGGAGGCGTGCCCCTCGGGGCTCGCCTCCGCGCTCATCGCCTCGGGCGCCCTGCGATCCGACTGGGTGCCCACGTTCAGGGCCGCGCCCCGGTAGCTGTTCGCGCCCGACCGCGCCTCGGACCCGCACGGCTGGCGCGTCGCCGTCTACTCCAGCACCCCGCTGACCACCCAGCGGGACTCCCTCGGCACCCGCCCGTCGAGTACGACCCCGAGGCCTCCCTCATGCCCGCCGGGCATCTGCGAGCCGCCGGGCTGGCGCCCCTGCTGGTCGTCGGGGACGGGAGGGAAGGGTACGAGGAGGGCGGGCCGTACGACCGGGTCATCGCCACCTGTTCCGTCGGCGAAGTTCCTCCCGCGTGGATCGAACAGACCGTCCCCGCGGGACGAGCCGGAGGCGGCGGACGAGTGGTGGGTACGGCAAGGGCGGCCCGGGTTCGGGAGGTTCGGGCTGGCCGTGGGGGCGAACCGGCAGGCCGGGTGGCTGGGCCGGGAAAGCGATCCGCTCTGAGGTGCCCGTCACCCACAAGTGGCATATTCACTCGATGCGTTCATACCGCCACTCTGCGTGCGGTACGGTTCACGCAAAACGGCCCTCGCGACGGTTTCAGCCCCGTCAGCGAGGGCCTCGACCACGAGTGGATAGGCGTCCACCAGTGATGTACCGGCACTTTATCGCGCCCTCGCGCGGCTTCACCCAGTTCTCCCACGACCTCATCCGGCATCCGAGCCTCGGCTCCGACGCCGTACGCCTTCTGACCTGGCAGCTTTCCCTTCCCGCCGGGGCCCGCGAGTCACTCTCCCGAACCGCCGAAAAGGCCCGGATCGGGGCATGCGCGTTCACCCGGGCCAAGCGGCAGCTGAAGGAGGCGGGCTACGTCCACGAGCGGCGGGTGCAGGGGCCCGGCGGGCGGTGGGTGACGCAACAGCTCGTGTCCAACCGGCCGTTGAGCGAGGGCGAGGCCGCCAAGCTGCTGGGGCAGGTGCCACCGAGTCCCCAGAATCCGGCGGTCGGTGATCCGGCAGCCCCGCGCACCGACGGTCATCCAAAGAAGGAAGACCTCGGGGAGGACAACTCCAGCCTTCCCCCCGAGCCCGAGCCGCAGGTCCCCGAACAGGCCCGCGCCCTCGTCGGCGCCCTGCCCCTCCTCTCGCCCGCCCTCAAGCACATCCCGCCCGGCATGCGCGACGAACTCGCCCGCCTCGCCGCCGCCTGGCTCGACGCCGGGCACACCTCCGCCGACGTCCACGCCCACGTCCTCCGCGGCCTGCCCGGCGGCGACACACCCGTACACCGGCCCGGCGGGCTCGTGAGATACCTCCTGCGCGAAGTCCCGCCCGTGGCGCTGGAAGCACCCCCGCAGCCCCCACCCCCCACCGGACCCCGACTCTCCCCACGCATCGCCTCGGCCCGGGAATGCCACGGCAACGGACACACCCACACCATGCTGTTCCGGCCCATCGGGGACGAGACGCTGTGCCGCCTGTGCGTGCCTGTCCCAGCACCCTGAGCCGTACGGCACGAAACCGGGTCGACGCGCGAACCGCTCCCCCCGCATCCTTCCCCCATGGAATTCCTCTGCTACCACCGCGACCGGCCCGGCTCCCTGCCGCTGCGCCACGAGCTGACCGAGGCGCACTGGGCGTACATGGACCAGTACGAGAAGGAACTCATCGCGCGCGGGCCGACGTTCGGGGACGGCGGGGAGAGCGTCACCGGGAGCGTGCACATCGTCGGGCTGCCCGATGCCGCCGCCGCCCGGGCGTTCGCCTTCGACGAGCCGAACTACCAGGCCGGCGTCTACCGGGATGTGCTGCTGCGGCGGTGGCGCAACGCGCTCGGGCGGACCATGTGGGACTTCCCCGGCGGGCGGGAGGGCGGCAACCGCTTCCTGGTGCTGGGGTTCGGCGCGGGCGAGCCCGTCGACCTGGAGGTGCCGGCCGGCCGCGACGACGAGCTGATCGCGTACGGGCCGCTGCTCTCCGACGACGGCACCGTCTGGCTCGGCACGGCGGCCCTGGTCCGCGCCCCGGACCCGGACGCGGCGCGCGGCCTCCTCACCGTGGACCGGTACGCCGCCGTCGAGGTGCACGACTGGGAGTTCGGCGGGCGGCGCTGACCGCACGCCCCCACCCCCGCCCCGCGGCCCTACAGCGGCGGCGCGTCCCTGAACCGCCGCCTGTCCCGCGCCCCCGGTGGGGCGTCCGCCAGGCGGATCACCGTGCCGTCGCGGCCCGCGACCACCGGTTTCACGGAGCGGGCGGCCTTCGCCTGGTACTGGGCGGCGTCCGCGAGGCGGAAGAGGCGGCGGGCGGACTTCAGGGGGCCGATCGGGTCGCCGGTCGAGGCGACGCCGCAGGCGACGCCCTCGCCCAGCTCCAGCTCCGCCGCCCGCACGCACAGCTCCTCGGCGACGGCCACCACCTCGTCGGCGGTCGGGCCGACCGTGAGGAGGCAGAACTCGTCGCCGCCGAGCCGGGCCGCGAGCGCGCCCTGGAGCCGTGCGCCGCATCGTGACAGAACGGAGCCGAACCGTTCCAGCAGACGGTCGCCGACCGCATGCCCGTGGGTGTCGTTGACCCGCTTGAGGCCGTTGAGGTCGCAGACCATCAGGCTCACCACGGAGCCGTCCACGCGGTGCCGCTCGATGGCCTGGTCGAGCCGGATGTCGACCGCCCGGCGATTGGCGAGGCCGGTCAGCGGGTCCGTGAAGGCGAGCTTGCGGACCTCCTCCAGGCGCTCGGCCTGGGCGATCCCGGCCGCCACGACCGCGGCGAGCACGGTCGCGAAGTTCGCCTCGTCCCGGGTGAAGGGCACCGCCCCGGCCGGCCTGGCCACGTACAGCTCGCCCCACGCGCGCGCGTGCAGCACGATCGGGGCGACCACGCAGCAGCCGCGCCCGCGCCGCCGCAGGCCGGTGACCCGGCCGGTCGTGACGCGGTCGTCGGCGGTCTCCACCCAGGCGTCCGGCTCGCCGCCGCCCGCCCAGTGTTCGTGCAGGAACTCGGTGATCTCCGGGAACTGGTGCACGGGGTACGTCTCGGCGTCGGGGAACTCCTCCTCCCCCTCCGCCCGCGCCCCCGCGTTCACCAGGACCTTCAGCCGGCCGTGGTCCCGCTCCCAGACCGAGAGCGCGGCGAAGCTGCCGCCGAGCGCCTCGCAGGCACCGAGCGCCGCAGCCCGCCAGAACTCCCGCGGAGTGTGTGCCGCCGCCATCGCCTGCGCCAGCGCCACCACGGCCCGCAGCCGCACATCCTCACCCATTCCTCCAGCTTAGGGAGGATTGATCCATTTTCCCTTTCGAGACGTCACGGAAAGTTACAGATAGTGAAAAACTGGACCAAATGGATACAGGGCGTGCGCGCCGAACCACCTCAGCGGTCAGCGGCATCGGCGCTCACTCGCCGGCACACTCGCCGGCTCACCCGCCGGCTCACTCGCCCGGCCACTCCGGCTTCCGCTTCTCGTTGAACGCCGCGACGCCCTCCGCGCGGTCACCGGAGAAGGCCACCGAGCGCCAGGCCGCGTCCTCGACCTCCAGGCCCGCCCGCAGGTCGAGGCCCTGGCCGAGGCGCATGGCCTTCTTGGCGGCGCGCAGGCCGACCGGCGAGTTCGCCGCGATCCGGGCGGCGAGCTCCATCGCGGCGGCCTTGGCGTCGTGCTCCAGGAGGTCGACGAGGCCCAGCTCGCGGGCCTCGGCGGCCTCCACCCGGCGGGCCGTGAAGACCAGCTCGGCGGCCCGGGCGGCACCCACCCGGCGCGGCAGCAGCTGCGTACCGCCACCGCCGGGGATCACGCCCACCGAGACCTCGGGCAGGCCGACCACGGTGCTCTCGTCGGCCACGATCACGTCGCAGGAGAGCGCCAGCTCGTACCCGCCGCCGAGGGCGAAGCCGTGCACGGCGGCGACGGTCGGCATCGGCAGCTCCAGGACGCCGGTGTACGCGGCGCGGGCGGTCGGGCGCTGCCGGACCAGGTCGGCGTCGCTGAAGGAGTTGCGCTCCTTGAGGTCGGCGCCGACACAGAAGGCCCGGTCGTTGGAGGAGGTCAGCACCGTGACCCGTACCGCCGGATCGGCGGCGAGCGCGGCGCACGCGGCGCCGATGGAGCGGGCCATCTCCGAGGACACCGCGTTCATCGCCTTGGGGCGGTCGAGGACCAGCTCGGCGACGTGCCCGCGCTCGTCCCTCCGTACCGCCACGAACTCACCGAATCGCTGCTCGGACATGCTGAGGGCCCTCCCGGTCGAAGCCGGTTAACGGTTGTTAACGGCTGTTCACCGGAGATCCTAGGACGGACGGCGGCTCAGCAGCCAGGGCTCCACCACACCCAGTCCACGCACCGGCCGCTGCCACATCGGCTGGAGCGCGAAGCGGTACGAGGGCCCCTTCTCGCCCGCCTTCTCGGCGCGGGCGGCCTCCTCGGCCGCCTCGGTCTCGGACAGGGGCGCCTCGCCGGTCCTGGTCAGCTCCTCGGCGAGGGCGCTGTCGACCAGGACGGCGTCCTTGGGCGCTATCGAGGTGAGCCGGCTGGCCAGGTTGACGGTCGTGCCGAAGACATCGCCCATCCGGGTCGTCACCGTGCCGAAGGCGATGCCGACCCGCAGCTCCGGCATCGTCTCGTCCTGGCTGAGGGTCTCGATGAGGCGCAGGGCGATCTCCCCGGCCGTACCGGCGTCGTCGGCGCAGTAGAGCACCTCGTCGCCGAGGGTCTTGATGAGCCGGCCGCCGTGCGCGGCGACCAGGTCGGCGCAGGTGGTCTCGAAGGCCTCGACGAGCTCGCCGAGCTCCTCCTCCTCAAGGCGCCGGGTGAGCCGGGTGAAGCCGACCAGGTCGGCGAAGCCGACGGCGAGCCGCCGGTCGACCATCTCCTCGTCGTCGGCGGCCTGCGCGACCCGGCCGGTGGCGGCGGCGAGCTGGCGGCGCCACACGTAGATCAGGAACTCCTCCAGCTCGGGCAGGAGCAGCTCGACCAGGGGGTACGTGACCTCGGCGCGGGTCATGCCGGGCTCGGGCGGCTCGGTCAGGCCCTCAAGGAAGGAGTCGATCTGCCATTCCGCCAGCCGGGCGGTGGTCTGTCCGGTGGAGCGGGCGACCTGCACGGCCATCGGCTCGCTGAGCAGTCCGGCCTCGACGAGACCGGCGAGCCGGCGCAGCGCGAGCACGTCGGCCTCGGTGAGCGCCTTGGCCTGGCCGATGTCGGCGAAGCCCATGGCGCGCCAGAAGCGGGAGGCGAGCTCCATGGAGACGCCGGCGGTGCGGGCGGCCTGGAACGGGGTGTAGCGGCGGTCGGCGCCGAGGATCAGCTGTTCGAGGCGGATCGCGAGGGGGTCGTCGGTCGGCTCGACCGTGTGGTCGACGACATGGTGGGGCGTGGGGTACGTGGGGTTCGCGGGGTTCGCGGGGTTCGCGGCCGGCTCTTCGGCCCCCGCGACGGCCTCGGCACCGGCCCCGGCGGCCGGCTCATCGGCCCCGGCGCCGGCCCCGGCGCCGCCGTCCGCGTCGTCGGCGCCGTAGTTCGCGTCGTCGACGGTCACCGGCCGCCTCCTGCCCGTTCCCTGCCCACTTGTCCTGCCGATCTGTCGCGTGGATCGCGGTCCACGATACGACAGGTGTGTGCTGGCTCACGCCCGAACCGGTCCCACACCATGACGTACGGGACCGGTTCGGGCGGAAGACCGCTCGGTCGGCGGCCCTCAGGCGGCCCCCAGGCGGCCCTCAGGCGGTCTTCAGGAGGCCCTCAGGAGGCCCTCAGGCGGCCCTCAGATGGACGATGTCACCGGCCGCGACGGCCTCCGTGCCGCCGCCCTCCGTCTCGACGACGAGCCGTCCGTCGCCGTCGATGCCGACCGCGACGCCCTCCAGCATCCGCTCGCCGGGCAGGTCGGCCCTGACCCGGCGCCCGAGGGTGGCGCAGGCCGTCCCGTACGCCACCAGAAGCCCGGAGGCGTCCGGGTCGCCGTCGGCCCGCACCCAGTCGCCGTACCACTGCTCCAGCGAGCGCAGCACGGCCCGCAGCAGGGTGTCGCGGTCGGTGGAGACGGCGCCGGCGAGGGCAAGGGAACCGGCGGCGGGGACCGGCAGTTCCTCGGCGCGCAGGCTGACGTTGATGCCGATCCCGACGACGATGCCGTCCTCGCCGGCCCGCTCGGCGAGGATGCCGCCGGTCTTGCGTTCCTCACCGGCGATCTTCACCAGGAGGTCGTTGGGCCACTTGAGGGAGAGGTCCACGCCGGCGGCCTTCGAGAGGCCGCTCGCGGCGGCGACTCCGGTGAGCAGCGTCAGCCAGCCCCAGCGGTGCACGGGCACGTCGGGCTTGAGGAGGACGGAGACGAAGAGGCCGGAGCGGGCGGGGGCGGTCCAGGTGCGGTCGAGCCGGCCGCGCCCGTGGAGCTGTTCCTCGGCGACCAGCACCGCGCCCTCGGGGAGTTCGGCGGCGCGGGCGGCGAGATCGGAGTTGGTGGAGCCGGTGGACTCGACGACGTCGAGGGAGGTCCACAGACCGTCGGGGAGCACGAGCGCGTGGCGCAGCGCGGCAGCGTTCAGAGGGGGCCGGTCGAGGTCGGACCAGCGTCCCGCGGAGCCTTGGGAGGACGTCATGCAAGCCAGCGTAGGTGTGGCAAACGCCGCACTGCCGAACCGTATCGACGCCGATACGCTACGGATCAGTAGCAGGGCAGTAGCCCATTCGTAGTCAACGAACCCCCCGTGACCAGGCAGGGAGCCGCATCCCGATGTCCGAGCCGGCAGAGCACGACCAGATCGACATTCACACGACCGCGGGCAAGATCGCGGATCTGCAGCGCCGGATCGGCGAGGCCACCCATGCCGGTTCCGCGCGTGCCGTGGAGAAGCAGCACGCGAAGGGGAAGCTGACCGCGCGCGAGCGGATCGCACTGCTGCTCGACGAAGGTTCGTTCGTCGAGCTGGACGAGCTGGCCCGGCACCGCTCCACCAACTTCGGCCTGGAGAAGAACCGTCCCTACGGCGACGGTGTCGTCACCGGCTACGGCACCGTGGACGGGCGTCCGGTCGCGGTCTTCTCGCAGGACTTCACGGTCTTCGGCGGCGCGCTCGGCGAGACGTACGGCCAGAAGATCATCAAGGTGATGGACTTCGCCCTGAAGACCGGCTGCCCGGTCGTCGGCATCAACGACTCCGGCGGCGCCCGCATCCAGGAGGGCGTGAGCGCGCTCGGCATGTACGGCGAGATCTTCCGCCGCAACACCCACGCCTCTGGTGTCATCCCGCAGATCTCGCTGATCGTCGGCCCGTGCGCGGGCGGCGCGGTGTACTCGCCCGCGATCACCGACTTCACGGTGATGGTCGACCAGACCTCGCACATGTTCATCACGGGTCCCGACGTGATCAAGACGGTGACCGGCGAGGACGTCGGCTTCGAGGAGCTGGGCGGCGCGCGCACGCACAACTCGACCTCCGGTGTGGCCCACCACATGGCGGGCGACGAGAAGGACGCGATCGAGTATGTGAAGTCCCTGCTGTCCTACCTGCCCTCGAACAACCTCTCCGAGCCGCCGGCCTTCCCGGAGACCGCCGAGACCGAGGCGACGGACGAGGACCGCGAGCTCGACACGCTGATCCCGGACTCCGCGAACCAGCCGTACGACATGCACACCGTCATCGAGCACGTCCTCGACGACGGCGAGTTCCTGGAGACCCAGGCGCTGTTCGCGCCGAACATCGTGACCGGCTTCGGCCGCGTCGAGGGCTTCCCGGTCGGTGTGGTCGCCAACCAGCCGATGCAGTTCGCCGGTTGCCTGGACATCGGCGCCTCCGAGAAGGCGGCGCGCTTCGTCCGTACCTGCGACGCCTTCAACATCCCGGTGCTCACCTTCGTCGACGTGCCGGGCTTCCTGCCGGGCGTCGGCCAGGAGCACGAGGGCATCATCCGGCGCGGCGCGAAGCTGATCTACGCGTACGCCGAGGCGACCGTCCCGCTCATCACGGTCATCACCCGCAAGGCCTTCGGCGGCGCGTACGACGTCATGGGCTCCAAGCACCTGGGCGCCGACCTCAACCTGGCCTGGCCCACCGCGCAGATCGCGGTCATGGGCGCGCAGGGCGCGGTCAACATCCTGCACCGCAGGACGATCGCCGAGGCGGAGGCCAACGGCGAGGACATCGAGGCGGTGCGCACGCGCCTCATCCAGGAGTACGAGGACACCCTGCTCAACCCGTACATCGCGGCCGAGCGCGGCTACATCGACGGCGTGATCCTGCCGTCCGAGACGCGCCCGCAGATCGTGAAGGGTCTGCGTCAGCTGCGCACGAAGCGGGAATCCCTGCCTCCGAAGAAGCACGGCAACATCCCGCTCTAGCCACTCCGCCCCTCGGGAGGGACACAACGATGATCAAGGTCGTACGAGGGAACCCGACGCCGGAGGAGCTGGCCGCCGCCCTGGCGGTGGTCCGGGCCCGGGCCGCGGCCACGGCGGCGGCGGCCGCCGCGGGCGACGGCCCGCAGGTGCCGGAGGGCTGGTCGGACCCGGCGCGGATCGCGCGCACGGTCCGGCACCGGCCGGGTCCGCGCTCGTGGGCGCGGTCCTACTGGCCGGTGTGACCGCTTTCTGTACGCGTTCTGTACGTGGTGAAGGCCGGACCCCGTGTGCGGGGGGTCCGGCCTGCGCCGTAGGGGCTGGTGCCGTAGGGGTTGGTGCCGTACGGGTTGGTTGAGTACGCGTACTCAGGCGCCCCGGGCCCCCGGGCGGCAGCATCGACACCATGCTGTGGTCCGACCCCGATGACGAGCCGCCGAAGGCCATGCACGAGATGCAGGCCATGCTCCGGCGCGCGGGCGTCCTGCTCGCTGTGGCGATGGTGGTCTTAATGTTCGTCGCGGGCGCACGATGACGGGAAGAAGACCGGCCCAGGGCTCGCTACGCTGCCCATATGACTGCTGATCGCCGCCGCCTCGTGCTCGCCTCCGCCTCCCCCGCCCGGCTCGGACTGCTCCGGCAGGCCGGGCTCGCGCCGGAGGTGATGGTGAGCGGTGTCGACGAGGACAAGGTGCACGCGCCGACGCCCGCCGAGCTCGCGCTCGCCCTCGCCGAGGCCAAGGCCGCGCACGTCGCGGCCAAGCCGGAGGCGAGCGGCGCCCTCGTCATCGGCTGCGACTCGGTCCTGGAGCTGGACAAGCAGGCGCTCGGCAAGCCGGCCGACGCCGCGGAGGCCACCGCCCGCTGGAAGTCGATGCGGGGCCGGGTCGGCATCCTCCAGACGGGCCACTGCGTGTACGACACGACGGCCAAGCGCTACGCGTCGGCCACCGCCTCCACCGTCGTCCGCTTCGGCGACCCGACGGACGCCGAGATCGCCGCGTACGTGGCCACCGGCGAACCGCTGCGCGTGGCGGGCGCGTTCACCCTGGACGGGCGCTCGGCGCCGTTCATCGAGGGCATCGACGGCGACCCGGGCAATGTCATCGGCCTCTCGCTGCCGCTCCTACGCACGCTGCTGCGCAAGCTGGACGTGTCGATCACCGACCTCTGGGCCTGAGGCCGCGGGGCCTGCGGCCTGAGGCCGTCAGGCCCTCAGGCCCTCAGGGGCCCCTACGCGGCGGCCGGAGCCCCCTGAGCGGCCTCCGGCCCGTCCGCCTCCGGTCCGCCCGCCTCCGGCCCCGGCTTGTCCGCCCTGGGCTCCCCGTACGCCACCAGGGTGAGCACGATCAGGCCGACCACGGCCATCAGGAACGCGAAGGCCGCCCAGCCGAGCAGCCCCACCGCCACCGCCCCGAGCACCCCGTGGACGATGGCGCAGCCGATGAGCAGCGCGCGGCCCGGGCGGCCGGGGCGGCGGTCGCGGATCGCGGCGATCAGCGGGACCAGGGCACAGAGCAGCAGCAGCGCGCCGGAGGCGATGCCGAGGCCCCAGGTGCCCGTGTACATGACGTCGGGGTCCATCCCGTCGAGGGACATCGACTGGGCCTTCACGAAACGGGCCATGACCGCGTTGATCGCCACGATGCCGGGCGCTTCGAGGAGCAGCACCGCCGCCGTGACGAGTGCTATCGGTCTACGGGCCACCTCGGCCACCCCCTGGATCCCGTGGATACGGCTGTTACCTACGGTACGTACGACATCGCGCAGGCTACTGGCCGGTAAACCACCGGACAAGGGTTCGCGCCATATGGCTCCCGTCCGGCGACAGCGCAAAGAATCATTGAGCCATTCGTAGGGACTCGACAAAGAAACCCGTTTGGCGACTGGCCGCGCGAACAGAGACCTGCGCCACACCTCGGAGCTACTGTGCCGTAAAGAATCCCTGCGTACCGTGGTGCGACAAGGGATTTCACGACCCGAGCGAGCCTCGATTCACGCTCCGTGTGGGCAAGCTCACCATTGGGGACGGGTCGAAGTGCCGTGTCGGCAGTCCCTAAACTCAGCTTGTTTCAAGGAGGGAGCCATCGTGCGCAAGGTGCTCATCGCCAACCGTGGCGAAATCGCTGTCCGCGTCGCCCGGGCCTGCCGGGACGCCGGGATCGCCAGCGTAGCCGTCTACGCCGATCCGGACCGGGACGCTCTGCACGTCCGCGCGGCCGACGAGGCGTTCGCCCTGGGCGGTGACACCCCGGCCACCAGTTACCTGGATGTCGCCAAGGTGCTCCAGGCCGCTGCCGACTCGGGCGCCGACGCGATCCACCCCGGCTACGGCTTCCTCTCCGAGAACGCGGAGTTCGCCCAGGCCGTGATCGACGCCGGCCTGACCTGGATCGGCCCGCCGCCGCAGGCCATCCGCGACCTCGGTGACAAGGTCGCCGCCCGCCACATCGCGCAGCGCGCCGGCGCCCCGCTGGTCGCCGGCACCCCGGACCCGGTCTCGGGCGCCGAGGAGGTCGTGGCCTTCGCCGAGGAGCACGGCCTGCCGATCGCGATCAAGGCCGCCTTCGGTGGCGGTGGCCGCGGTCTGAAGGTCGCCCGCACCCTCGAAGAGGTGCCGGAGCTCTACGACTCCGCCGTCCGCGAGGCCGTCGCCGCCTTCGGCCGCGGCGAGTGCTTCGTCGAGCGCTACCTGGACAAGCCGCGCCACGTCGAGACCCAGTGCCTCGCCGACTCCCACGGCAACGTGGTCGTCGTCTCGACCCGTGACTGCTCGCTCCAGCGCCGCCACCAGAAGCTCGTCGAGGAGGCGCCCGCGCCGTTCCTGACGGACGAGCAGAACGCGGAGCTGTACGCCGCGTCGAAGGCCATCCTCAAGGAGGCCGGCTACGTCGGCGCCGGCACCGTCGAGTTCCTCGTCGGCACCGACGGCACGATCTCCTTCCTGGAGGTCAACACCCGCCTCCAGGTCGAGCACCCGGTCACCGAAGAGGTCACCGGCATCGACCTGGTCCGCGAGATGTTCCGCATCGCCGACGGCGAGGAGCTCGGTTACGGCGACCCGGAGGTCCGCGGTCACTCCTTCGAGTTCCGCATCAACGGCGAGGACCCGGGCCGCAACTTCCTCCCGGCCCCCGGCACCGTCACCACCTTCGCGCCGCCGACCGGCCCGGGCGTCCGCCTGGACGCGGGCGTCGAGACCGGCTCGGTCATCGGCCCGGCCTGGGACTCGCTGCTCGCCAAGCTGATCGTCACCGGCGCCACCCGCGAGCAGGCGCTGCAGCGCGCCGCCCGCGCGCTCGCCGAGTTCAAGGTCGAGGGCATGGCCACCGCCATCCCGTTCCACCAGGCCGTCGTGGTCGACCCGGCGTTCACCGCCGACCCGTTCCGCGTCCACACCCGGTGGATCGAGACCGAGTTCGTCAACGAGATCAAGCCCTTCGCCCCGGCGGGCGGCGAGGCCGAGGAGGACGAGACCGGCCGCGAGACCATCGTCGTCGAGGTCGGCGGCAAGCGTCTTGAGGTCTCCCTGCCGTCCTCGCTGGGCATGACCCTGGCCCGTACGGGTCTGGCCGCCGGCGCCAAGCCGAAGCGCCGCGCCACCAAGAAGTCCGGCCCCACCGCCTCCGGCGACACCCTCGCGTCCCCGATGCAGGGCACCATCGTCAAGGTGGCCGTCGAGGAGGGCGCGGTGGTCCAGGAGGGCGACCTGATCGTGGTCCTGGAGGCCATGAAGATGGAGCAGCCCCTCAACGCGCACCGCTCCGGCACCGTCAAGGGCCTGAGTGCCGAGGTCGGCGCGTCGGTCACGTCCGGCGCGGCGATCTGCGAGATCAAGGACTGATTCCGGCCCCGGTCCACCGGGGTACGGTACGGAGGGCCCGCAGGCGGATCACCGCCCGCGGGCCCTTCGTCGTACCGGGACCACAGGGGAGGAGCACGCATGCGTGCCGATGCGCGCCGCAATCACGAGCGGCTGCTCGCCGAGGCGCGCGCCGCCTTCGCCGCGCACGGCACCGACGCGTCCCTGGAGGACATCGCCCGCCGCGCCGGGGTGGGCATCGGCACGCTCTACCGCCACTTCCCCACCCGTGAGGCGCTGCTCGCCGCGGTCGTACGGGACGGGCTCACGGGCCTGCTCGACCGCTCGGCGGAGCTGGCCGGGGCGCCCGATCCGCGGGCCGCCCTGGTGGCGTGGCTGCGCGCCCTGATCACTCACGCGGGTGAGTACCGGGGCCTGTCGGTGGCGCTCATGTCCGTGTCTTCCACGCCCGTGTCGTCCGGCCGGAGTTCGGCCCTCGCCGACTGCGGCGAGCCGCTGCGGGAGGCGGGCGACCGCCTGCTCGCCCGGGCCCGTACGGCGGGCGCGGTGCGCGCGGAGGTGACGATCGGGGACCTGACGAAGCTGGCGCACGCCATCGCGCTGGCCGCCGAACGCTCGCCGGAGGACCCGGAGTTGGCGGACCGACTGCTCGATCTGACGCTACGGGGGATCTCACCGTGACACACCTGACTGCGACACATCCAGACACGGCCCTGGTGGGCCACTGGGGCAGCAGCGCCTTCGACGTGGGCGCGATGGAGACCAGCGCCCTGGCCTTCCTGCCGGACGGCCGCGGCTGGAGCGAATTCTCCAGTGCGAGCTCGGAGTTGGGCGTGGGACGGTTCCACTGGCACTGTCCGGTGCCCGGCCTCCTGGAGCTCCGCTACCACCTCCAGGTCAACGGCACCTGGGGCCCGGACTCCTCGGGCTTCACGACCGTCACCGACCAGCAGCCGGACGACAGGGTGATCCGCACCGGCTACCGCATCGGCCCGGTGACACCGCCGTACGCGAACGCGCCCGTCACGACCCTGGTGCTCGACGTCGCGGTCGAGTTCGCCGACCACTTCGAGCGCGGCCGCACGCAGATCGCGGCGAGCGACGACGTCTCCGCCGCCGTCGTCCCGTACGAGAACCGCTAGGGACACGCCCTGGGGCCGGGCGAAGGCCGCCCGGGCACAGGCGGGTTCAGCGGCCGGTTCAGCGGCGGCGCATGTCCGCGACGCGCACCGAGCGCTCGGAGGCGAGCATCTCTGCGGAGAGCGGACCGCCGGGGCCACCGTGACTGCCCGGACCGCCCGGACCGCCGCGGAACTGCCCGCCCGGCATCCGCCCGCGCTGGCCCGGCAGCGGGACGTCGCGGCGCGGACGGGCGCCGCCCGGAGGGTGCTGCTCGCTCCCGTGCGCGGCGGCGCCGGTGCCGGCCACCGCGATCTGCACGCCCTGGTCGGCCAGGGCCTGGAGCTCGGTGGCGGCGCGCTCGTCGTGCGCGGGCGGCTCGTCGGTGACGAGCCGGGTGATCACATCGGTCGGCACCGTCTGGAACATGGTGTCGGTGCCGAGCTTGGTGTGATCGGCGAGCACCACGACCTCCGCCGCCGCCTGCACCAGGGCCCGGTCCACGCTCGCGGAGAGCATGTTGGAGGTGGAGAGGCCGCGCTCGGCGGTCAGGCCACTGCCGGAGAGGAACGCCCGGGAGACCCGGAGCCCCTGGAGCGACTGCTCGGCCCCGCTGCCCACCAGCGCGTAGTTGGAACCGCGCAGGGTGCCGCCGGTCATGACGACCTCGACCCGGTTGGCGTGGGCCAGGGCCTGGGCGACGAGCAGGGAGTTGGTGACGACGGTGAGACCGGGCACCCGGGCGAGCCGGCGGGCCAGCTCCTGGGTGGTGGTGCCGGCGCCGACGACGATGGCCTCGCCCTCTTCGACGAGGCTCGCGGCGACATCGGCGATGGCCGTCTTCTCGGCGGTGGCGAGATGGGATTTCTGCGGGAAGCCGGACTCACGGGTGAGTCCGCCCGGAAGGACGGCACCACCGTGCCGACGGTCGAGGAGTCCTTCTGCCTCCAGGGCCCGCACGTCTCGCCGTACGGTCACTTCTGAGGTCTGGACGACGCGGGCGAGCTCGCGGAGCGACACGGCTCCATTGGCACGCACCATTTCGAGGATCAACTGGCGACGTTCTGCAGCGAACACGAAACCGACAGTAACGTGACCGACGGCACTTTGGGCCGATTTGCAGAAGATGCACACAAGCGGGGCCTCCAAGTGGTATGGAGGCCCCCGCCGTTGATCGTTCTATGCCCCGGCTTGCCGGGGGTTGTCCGAGTCGGCGAACCGTTCCCGCAGGCCGGGCCGCCGCCCGGCCTCCCCGCTATGCCTCGCCCGCGGCCTTTCGGGTCTGCAACTGCCGTGCCACTTCCGCGATCGAGCCCGACAGGGAGGGGTACACGGTGAAAGCATTTGCGATCTGTTCGACCGTCAGATTGTTGTCGACCGCGATCGAGATGGGGTGGATCAGCTCGCTCGCGCGCGGGGCGACGACACAGCCGCCGACCACGATGCCGGTGCCGGGGCGGCAGAAGATCTTGACGAAGCCGTCCCGGATGCCCTGCATCTTGGCGCGCGGGTTGCGCAGCAGCGGCAGCTTGACGACCTTGGCCTCGATCTTGCCGGCGTCGACGTCGGCCTGGGTGTAGCCGACGGTGGCGATCTCGGGGTCGGTGAAGACGTTCGAGGAGACCGTCTTGAGGTTGAGCGGGGCCACCGCGTCGCCGAGGAAGTGGTACATGGCGATACGTCCCTGCATGGCCGCCACCGAGGCGAGCGCGAAGACGCCGGTGACGTCGCCCGCCGCGTACACGCCGGGCGCGGAGGTGCGGGAGACCCGGTCCGTCCAGATGTGGCCCGAGTCCTTCAGGCGCACCCCGGCCTCCTCCAGACCCATGCCGGCGGAGTTCGGGATGGCGCCGACCGCCATCAGGCAGTGGGTGCCGGAGATGACCCGGCCGTCGGAGAGGGTGACCTCGACCCGGTCGCCCACCCGCTTGGCGGACTCGGCGCGGGAGCGGGCCATGACGTTCATGCCGCGGCGCCGGAACACGTCCTCCAGGACGGCGGCGGCGTCGGGGTCCTCACCCGGCAGCACGCGGTCGCGGGACGAGACCAGGGTGACCCGGGAGCCGAGCGCCTGGTACGCGCCGGCGAACTCGGCACCGGTGACACCGGAACCGACCACGATGAGCTCCTCGGGGAGCTCCTTGAGGTCGTAGACCTGGGTCCAGTTCAGGATCCGCTCGCCGTCCGGCTTGGCGTCGGGCACCTCGCGCGGGTGTCCGCCGGTCGCGATGAGCACCGCGTCGGCGGTCAGCGTCTCCTCGGTCCCGTCGGCGGCCGTCACGATCACCTGGCGCGAGCCGTCCACGGCCTGCCGGCCGGACAGCCGGCCGCGGCCGCGCAGCACGCGGGCGCCGGCCCGGGTGACGGAGGCGGTGATGTCGTGCGACTGGGCGAGCGCGAGGCGCTTCACACGCCGGTTGACCTTGCCCAGGTCGACGCCGACCACGCGGGCGGCCTGCTCGATGTGCGGGGTGTCGTCCGCGACGATGATGCCCAGCTCCTCGTACGAGGAGTCGAAGGTGGTCATCACCTCGGCGGTGGCGATCAGGGTCTTGGAGGGAACGCAGTCGGTCAGGACGGACGCGCCGCCGAGGCCGTCCGTGTCGACGACGGTCACCTCCGCGCCGAGTTGGGCGCCCACCAGGGCCGCCTCGTATCCGCCGGGTCCGCCGCCGATGATCACGATCCGGGTCACTGGGATCTACGCCTCGCGCTCTCGTTCTGCCGGGGACTCACCCCGCTGGGCTGCAGTGCGTACGCCATTGTCCCGCACGCTTCAAGTGCGTGCCCCATTCTCCCGCACGTGAGGGTGAGGCGCGCCGCCGGGGGCGGGGGCGGTGCGACGGGGGCGCGTGGGGGCGCGGACGGTGGGGAGGCGCGGGGTGGCGCACGTGTGCCGGGGGTCTACCCGCGGGTCACTTTCCGGTGTGCCTTCCACCGGTCTCCGCCCGTCCTCCGCCCGTCCTCCGGGACGTCGTCCGCCACCCCTTCCGCTCCCGTACCCTCGACCCCATGTCGCTCTACGCCGCGTACGCCGGCAACCTCGACGCGCGGCTGATGACCCGCCGCGCTCCCCACTCGCCGCTGCGCGGAACCGGCTGGCTGAACGGCTGGCGGCTGACCTTCGGCGGCGAGCAGATGGGCTGGGAGGGCGCGCTGGCCACGATCGCGGAGGACCCGGGCTCCCAGGTCTTCGTGGCGCTGTACGACATCGCGCCGATGGACGAGGACTCGATGGACCGCTGGGAGGGTGTCGGCCTCGACATCTACCGGCGGATGCGGGTGCGGGTGCACACCCTGGACGGCGACGAGCCGGCATGGGTGTACGTGCTCAACGCGTACGAGGGCGGGCTGCCCTCGGCGCGCTACCTGGGCGAGGTCGCGGACGCGGCGGAGTCGGCGGGCGCGCCGCACGACTATGTGATGGAACTGCGCAAGCGCCCCTGCTGAGCGCCCTACCGAGAACCCTGCTGAGCCCCTGCCGACAGAACGGTCGGAGGCCACCATGAGATGGCCTTGTCGGAAACGACAAGACAACGATCGCAGGTCCGTGCGCGACGTCATCTACGCGCGTAGGGTTTCTGCCGTTAGGCTGCTGGACGTACCAAATCCGTCCGGGGCTCCCCTCGGACCCCCCTCCCCGAGGCGAGAGAGTCAGTGAACGCTACTGCCACCCCGTACGAGGCCGCCGAGGCCGCCGCCGCGCGCCTGCGCGAGCTGACAGGCGTCGAGAACCACGACGTCGTCCTGGTCATGGGCTCCGGCTGGGCCCCCGCCGTCGACGCCCTGGGCGCGCCCGAGGCCGAGTTCCCGGTCACCGACCTGCCCGGCTTCCCGCCGCCGGCCGTCGAGGGCCACGGCGGCAAGATCCGCTCGTACAAGATCGGCGAGAAGCGCGCCCTGGTCTTCCTCGGCCGCACCCACTACTACGAGGGCCGCGGCGTCGCCGCCGTCGCCCACGGCGTCCGCACCGCCGTCGCCGCGGGCTGCAAGACCGTCATCCTCACCAACGGCTGCGGCGGCCTGCGCGAGGGCATGCGCCCCGGCCAGCCGGTCCTGATCAGCGACCACCTCAACCTGACGGCCGCCTCCCCGATCGTCGGCGCGAACTTCGTGGACCTGACGGATCTGTACTCGCCGCGGCTGCGCGCGCTGTGCAAGGAGGTCGACGAGACGCTGGAGGAAGGCGTCTACGTCCAGTTCCCCGGCCCGCACTACGAGACCCCGGCCGAGATCAACATGGTCCGCGTCCTCGGCGGCGACCTGGTCGGCATGTCCACGGTCCTTGAGGCCATCGCGGCCCGCGAGGCGGGCGCCGAGGTCCTGGGCATCTCCCTCGTCACCAACCTCGCGGCGGGGCTCTCCGGCGAGCCCCCCTGCCCCACCAGGGGCTCCTGGACATCGAGTTCGACCGGGTCACCTTCGCCTACGGCACGGGAGGACCGGTCCTCCACGACGTCTCCCTGCG
>NZ_JBEZHV010000022.1:0-145489 GCF_040650755.1 Streptomyces sp. NPDC048623
AGCCTCCGCGAGGAACTCGCCCGGCGCCGGCTGCACGGCATCTCCCGCTTCATACCGACGACGAACACGACAGCGGCAGCCCCGAGAACGAACCGCCTGCCGTACGAGGGAAAGCAGGGTGCGTCGCCGGACCAGTCCCAGCGGTTCCGCCCGCCCGGGCGTGCGCCGTACAGAACCCGACCGCCGGGGCCGAACCGCCCGAGCCCCGCCATCAGCGCGACACCCGTCAGGATCTCCTCCGCGCTCCAGCCGGCGATGCCGAACAGCAGCCCGCCGAGCGGGCCGCCGACCAGTTCGGCGTCGTCGCAGTACGAGAGCGGGCCCGGGTGGACATGGCCGGCGCCATCAACCCGGCCGCGCAGCAACTCTCCTCACCCCTGCCCACAGGACTCAGCCCCCCAGCCACCACCGACAGCCGGGCCCCGGTGACGCGCACCCATCGCACCTGCCCGCCCCCGGCGGCGCGGGGCCTGCCCAGGGGCGGCGCTGGGCTTGCCCGCGCCCGCCGGCGGCTGGCCCTGCGCAGCGGCACAGGCACGAGAGCCAGCCGGCGGTCTCCCGCCCGGGCACGGCCTGCTCCAGCTCCCGGTCCCGGTCCTGCTCCCGGTCCCGGTCCTGCTCCCGGTCCCGGTCCTGGTCCTGGTCCTGGTCCTGGTCCTGGTCCTGGCGGATCGCGCCCCGCCAGCCTTGCCCCCAGCCGGTCCCGTGCCACTGGTCACACTCCCCGCACAGCCACAGCCACAGCCACCGCTCCGGGATCGCATTCCAGCCGACACACCCGGTCACCCCCCACCGTTCGTCCGTGCAGACGGCACCACACCCGGTGCAGACAGAGCGCCGGGTGTCGCGCCGCAAGTCGTGAGGTCCCGCCTCCGCACGCCCGCCGCGGCGCCCGGTGCTCCCACCTGCCAGCCACCGGGCCGGATGCCGGGCCGACGGCGGTAGCGCGGGCCTTCTGCCTGCAGCCGTCGCACAGGTGCGGGTGGGAGTCCTTCGCGGCTCCCCACTCCTTCGGCTGCACTGCCTGCCTCCCACCGGGCATCGGTGAACTTCGCCCCGCAGCCGGTGCAGACGGGACGGCGGGCCTCGCGCTCAGCCGCCCGCTTCGCCGCCTGCTCCTGCACTGCCCGCCGTACCTGTGCCAGGTCGTCCGCGGCAACGCCTACTCCGTGCCGGTGCGCTTCATCGGCCGACAGTTGCGGGTGCTGCTGCACGCCAACGACCTGATCGTCTACGACGGCCGCACCGTGATCACCCGGCACGAGCGTCTCGGCGGCCGGAACGGCTCCCGTCTGGTCCTGGACCACTATCTGGAAGCGCTGCTGCGCAAGCCGGGTGCCTTCCCCGGGTCGACCGCGCTGGAGCAGGCCCGTTCCGCAGGCCGTTTCACCCCTGTCCACGACAAGTGGTGGACAGCGGCGAAGGCCACCCACGGCGACGCCGCCGGCACCCGGGCGTTGATCGAAGTGCTGCTGTTGGCCCGGCACATGGACCACGAGCAGGTCGTGGCCGGGCTGGCGGCCGCCTACCGGGCGGGGGCCCTGACCGCTGATGCGGTCGTGTTGGAGGCCCGCAAGCTCGCCGAATCGGACGGGGAACCGGCGATGCCGGCCCGCCCCGGGACGAAGCAGGGGGCGGAGGAAGACGAGGGGCCGGCCGCGTCGGTGACCTTCCTCGCCGACTGGCGGCTGTCCCATCTCCCGCCCGAAACCAGGCCGCTTCCCTCGGTGGCCCACTACGACCAGCTCCTGCAACGGCCTGGCCGCACGGCCGGCGAGAGAGAAGGATCATGATGCGCAAGCGAGGTCTGACCGAAGAAGCCGCCACCGCCTCCATCGACCAGGCATGCCGCATGCTGCGGCTGCCTACCATCCGCCAGCAGTTCAAGGACCAGGCCGACGGCGCGGCCCGCGAGCAGATGTCGTATCGGGCCTTCCTCGCCGAACTGCTGATGGCCGAGTGTGACGACCGGGCCCGCCGCCGGTCCGAGCGCCGCATCCGGGCCGCGGCCTTCCCACGCGAGAAGTCGCTGCGGGCCTTCGACTTCGACGCCAACCCCAACGTCGACCCCGCCACCGTCAACACGCTCGCGACCTGCGAGTGGGTCAAGAAGAGCGAACCGCTCTGCCTGATCGGCGACTCCGGCACCGGCAAGTCCCACCTGCTGATCGCCCTGGGCACCAAGGCAGCCATGCAGGGCTTCCGCGTCCGCTACGTGCTGGCCACCAAGCTCGTCAACGAGCTGGTCGAGGCCGCCGACGAGAAGCAGCTGTCGAAGACGATCGCCCGCTACGGCCGCGTCGATCTGCTCTGCATCGACGAACTCGGCTACATGGAACTCGACCGGCGCAGCGCTGAGCTGCTGTTCCAGGTCCTGACCGAACGCGAGGAGAAGAACAGCGTGGCCATCGCCTCCAACGAGTCCTTCAGCGGTTGGACGAAGACCTTCACCGACCCCCGGCTCTGCGCGGCCATCGTCGACCGGCTCACGTTCAACGGCGCGATCATCCAGACCGGGACAGAGTCCTACCGGCTGGCTCACACCAAGGCGCTGGCCGAGCAGGCCGCCGCTGGCTGAAGCCGGGCCCCACACCCGAGGGGCCGCCCGGCTATCAGCCGAAACCCAGGGCAGGCATGGCCGGTCAAGGGTGGCCGAAGGCCATCGCCGCAGGCGACGCCGAAGGCGCCCTTGACGGGACAGGCCGGCTCTCATCATGACCAGGCGGGCGGCCCCGGCCGGTGACCTGCTCGGTCCTCACAAACCACCGAGCCGACCTCCTCTTTCGTGACATCGGCCGTGACGGTCAGCGGACAAGCGACTGAATTGGGCCGACCGCGACGCTTACAAGCGACGCAGCGGCGAGAACACCGCACGTGACCCTGACGGTCACCGGCGTCATCAGCCGGTTCACACCGACGGCGTTCGCCATGAAGCCATGGATCCGCCACGCAAGATCGCGGAAGTTGAATGACACGGCCAAAGCAGCGACCCCGAACACCAAGCCCCACGCAAGCTCAGCCCACATACTCATCCGCCCCCCTCAGACACGCTAAGTGTCCAGTATGAGGTCGGCAGCCCTGACAGGCTGCCGCAGTGACCCCAGTGACATCAATTCACATCGACATTGATCACGCCCAAGCATCGCGGGTGACTCCCGAACTCACGTCGAAACGACATCCACGGGAAGTGACACAGCCACCCCCGCACGCCGGCGAGCGCGACGGTGCGCGAGGCAGTGCGGGCCTGCTTCCGCTTCGACGGGATCTCCTTGCCGGCACGCCGGAAGGCCAGGTGGGGAGCGCCGATCCGCCGGATCTGATCAACCGTGGCCACCTTCAGCGCCCCGAGCACGCGCAGCACGTCGCCGCGGTAGCCGTTCGCCGACCCCGCCGGGTTGTCCTTACGCTTCCCCGCCATCAGCTCTGCTCCCTCGTCGCTCGCGACCGGCCGCCGGCCGACCGGCGCTGCCGGCCGCGCCCGGCCCGGGAGGGCGTCCAGGCCCCCACGAACCCGATGACCTCCTCCACTACGGACAACAAAAGGACGCGGTCGTTTCGAAGGAAGAGCATGCAGGGGTACCCCTTGACCTCCGTCCGACGATGGCCGGCGGCGGGCTGTTTCAAGACATCTCAGGGGGCTAAGAAGTCAAGCTGACCAGGTGAGACCGTAGGGCAGCTCCACTGGGTCAAGATGGTCCTGTGTCGTCTTGGATGCGCGCGTGGAGGTGTTCGTCGTGCCAGCCGTCGGCATGGAGGAGCGCGCTGCGCATCGTCCCTTCCAGGGGGAACCCGGCTTGGGTGGCAACCCTGCAGGAGGCCGTGTTGGCCACGGAGTGTGTAATACGCAGGCGATGCAGTCCGAGAGTGTCGAAGGCCCATTGGCTGACGGCACGGGTGGAGTTGACCATGGCTCCGCGTCCGCGGCCGGCGGGCAACAGCCAGTAGACGAACTCGCCGCTGCCGCCTGGCAGGTCCAGGTCGGCGAGGCCGATCAATCCGACAGGGACGTCGTCGTCCACGGGAGCGATGGCCCAGAGGGCAGCCTCCTCGTTCTGCCACCGCAGCTTCCAGCGCACAATCTTCTCCCGGGCCGTGTCGGTGGTCAGCAGGCCGGGGCGGTTCCAGTGCTGGATGTCCGGGTCGAGGCACGACTGCACCAGGACCTGTGCGTCGCTCTCCCGCCAAGGGCGCAGACGCATGCCCCCGGAGAGTGCGAGGTCGGGCTGCCGTGTCTGCTTCATACGGCCAGGCGGCACCACAGGGCCTATCGGATTGATCATCAATCCATCATGCCAAGGGGGGGCTGTCCGTTGTCGCGAGCATCGTGACAACGGCTCGAAGTGGGCGCTTTCGCCAGCGGTGGCAGACTCCCGGGTCACGCAGGTGCCTGAAGTACTGGTGCGAGGGCGCGTTCTTCGTCGAAATGCTGTCGGGTTTGAAGGCAGTGGTGGAGCTGGCCGAGGAAGCGGTTCAGCAAGTGCCGTTGTGCGGCCGCGTGCCAGTCGCCATGTTCCCGTCGGCGCCGGTAGTGCGCGTTGGCTCCTGGTGAGGCGGTGAGGGCTGCGAAGGCCCAGAGGAAGCCGGCGTTGATGAGGCGGTTGTTCTTGACGAAGCGGCGGCCGACGAAACGCTTCTTGCCAGAGGCGCGGGTGATGGGTGCGGATCCGGCGTACGACTTCAGCGCCCTGGCGTCGGCGAACCGGGCCGGGTCATCGCCCAGCTCTGCGAGCACGCGGGCGCCGAGCATGGGCCCAAGGCCCGGGAAGCTGAGCAGGATCTCGCTGTCGGCATGCTGGTGAAAGGCGGCTGTGGGCCGCCTCCGCGAGGTCGTCCGCGGCCTGGCAGGTGGCGTCCAGCTGCTTGAGCAGGGCCAGGAGCTGGTGACCGAAGGCACCGTCGACGCCGGGCAGCTGGTGGGCGTACTCGGCATGGAAGACAGCCCGCAGCCGCTCGGCTTCCGCGTCGCAGCCGCGGAGGCGGCCACTACGTTTCAGAGCGGCCCGCAACTGGTCAAGGGCGAGCCTCGCGGCCTTGGCCGGGGTCGGGGCCAAAGTGAGGACGATACGAGCATCGGACCTGGTCAGACCGCCTTGCTTGCCCTGGAAGGCCAGCAGAGCAGCGGGGTAGTACTCGCGTAGGAGCGAGCGGACCTGGTTGGCGACCTGCTGCCGGGGCCAGACCGCGTCCTGCTGGGCTCGGGCCAGGACCGTGATGGCCTGGGCGAGTTCGGAATCGGCCGGCAGGGATCGGTGGGCGTGCATGTCGGTGCGCAGGATGTTCGCGAGAACCAGGGCGTCGCCAGGGTCGGACTTCTTGCGGCTGACGCCGTGGCGGTCGCGGTAGCGGGCCGCGGCGAGCGGGTTGATCGCGAAGACCCGACGGCTGCCGGTGCGCAGGCTCGCGACCAGGAGGCCGTGGCTGGTCTCGATGGCCACCGGTATCGGATCGTCTGGGCTGTCACCGTTCTCGGCCAGGAGAGCCAAGAGCTGGTGGTAACCGGCCGCGTCGTCGGTGACACGGGCTTTGGTGAGCAGAGTGCCGGCTTCGTCGACGAGGGCGACGTCGTGGTGCCGCTCCGCCCAGTCGATGCCGCAGAACACGGTCAAGCCGTCCTCCCAAATCCGTTCGTTTGCGCAGGTCACAAGCACATGCGGGTTGCGCAGCGCCCAAATTCAAGGACTCGTTGGTCCTCCATCTCAGTAGCCGTTCGCAACACCAGCGCATTCCAGGGGCTCGATCTTCTGCAGAGCTCGCGGGCTCGCGGATGAACAAGAGGTCGACCCTGGAGCGGGCTCGCGCCGTGACGATCAACGTTTGGCAAGCCGCCGCGAGTTTCGCGGTGACCACGAAGGCGCCGGGGCTGCGCCGCTCTTGACAGAGGCCTCAAAGGCCCGGGGAAACGGAGGCATCAGCCCGGCGCCCGCGTCATCACCGCGAGCCCCGCAACGGACAGCGATGCCGCCCTTTGAGGAGGCCTTGACGACCAGGGGGGATCCAGGCATTCGCTGTCCTGTGCGAGCAGTCGGCCCAGGTCGTTGCAAGGGCCCGAGCCGTCTGCTTACACACTGGATTAGGGGAAACGCGGTGGACGCGTCCAGGCGGCGGGCCCGGACAAGGGATGAACAGCCGGGGCCGGTCTTCGGGCCGCCAGCCGGACAAGAAGGCCGGCCTTGGCCCTGGCAGCCCGGCTCGTCCCATCTCGTGGAGCGGGGGAGAAATCTCTGCCCACAGGCCCGCGGCTTGCCCCTGCTGAAGAAGTCGCCGTGACCCCGCGGTGGCCCTACGACAGGAGACAATAGTGTCCCGGAAACATACCGATGAACTGCGCGCAGCTGACCCCGGCCAGGTACAGCTCGCCTTCGACCACGTGCTGGCGGTCGACGCCGGCGACGACGCCGCGGACCGGCTCGTGGTCGAGATCCTCCCCCCACACCCGTCTGCCGGCCGCCACCGCGCAGGAGATGTCTTCCCGCCGACCGCACGGGCTCCGGACACATGAGTGGTGAGCGTCCCGCCCGACCTGAGACCTGCCGGCGCCACCCACACCATGCCGAGCCGGGACCGCGACCCCGGCGCCAGGGCATCACCGAGACGCGGCCCCTCCGCAACCGCGCCTCCGCGTGGAGGCGAACTGGTCGACAGCCCAGTCCTGCTCGACCGAACGGATCGTCACGGACCCGACAGGGGCAATCAGTACCGGCCCAGACTGCGCGCAGTTCCGGGGAGTCGGCGAACCTGATGGACCAACAGGCGATCGCAGACAGGTAGAGCCGGAGCGGATACCGGGCCGGGGCGGGATGGGGAGGTACGGGCAGCCCGTGACCACGTGCTGAAGCGTTCGCAGGCGGTCAAACCACTCCAGCCCCTTCCGGGAACGCACACGCACGAAAAGCAGCTATCCCGGGCGGCCCACACGACAGGGGCGCCAAGCCACCCGGGCATCATGACCGTCCACGATCTCGGACGGGACAACGACGACACGCTCTACCTGGTAATGAACAACGTCCCCGGCCCGGACCTGGGTGCTGTGCTGAAACAAGATGGCCTGCCGCAGGTCGCGGACACCCCGGCATGGACTGCACAGGCCGCCGACGCCCTCCACACAGCCTTCAGCGCTTCGCCCGGCACCTGAAACGCGACCTCGACGCCGTCACTGCCGGACTCTCGCAGCCGTGGAACTCCGGAGTCGTCGAAGGCCATATCAACCGGATCAAGATGCTCAAGCGCCAGATGTTCGGCCGAGCCGGCTTCGACCTCCTCCGCAAGCGCGTCCTGCTCTACTCCTGAGCTTGCCGTTCAGCCTTCGGCATCCGGCGAAAGTGGCTCGTTTTCGGCGGGGAGGGTGACCTGGGCGGTCCATGACCAGGGCTCCTGAGGTGGATCCCAGCTCACTTCCACGTCGGTGTCGTGGAAGTCACGCGCGAGTTCCGTCACCATCACCGCCGCCGCAGCCCGCGCGTCTTGCGGGTCGGTGTTGATCGGCACGTCCAGCCGCCCGCAGAGATTTCCGCTCTCGGTGACGACGCTGGTGCGCCAGCCCTCCGGCGTCGCAAACAGGAAGATCCCCTTCGGAATGCCCCAGGCGGGCCGCTTCTTCTTCTCCTTCTTACGTCTCACCATGCCGCTATCCAACATCGTCGAGTTCATGGTGATGAGTCTGGGTGGAGGATCAACCGCTGCGGCACGGTTGGGTGCCTGCCTTGCGCGGCAAGCTGGAGTCCTTCAGGACAGATCGTCGATGAGCCCGAAGCCCTCTGGGAACTCCTCCAGGAACTCACGGCAAGCGGGGTTGGTCTCGGCGGCCGCCATCTCTCCGAGCAGGGCGGTCAGCTCCTGCTGCTGATCACTCGACAGCGTGCTAACCACGTGGGCGACGCCCTCCATCACCTTGACCGCGTCGTCCTGATCCATCTGCTCGTCTTCGCTGCCGTCGATGAACCACAGGACATCGACCAACGCCTCGGCCAGAGCGCGAGTCAGGGACGGATACGAAGACGCCACAATGGTCTCCCAGCAGATCAACCGGCAGAGTCCGGCCATCCCACCACACACCACCGACATCACTTTCCGTGAGCCTCCACAGAAAGTGGACCAGAGCCCGCTCCCACCTACGAAGCCAGTGGTGGTGAGCAGCTTCTCGCGCACCACCGCACCGGCTAGGACGACGCACTCGCACTGGAGCGGGATGCGGGGTATCTCCCACTCCCCCGCGTCCTGGCCCGGGAGCCGGGGTTCGGCCGGCTCGCCGGGATCGGCCGGATGCTGCCGGTCCGGAGCGGGCGCGGGGGTAGGCGCGCGGCGGCGGTCGGGGAGGTCGGCGCGGGACCACCGGGCGGTGTAGAGGCGGTAGCCGGATTCCAGGCCGCGCACGGTGTCGGCTCGCTGATGTCCAGGTAGTGGGTGGAGATGGCGGCGGCCACGATTCTGTCGTCCAGGCCGGGGTCACAACAAACGGCCACACACGACGAGGGCGAGGTGACGGCGGGCTTCGGCGAGCAGGTGCCTGCGGTGGAAGCGGCCACCCTCGCTCATCACGAACACCGTCGCGGTGACGTCGACGGCCGCCAGCGCGACGTCTACCACGGCGGCGACCCGGGCTCCCCACGCGCTTCCACGAGTACGACGTGTTCTACGGGCTCACCGGACTCGGGGCACTGCTGCTGCGCACTCAACCGGGCAGTGCGGCGCTCGAACACGTCCTGACCTATCTGGTCGCGCCGACCCGGCCCATCGAGCACATGAGCAGCGGCTGCCGGGCTGGTGGGTGGGCCACGGTCCACACTGGCACGGCGGCGCGTTCAGAGGCTCCCCGCACCTGATTCTCGGGGTGGCGCACGGGGTCACCGGGCCGCCGCTCCTTCTGGCTCTGGCCGCCCGCAAGGGTCTGACCGTAGCCGGCCACCTCGATGCCATCCGAGCGATCAGCACCTGGCTCGGGGCCTGGCAGCAGACCGCGGAAGCAGGTGCATGGTGGCCGGAGACCATCACCCCATCGGAGCTTGCGGTCGGGCAACCCGACCAGCGAAGTCCGACGAGACCGAGCTGGTACTACGGCACTCCCGGAATCGCCCGCGCCGGACAACTCGCCGCACTCGCGCTCGACGACAGGGAGATGCAGCGAGATCACGAGCAGGCCCTGGCCGACTGCCTGAGCGATCCCGCTCAACTCCGGCAGGTCAGCGATTCCGGCCTGTGCCACGGCTGGGCCGGCCTCTACCAGACCGTCTGGCGCGCCGCCCAGGACGCTGCCATCCCCGCCTTGTCCGAGCAACTCCCGGCCCTGGGCACACGGCTGCGCGAGCACGTCGACCGCGGCCATGAGGAGAGGTCGCCCGACAGCGAGGGGTTCCTCAACGGACACGCCGGCACCGCACTCGCCCTGCTCACCCACATGACGAACCGGCCACCCGTATCCGGATGGGACGCATGCCTGCTGATCGACTGACCTCACTCGGCCTCACCCTCGAGCATCGACCGAACCTCGCCGGCGTCGAGGGCGCGGTCCTCCGGGTGCTGGCTGGAACCACCCTGACCGACGCAGCCACAGGCGCCGGACTCGACCCGTCCGGACCGCATGCCGCGGTCGCGGTGTGCCGGCAAGCCGGCCGGGATGCCCTCCGACAGCAGAGCATCCGCACCTGCTGGCAGGCATACGTCGAGTTCACCGACTGGCACACCGCAGAGGGCATCGCCGCCCGGGAGCTCGCGCCCGCACTACGCGCGGCCGAGTCCAGCGGCGCGCGCTGGTGGTTCATCCGCAAGCACCCCTGCTGGCGGCTGCGCATCCACCACGGCACCATCCGCGAGGAGGATCCTGTCGTGGTCAGCGCCGTGTTGGACGCCCTCACCGCAAGCGGAGCCGTCAGACGGTGGTGGCGCGGCGGAGACCTCCGCGTTCGGGGGCAGCCGCTCCACGGCTATCGCCCACGAACTGTTCCACGCCGACAGCCGGGCGGTCCTCGACCGGTCCGACATCGAGCCCTGGCCGCTCGGCCGCCGCGAGTTGTCCGTGCTGCTGTGCATGGCCATGTTCCACGCCGCCGGTCTCGAGTGGTACGAGATGGGTGACGTCTGGCACCTGATCGGCGAGGAACGCCCGCTCCCCCACGACCTGCCGCTCGACCGGCTGCCTCGGATGACCGACCAGATCCGCACTCTGCTCCTCGCCGACACCCAATCCGCCGGAGTTCTGTTCCAGGACGGAGGCCCCGCCGCATTCGCCGCCCCGTGGGCGGACGCGTTCCGCCGCGCCGGAATCCGCCTCGGCTCCCTGGCACGCGCCGGCGAACTTGAGCACGGCCTACCGCACGTCCTCTCCTACCACGTGATCTTCCACTGGAACCGGTTGGGCCTGGCCCCCCGCCCCCAGGCCCTCCTGGCCAAGGCCGCACGGAACGCGGTGCTCGGATCACCCGAGTGAGGGACCGATGAGGGGGAAGACCAGGGGTGATGGAGTTCCTCGGCTACCGCCGTCTCCTGGCTCGCCGAACGCACGCAGCACCGGCTCGTCCCCGTGACCCGGCGCCTCTGCCCCGCGCCGAGTCAGCCGGAAGAGACGAAGTCCTCCGACTGGTCAAGACGGAAAGGAGAACCGGGGCTCTCGGGAGTCCACCCGTTGGCGCGCGCGGTCCGAATGCCGTCACCGACATCGGACGGCAGCACAGGGTCGGCCTGTCTGCCGAGCCAGTTACTCGGGTGGGGCCGGCTGGTCTTGATGACCAGTGTGGTACCGGGGGTCTCGGCGTGTTCGACGGCATAGGTGAGGGGCGACCAGACAAGACCCTGGGTGTAGGTGGGCCTCCCACGAAGCCTCCATCGATACATGACGCCGTCCACGGTGATACGCCGCGATCCCTTCTTCACCAGTGTCACAGGCCAGCTCCCTTCTCAGGGGGAGGGTAGCCAGGGCCGCCGGCCACGTCCTGCGGGTTTCCCGCCCCGGTAGCTTCCTGGACAGGTGTCCATGTAACATGGACACCTGTCCAGGAAGTCTTCGAGCAGCAGGGAACACACTCATGGAAACAATCGCGAACGTGCTGGTCGCTCTCGTGGCCGCGCTGCACGCGTACATCCTGGTTCTCGAGATGTTCCTCTGGGAGAAGAAGCCGGGCCGCAGCCTCTCCGGCTTCGACGCGGACATGGCCCGCGCCACCGCCCCGCTCGCCGCGAACCAGGGCCTGTACAACGGATTCCTGGCCGCCGGACTGGTCTGGGGCCTGATCGCAGAGGACCCGACCGGCTTCCGGGCCCAGGTGTTCTTCCTCTCCTGTGTACTCGTCGCCGGCCTCTACGGAGGCTTCACCGCCAATCGGCGCATCTTCGTCGCCCAGGCGCTGCCCGGAGCACTGGCCCTGGCAGCCGTCCTCGCCGCCCAGTGACCGACGTACAGGCCGACCCCCGGGCGGCAAGGACCCGGGCCAAGCTGCGCCGGGCACTCCTCGACGAGTGCGCCGAACGCCCCCTGGCGGAGGTCACCGTCGCCGCACTGGTGCGCAGGGCGGGAGTCGGCCGCGCGACGTTCTACCTCCACTACGCCGACCTGGAGGCACTCGCCGTCGACGCCTGCGCCGACATCGTCCGAGAAGCCGTGGACGCCCTCCACGCCTGGCGCGGTTCACCCGATCCCACGACCCCGCCACCGGCGCTGCCGGCCTTCTTCGAGCAGCTCGCCCCGCATGCGGGCCTCTACCGGGAACTACTCTTCCCGGGAGGCAGCGGCCCCCTCGGCCGCGTCCTGCACCAGGATCTGCGCACCCGCAGCCGCGCCGAGCGCGCCCTGGCCGGAGCACCCGAGCCCGACCTCGTCGCCTCGGCCGTCGCCGCCACCTTCGCCGGGGTCCTCGCCGACTGGCTGCACGGCCTCATCGAGGCCGCCCCCTCCGAGATCGCGCAGCGAGTCTGGCGTCTGCTCGTCAATCTGCACCGCACCCCTCTGTCTTGACGGACCGCCCGTCCCGCCGGCGCAACGAGCAGAGATGCCGCCGACGGGACCACCTTCGAGCTGGGCGACTCGCTCCATACCGCGGCATCCATGCTCGGACCCCCGATCAATCCCGAGACCGGAAGCGGCCTGCGGCTGGTCGGCTTCCTGCTCCAGGACCACGCCACCGCACGCCTGGGCTCACCAGCATGCGGCCGGGGCTCGAAAAGGGGGCCCCGTGAGCCGGCGCTCGGACGGTCCCGAGGCGGCCTGACCAGCAAGATCCACCTGGCCTGCGAGGGCCGGGGGCGTCCGCTTGCCTTCGTCGTGACGGGCGGCAACACCAACGACTGCACTCAGTTCACCACAGTGATGCAAGCGATCCGGGTGCCCCGCGTCGGACCCGGGCGGCCTCGTATCCGGCCCGGTCACGTCCTGGGCGACAAGGGCTACAGCTCGAAAGCTATCCGCGCCTGGCTCCGTCGCCGCGGCATCCCGCACACGATTCCCGAGCGGTCCGACCAGGTCCGTAACCGGGCCCGGCGCGGTCGCCGGGGAGGCCGCCCGCCGGCCTTCGACCGAGAGATCTATAAGCGCCGCAACGTCGTGGAGCGGTGTTTCAACCGCTTGAAGCAGTGGCGTGGCATCGCCACCCGGTACGACAAGACTGTCCAGTCCTACGAAGCAGCCGTCACCCTGGCTGCACTCCTCATGTGGGCGTGATCTTCATACCCGTCTCCTGTGGTGCCGCCGAGGAGATGACCGCAATCAACGCGTAGCAAAACCCAGACGATTCGGGACATCGCCCATTGTGCAGAGTGCCGTGACCTGCTCCTCCAAACGGCTCAGGGCGTCCGTGAGGGAAAGCTGATCGATCCGCTCAAGATAGAGGATGTGGACATCGGCGCCGAACTCTCCCAGGGGTTGTTCAAGGTCGACATCGACCATGGCTTCGACGACGCACCCAGTAGAGGTGATGGTCACACCTGCCGAGAACCGCAGCTCACTGACATCCGAATCGCCCTCCGCGAAGAAGCCGAAGCGGTGGTAGGTCCTCAGTTCAGGTCCCGCAGCGTGTTTTTCGATCAAGATGGCAGGCACCAGCCCAGACTCATCCCCGAAGTCGTAGGCAATGTAGAGCTGAGTGGTGAAATCGTCCAGCCGCTTGTGCAGCCGATGCATCGTGGTCAGCAAGAGAGCCGTGCTTGCGGCATCGTCCGCGCCGGTGACGTTCAACATCAGTGGATCATCGCCCATGCACAGCAGCGCTGGCACGTGGGTTTCGCTGACCAGGCCGCCCCGTCCTCCACACCATTCAACCCCAACCCCACGGTCCATTTTGACGACACGACCTAGTCGTATCAACGACTCGACTGGGCGGCAGCCATGGCCAGAAGCGCGAGGGGAACGATCCACCCCTCCCTTTCCACTCTCTGCGAACCGCCCAGCGAAGACAAGACTGCAATTTTTGCTGTCAAACCAGGAAACTCGTTCCCGAGCGGAGGTCTGCACCGCTCTCCAACGGGAGGACACTCATGTCAGACGTCTGGGATCCACATGGCAGCCTGCAGCGCGCGCTGTGGATCGGCGGCGCACAGTGGTCCGGCAAGACCACCGTTGCCGAACTCATCGCCAGAAAGTACGGATTGACGGTGTATCACTACGACTACCACGACGCCCGCGGCCACCAGGATCGCCGGATCGCGCGTCGTGTCGCCCTGGGTGAGCCCGTGGAAGATCCCACCCCCGACCATGTCTGGCTGGACCAGGACCCGGAGGAGATGGCTGCCGAGACGCTGGCCGGCTTCCCGGTCCGCTTCGAGTGGGCCTTGGACGACCTGCGCGCACTGTTCACCGACCGGCCGGCGATCGCTGAAGGATGGGGGCTGCGACCGGAGCTGGTCGCGCCGCTGCTCGACTCACTCCGGCGAATGGTCGTCCTCGTCCCTACCGAGGACTTCCGTCAGCACCAACTCCGGACCCTCCCGCGCGCGGGAACCCTCAACGTCCCTGTCACTGACCCGGCCCGCTCCCAGGCCAACCGTCTCGCCCGTGACCGGCTGGTCGCCGAGGACGCAGCACGGAACGCCCGCCGCCTCGGCATCCGCGTCATCGAAGTCGACGGGACGCTCGACGCGGTGGCTGTGGCCGCAGAGGTCGCCGAGCATTTCAGCCCTTACCTCGGCGCGGCGACGGCTGCGTGATCGCTCGGCCCAAGAGGTTTCCGCTGTTGAGCGCCAGGACACTGCCCAGGACTTGTCCGGCCGATCATGTTCGGAGCCAGACGAATCCGGTCCGGCCCCGGACAGGACCGGCTTCGGCGACTTCAGTACCTGTCCCGCCCCGGTCTGCGCCAGGTCACCAGCACGACCGCGGGTCTTGTACGTGCTCTGGCGAGTGCCGGTCCTCTCCCCTGCCCAGGCCGGTCCGGACCAGGAAGCCGGGGTCCACGTCCCACGGCGGCGCAGCGATATGCACCCGCTGGGTGCCGGGGATGCCTACCTCGACGAGGACTCCGCCGCGGAACATCCACAGACCGAACAGGTCGTCGTCCTCGTCGTGCAGCAGGACCTGCACGCAGGCCGGCTCGTTCCACGACAGGGACTCCAAGTCCTTGAGCACGCCGCGGCGCCGGTCCCACCGCTCGAACTCGATGTGCCAGCCCCCTACGAACCAGGGGATCGGCACGAAACAGCCGTGCCAGGTGCGGGCCTCGTCCGGCCGCGTCAGCGGCTCCATCACCTCGTCCTCGTATCGCGCCAACACGATGACCTGCGCCATTCTGCTCATGCCCACATGTCACACCGTGCCGGATACCGAGGGCAATCGGTTGGGGACCCAGAACGTCGGGGCACGTTCCATACGCAGAGTTCGCCGCCGAGGGCTTGCCCGGGCGGTCACGTCCGCAGCCAGACGGTGACGGCTCTGCGACGGTCGCGGTGCCGGGTAGACATGACGGTGTCTGCCGTAGCGGGTAGCGACGACTGGGTGCCGCTTGAGCCGGTTGATAACCCGTTCGACGATGTTGCGTTTCCTGCACCGGTTCTCGTCAAAGGCGGGTGGGCCGTCCACGTGAGCCTTTGCGCAGGCGGGCGGCCTGGCTGCCGGGCTTCTGACGGGACCCGCCCGGCCCGAGTCGGGGGACGCGGATCTTCTCCAGCACCGGCTTGAACTGGGTGCAGTCCGCCGCGGGCACGGGGAGCAGCGCCGCCGAGCCCAAGCTCGCGCTGAAGTGCCGGAACGATCCCCACGCCTGCCGGGAGCAGAACCCGACCCTGTCGAGCGCGACAGCGACCTCGGGTCGATCCCCGCGGGCGCGGGGAGCAATCCGACTGTCCCGGCATCTTCTGCGTCGTGGTGGGGCCATCGGCTTGGCCGCAGCCGCGCAAGAAGCCGCCCCGCCGACCTGATCGGCTGCAGCGTCATGGATTTTCTCGTTGCTCCACAGCGCGGCGATGAGCTTTCGGCTCCCGGCCGGTCCAAGCTCGTGACACCCCAGGAAGGACACCGCCATGTCGGAGCTTCTCGTCGACTTCATCACCTCCCTCGACGGCCACGCATCGGGACAGGGATGGCCCGGGTTCTGGGGCCTCGAGGGCCCCGAGTACCTTGCATGGCTCGGCGAGCAGCCCGAGGCCACCTACCTGATGGGAGCGAACACCTACCGCCTGATGTCGGGCTTCGCCGCAGGCGAGGTCCCCAACGGCCAAGACGAGTTCAGGCCCGAGGAAGAGGCGTCCGTCGACGAGCTCACGCAAGCCTCCAAGGTGGTGTTCTCCTCCTCACTCGAGGAGCCTCTGACGTGGGCCAACTCCACGCTCGTCCGAGACGACGCCGTCGAGGCGGTCCGCGCCATGAAGTCGAGTGGCCCGGGGCTCCTCAGCACGATCGGCAGCCTCAGCCTGAGCCGGTCCCTGCTACGAGCCGGACTCGTCGACCGCTTCCGGGTCGTGATGTTCCCGGTGATCACCGGGGCCACCGGCGAAGAACGCATCTACGACGGCTATCCGGACGTCGCCCTCGAGATGATCGAGCACCGCACCTTCGACGGCCGCATCCAGCTGGTCGAGTACAAACCCCGCGTGCTCGAGCACCCGCCGCTCAGCGTCCCCGCGTGACGTCACCCCGTCCGCCGGTCCGGACGGCCGCCAGGCCGGCGCCGACGGGCCGGCGGCCCTCCGGCGGCGTCCGGAGCTACGCGGAGCGGCTCGACGCCCGGGTCCGGCCGCTCGGCGTTGTCGCGGGCGCCGTGGGCGTACCGCTCGGCGTCGCCCTGCACCGCACCATCCCGCCCGTCGGTCTCGACGTCTACGGCGCGTCGCTGCTCACCGGACTCGCCCTCGCCGGGGTGCTGCTCCCGGCCGACTGGGCGGCCCGTACGAACACGGTGCGGGCCTGCGCGCGGAGTGATGCCGGACGACGGCACTGGGCGGCGGCTTGCGACGGGTCACTGGGCGTCCGGGCCGCGACCAGGACACCGATCTTGTCGATGCGGTGCTCCGGGTTGCCCTGCGCGTCCCGCCAGAAGTTGCCCGCCGCGTTGTCCTCCGGGGTCGCGCACGTGGAGAGCGTGATCATCGCCTCGGTGGGGCGCTCACCGGGCGAGCCCGGCACGGCGGCCCGTTGCTCCCCGAGGGAGCGGGCGGAGCGGAAGGAGGTCGACCGGGTCTCGATGATCCGGTACTCGTAGACCCGGCCGCCCACCTCCACGAGCACCTGGTCCTCCTTCGCGACGGAGGGCAACTCCCGCAGCGGACCGCCGGCCGAGAGGCGGTGCGCCGTCACCAGGTAGTTGCCGATGTCGCCCGGCCCGGCGCCGCCCCGCTTCCCGTGCGGGCTCACCGCCATCCCGCGGTCCTGTATCCGGGTGCCGGCCCGGTCGTCGGTCGTCCCCTCGTACGGCACGACCCGCAGGCCGGAGACCCCGATCGACGGTATGTACAGCTCGGCGACCCCGAGACCGGACAGTGGGCGTCGGCGAGGGTGAGGGTTGGGGTGGCGTCGGGGGGGCCTGCCGCTTGTCCGAGACGGCGGCGGTGTCGGCCGGGGAGCTGCCCGTCAGCAGGGCGAACAGCGCCGCGACGACGACCACGACGACCTTGCGCGGGCGAGCGAGGTGAGCTGAACGGGGCATGGGCATCGACCACTGATGCCTTCGGCGGCCCGGTCGGCCACCTGGAGCCTCCGGCCTCTCCACGCCACGTGCCCCGCCGTCCGGTGCGCGCGCCCGGCGTGCCGCGTGTGCCCGAGCGCGGGCGGGATGGCACGGTCGGGCGGGAGGCCATGGGACCGGGACCCCGACCCGGACCGGAGCGGGAGCGAGACGGGAGAACGCTTGACGAGGAAAGGCGTGACGAGGGATGGCGTGACGCGACGCGGCCGGTGGAGTGCCCGGCGCGCCGAGGCCGCCGCCCGGTTGGAGCGGCTGCGGCGCGACCCGTTCATGGTGCAGACCGTCCGGTCCACAGCGGCCGCGACGCTGTCCTACGTCGTCGCGCTCTGGCTCAGCAGCGAGCCGGCACCGCTCACCGCACCGCTGACGGCGCTGCTCGTCGTGCAGGTCACCGTCTACTCGACGCTCACCACGAGCCTGCGCCGGGTGAACTCCGTGGTCGTCGGCGTGCTGATCGCCATCGCCTTCAGCGCGCTCGTCGGGCTCTCCTGGTGGAGTCTCGCCCTGATCATCCTGGCCTCCCTCGTCGTGGGGCGGCTGGTGCGGGTCGAGGAGTTCGTGCCCGAGGTCGCCATCAGCGCGATGCTCGTCCTCGGCGTCACCCAGGTCGCCCACACCGCCTGGGACCGGGTCCTGGAGACCCTGATCGGCGCGGCCGTCGGACTGCTGTTCAACCTGGTCCTCGCCCCGCCCGTGTGGGTGGAGACCGCCGGCGACTCCATCGAGGACCTGGCCCGCCGGATGCGCCGGCTGCTGATCGACGTGGCGGAGGAGTTCGGTGGTGCGCCCCCGGTCCAGCGGGCGGCGGCCCGCCTCCACGAGGCGCGGCGGCTGGACAACGACGTGGCCGACGTGGACGGCGCGCTGCGCACGGCCGAGGACAGCCTGCGGTTCAACCCGCGAGTCAAGGAGGGGCTGCTCCACCGGATCGTGCTGCGCACCGGGCTCGACACCCTGGAGATCTGCGCCGTGGTGCTGCGGGTCCTCGCCCGTACCCTCACCGACCTCGCCAAGGAGCGGGAGGGCGGGGAGCTGCTGCCCGGACCGGCCGCCCTGGCGCTCCAGGAGACGGCGCAGCACACCGCCGACGCGTTCGTCAGCTTCGCCGTCCTCGTCACGTCCTCCGGCAGCGAGGCGGCCGAGGCGGCCGAGTCCCGGCTCGCGGGCGAACTGCGCGCCGCCCGCGCCTGTCGCGGCCACGCCGCCGGTCTGCTCCTCGCCCTCGCGCTGCGGGAGCCGGTCCGCTGGCAGCTGTACGGGGCGATCCTTGCCGAAGTGGACCGCGTCCTCGACGAACTCGACCCCGAGCACCGGGGCCGGCGGCTGATGGAGGAGCTCGACCGGCACACCCGCGAGAGCCGCGAACGCCGCCGCAGACTCACCCTCCGGCACCGTCCCGGCCGCTCCCGGAAGGCCGGGCAGACCCCGCAGACCCCGCAGACCTAGTCGATCCTGACCACGTACTTGCCCCGCACACCGCCTGCCTCCAGCGCCCGGTGTGCCGCCGCTGTCTCCTCCAGCGGGAAGACCGTGTCCACCGCCGGGCGCAGTCTCCCCTCCGCCACCTGGCGGGCGAGGGCGTCGAAGAGTGCCCGCGTGGGGTTGCCGCTGAAGAAGCGCACCCGGCCGCGTCCGTGTACGGCGCTGGCGGCGATGTAGCCGAGTGAGGCGGCGGGCCGTGCCGGGTCGAAGGCGATGGCGACCATGCGTCCGCCGGGTGTCAGCAGGCGCCGGAATGACCGCAGGTCGGTGCCTGCGGTGTCGAGGACCACGTCGAACGGGCCCAGTTCCCTTGGCGGGACGGTCCGATGGTCGATGGCGTGGTGGGCGCCGAGCGTGCGGACGAAGTCGAGGTTGGCGGCGCGGGCCAGGGCCGTGACCTCGGCACCGTACGCCTGTCCGAGCTGGACGGCGGCGTTGCCGACGCCGCCCGCAGCGCCCCGTACGAGCAGTCGTTCGCCGGGGCGCAGCCTGGCCTTGTCGCGCAGCGCCGTGATGGCCGTGGTTGCCACCGGCAGCGCGGCGGCGGCCACCAGATCCAGTCCGTCGGGAACGCGGCCGAGCCGCTCGGCCCGGACTGTCACATACTCGGCGGCGCTGCCGAATCCGGAGCGGCCCACGATGCCCCACACCCGGTCGGCGACCGCGAAGTCCGTCACGCCGGCGCCGAGTGCGGCGATCTCACCGGTGAGGTCCAACCCGACGCGCTGCGGGAACTTCCGTCCGGTGAAGAGACGAAGCCGGCCGGAACGGGCCGCCAATTCGCTGCCGTTGAGGCTGAACGCCCGCACCCGCACGAGTATCTCGCCGGGCGCCGGTTCGGGGCGTGGTACCCGGCCCACGTACAGCACCTCGGGGCCGCCGAAGCGGTCGAAAAGTACTGCTCTCATCGTGCGGTCGTCCATCGTTCTCACCTTCGCCACCAGTGGCCGTGCGGGGGGGGATCTGGCCCCGAGCGTAGGCTCCTAAACGGACGACATCGTCCGTTTGGACCGGAGGTGAGAAACAGTGGTGGAGGAATCCTCTCGGATCGCGGGCCCGGCCAGGCTGCGGGCCGACGCCCGGCGTAACCAGGAGCGCATCCTCGTCGCCGCCCGTGCGGTCTTCGCCGAGCACGGGATCGATACGCCCATGGCAACCGTGGCCCGACGGGCCGGGGTCGGCGTGGCGACGCTGTACCGGCGTTTCCCGACCCGGGACGCCCTGGTGCGGGCCGCGTTCGCACAGCAGATGGAGACCTGCGGCCGGGCGCTCACCGAGGCGCTGGCCGACCCCGACCCGTGGCGGGGTTTCCAGCGGCTGGTCGAGACGGTCTGCGAACTTCAGCGGGAGGAACGGGGGTTCCCGGCCGCGTTCGTCGCGGCTTTCCCCGACAGCACGGTGGAACACGCGCGGGTACGGGAACAGGTCGAGCGGGACTTCACGATCCTGGTCCGCAGGGCCCAGGCGGCGGGTGCGCTTCGGGCCGATTTCCATCCCTCCGACCTCGCCGTGGCCCTGTTGTCCCACTGCGGTCTGGTCACTGCTCTGCCGCATGACCGTTCGGCGTCCCGGCGCCTGGTGGCGTATCTGCTCCAGTCGTTCCGTGCCGAGGCGGCCCACGGGGCACTGCCCCCGCCGAGCGCACTGTCGCTGAGCAGTCTCCCGCTCGCGGCCGACAGTTCGCGGAGACAGCAGCCTTTCAGGGCCTGATGCGAGGCGAAGCGAACCGGCGATGTCGGCCATGGACGAGAGCCCGTCCAGCGACTGGGTGCGGCTGATGCGCGGCACCGCGTCCATCGCCAGCACGGTGATCGGTCTCGCCGCGAGCGTGTCCACCAGTTCGGGGGATGGGCCGGCGCGTGTGTGAAGACCCGCGAGAGCGGAGACCAGTGGGGCGCCGTCCTTCGGCCTGCCCCCCTTCGTCCGTCGTCGGGCCGTTGACCCGGAAGACGATGCCAGGCGAGGTCGGTCGCCCGGGAGGCGGCGCCGTAGGACGTCACGTCGTCAGTGCCGACGCGGTCGCCGAGGATCGCCTGCCAGGCCAGGATGTCGGTCGCGCGGTCCCAGATGCCGATGTCGGTGATCTCGTGGCTCGAGTCGGTCGTGTTGCGGTCGTCGAGCATCGGGTCATCAGCAGTTGGAACAGCGGGGTAGCTGTTCCGCGGTCGCGGATCAGAAGGGCGGTGGCGGCGGCGATGCCCCCGCCACCGCTCCGGCCGGCCAGGCCGACCCGGGTGGTGGCGATGCCGGGTTCGGTCGCGTTGTCGCTGATCCGCCGATAGGCGGTGCAACCGTCCTCGGCGGCGCGGGGCGCTGCGGTTTCCGGGGCCAGCCGGTAGTCGACGAGGTCGTGTGGACCGGTACCGCCGCGCCGCCTGGATGCGGCGCGGGGACCGGGGGGAGGGCGTGGGAGCGGTGGCTCAGTGCGTGGTGGTCGCCGGTGCGCCGAAGTAGTGGCCCTGGGCGAGGTCGTCGACGAGACCGGGCTGGACGGGCTTCCAGCCGAGGAGGTCGCGGGTCAGCGTGCTCGAGGACGGGTTGTCGGCCTGGGCGTGGGTGCTCAGGAAGCCGAAGTGGGCCTCGGCCTCGATCGGCGGGATGCTGACTATGGGGAGGTTCAGGCCCCGGCCGATGGCCTCGGCGATCTGGCGGAAGGTGATTCCCTCGTCGTCGACGGCGTGCAGCCGTGACCCGGCCGGCGCGGATTCCAGCGCCAGCCGGTACAGGCGTGCCGCGTCGAGCGTGTGTACGGCGGGCCAGCGGTTGGCCCCGTCGCCGATGTAGGCGGAGACGCCCTTGGACCGGGCGATGGAGATGAAGGTCGGAACGAAACCGTTGTGGTCGAGCGTGCTGTGCACGGTCGGAGTGAGCCGGACGACGGACGAGCGGATGCCGCGCTCGGCGAGTGCGACCACCGCGTTCTCGGCGTCGATCCGCGGGCCTGCCTCGAGCGCGTCTGCTTCGGTGAGGGTGTCTTTGAGGCCCGCGAAGGCGAACAGCGCTGTTCCCGACGTGCCCACCAGAGGCTTGCCGGTGCCGGCGAGCGCGTTGCCGAGGGTGTCGATGGCGCGCAGATCGGCTGCGACCGCGCCCTCGAAGTCGCCGGCGAACATGGCGTCGTGCTTGAAGGCGAGGTGGATGACGCCGTCCGCAGCGGCGGCGGCCGCGGCGAGACCGTCGAGATCGTCGAGATCGCCTCGGTGGGCCTCGGCACCGGCAGCCGTCAACGCGGCGGCGGACTTGTCCGAGCGGGCCAGGCCGACGACCTGGTGTCCGGCTTCGAGGAGTTCGGGGACGACGGCGGAGCCGACGTGTCCGGATGCTCCGGTGACCAATACGCGCATGGTGTGTCTTCCTGCTGCGGGCTCCCCACCGGGGGCGGAGAGCAGTGATGTCAGTTCGTGACATCACCGTAGCGCCCATGTCAGACCCTGTCATCACTCTGATGTCAGATTCTGTCATCGGCAGGTAGGATCGGGGCATGAGCCGATGGAAACCCGACGCACGAGGCCGCCTGGAGAAGGCGGCGATGGAGCTCTACAACGACAAGGGTTTCGACGCCACCACCGTGGCGGAGATCGCCGCCCGGGCCGAGGTCACCGAACGCACCTTCTACCGGCACTTCGTCGACAAGCGGGAAGTCCTCTTCCAGCGCAACGCCCTGGCTGACGTCCTCGCGCACGCCACGGCCACCGCCGCCGACTCGCTGGCGCCACTGGAGGTGATCGCCCACGCCCTGACCGAAGCCGCTCCCGTCTTCGAAGAACGTGCAGAACTGGTACGGCAGCGGCAGGCCGTCATCGCTGCCAATCCCGAACTGCAGGAACGCGAACTGGCCAAACTGGCCGCACTCGTCTCCACCCTCGCCCACGCGCTTCGCGAACGCGGTCTGGAGGACACCACCGCGGCACTCGCGGCCGAAATCGGGATCGCTGCGTTCAAGGTCGCCTTCGAACGGTGGATCGACGGCCCCGACCAGCGCACCCTCGCCGGGCAGATCCGGGAGACCCTGGACGCCGCCAGGCACCTCACCGCACCGGCCCGGCCGGTCATGCCGTCGCAACCGACGACGTGAGCTTCCCGGCGGAACAGGAGAACGTGGCATCAATTCGGTGAGCACCCCGAGCGGGCCCGCGGGTACCCATCCTCTCCCTGGCTGCCCGTCCTCTCCGTCGCCCGTCTCGAACGCCGCCTCGATGTGTGCCCCGACGCCGGCGACGTCGACAGTGACGTCCTCGCGCAGCAGACAGAACTGAGGCCGGACGTCCATGGTGAGCCGCAGCGCCATCAGCACGTCGTGGCATGGGAAGAGGGGGCAACCCCAAGGGCGCCACAAGGTGACGTGGATCGAGATGCCGGCATCCGCGCTCGTGGCCGAGCGGCAGTCCGACCCTCACACGGTGGGGACAGCCATGCACAACCGCCACACGCTGGCGCGCTCGCGCTCCCGCTCGCTGCAGGCGCCACACCGCTTGCTCCAGCGGTCCGTCGAGCTACGACGAGTCCGTGAAGCTCTACCACGAGGCACTCGTGAGAACCCGATGCGTTGCCCGGCAGGCACCCATCTCGCTCGTCGTGGGCACCGACGGACTGCTGCACCCGCGGCAGGGGTCCCTGGACCGAGCGGGTCACTGGAACAGACCAGTCCCCCCCGTTACCTTCTTCGTGGCTCCGCAATGGGGCCTCCGGCCTTCGGGTCCGGCATGACTTCCCCCTCCTGTTGAAGTTGATGATCCGGGGGGTGGTGTCACCGGGTCCGAAGGCATCGACGGACCGCTGATGAGGGGCTTGAGCACCGGCTTCACCCGAGCCGGAAGAGCTCTCCGTAACGTGGATGTGGCAGCTCGGTGCCCTGGCAAGGCCGGACGAAAGCGTGATGGAGGGGCCTGCACGTGATCGACACCGGCGACATCGACGTCTTCCTCGGCCTGGACGTCGGCAAGGGCGAACACCACGCCACCGCCGTGACACCGGCCGGGAAGAAAGCGTTCGACAAGCGGCTGCCCAACACCGAGCCCAAGCTCCGCGAGCTATTCGCGAAACTGGAGGCCAAGCACGGAACGGTGCTGGTCGTGGTCGACCAGCCGGCCTCGATCGGTGCCCTGCCGCTGGCGGTCGCGAGGGACATGGGCTGCCCGGTCGCCTACCTGCCGGGTCTGACGATGCGGCGGATCGCCGACCTCCACCCGGGTGAAGCGAAGACGGACGCGAGGGACGCGTTCATCATCGCGGACGCGGCCCGCGCAATGCCCCACACGCTGCGGGCCATCGATGGCGAGGACGAGACCATCGCCGAGCTGGAGATGATCGTCGGGTTCGACGACGACCTTGCAGGGGAAGCGACCAGGGTCGCGAACCGGCTGCATGGCCTGATGACTCAGATCCATCCGTCGCTGGAAAGGGTGCTGGGGCCGCGGTTGCAGCACCCGGCCGTCCTCACCCTGCTGAAACGGTTCGGGTCACCGGCCCAGATCCGCAAGACCGGCCGGCGGCGGCTGGTCACCCTGCTGCGGCCGAAGGCGCCGCGGATGGCCGAGCGGCTGGTCGAGGAGATATTCGCCGCGCTGGACGAGCAGACCGTGACCGTCCCGGGGACCGAGGCGGCCGCGCTGATCGTCCCAAGCCTGGCCGGATCCCTGACGGCCGTCCTTGACCAGCGCAAACTCCTGGCCGGGCGGATCGAGGAACTCCTGGAGGCCCACCCTCTTCCCAAGGTCCTGACGTCGATGCCCGGAGTCGACGTCAGGACCGGAGCCCGGATCCTGATCGAGGTCGGTGACGGCAGCACCTTCCCCACCGCCGGCCACCTCGCCGCCTACGCCGGCCTCGCCCCTGCCACCCAGAGCCCGGGCTCCTCGATCCGCGGCGAAAAGCCCTCCAGACGGGGAAACAAGCAGCTCAAACGGGCCTTCTTCCTCTCCGCGTTCGCCGCCCTGGGCGACCCGCCATCGCGGGCCTACTACGACAAGAAGATCGCCCAGGGCAAGCACCACACCCAGGCCCTGCTCTGCCTCGCCCGCCGCAGGGCCGACGTCTTCTTCGCCATGCTCCGTGACGGAACCTTCTACGAGTCACGCCCAGCGGCAGCATCATGAGCAAGCCGGATCGTCGGCTACCGGTCCTCGCCTGCGCCAGGGACGTGAACCGCCACGTCGTAGTTGCCGATCAGGTCGGCCAAACCACGCGGACTCACGCCCTTCGCGTTCGCTCGCTCGTGATCGGCTCCGGCCGCCAGCAGCACCCGGAGCGTTGCTGGATCACCCCGGTAGTTGAACACCGCGTCGAAGAGAGCCGTGTTGCCGTTACGGTCGCCCACATCCACCATCGCGCCCGCAGCCAGAAGCAACTCGGCAGCCAGCGCGCTCTGGGACTGCGCGGCGAAGTGCAACGGCGTCATCCCCGCCTTGTCCGCAAGGCCCGGATCCGCCCCACCCGCCAGCGCCTCCCTCAAGCCTGCAGCATCTCCCTGCACGGCGCAGTAATGCACCCCCGTGCGACCCATCCAGTCCAGCCCCTGACCCACATCCGCCATGGTGCCCATCCTCTCCGAGCTTGACGAAGGAGATAGGGGCACCCCCCCAACCAACCGCCCCAACCACGCCATCCACTCCCATCAAGCTTTCGCGCCGGGCAGGCCGCTGGTGACGACGATCGCTGCGATGTCGCCGGTCTTCGTGCGCCCGAGCCAGACGATGCCGCCCGATTCGGCCCCGAAGGTGACCAGGTCCGCGTGCTGTGACGCATCGCGTACCCGCTCGCAACCGTTGGCCAGCTGCTCGGTGTTGCGCGGGGGAGGGACGCCGTCTGTGAACGTGCGAAACGGCGCGGCCAAGGCCGTCCACGCACCTGCGTCGGCAAAGCAGCCGACATTCGCGTCGGAGTAGAACCGTGGCTTATCGCCTGGCTGAAGCCGGTCGGTGTCGTCCTCGACGCCCAGGCCCATCTCCCATCCGACGACGGGTTCGTCGCTGATGCACAAGCGCGTCGCGGCGCACTCGATACCGTCACAGTGCTCGCCCATGAACTCGTACGGGCCCGCCGTCCACGCGATCTCCACCGGGTAGACCCCTGGGGGAATCTTCACCGCCAGCTCCCGCGGGGGCGGTGTCGGCAGCCCTCGCTGGTAGTTGTAGACCTCGTCGTCGTGCCAGGGCGCATCGACGACGAGCCGACCGCTGGGCACGCGGATCGTCGTGAGTTCCTCGATGCCCGTGACGACTACCGGCGTCGTCGGATCGTCGTACACCGTGCCCAGCTGAGCGCCGGGAGTGAAGGCTGCCTCCAGGTACCCGGCGGCCTCGGGCCCGGCAGCCAGCCTGGGATCCCCGACCCACTCCATCTCTCACTCCCTCCTCGCCACCCGGCCGGGTGGCGACCTGGAATCTACGCGCGGCCGCTGACAGCCTGCCGACCGCCCGACACATGCCCCAGCTCACGCCGAGTCGAGGCCCGCGGACGCGGGAGCAGTGGTCGAGGCCGGTGAGCTCCTTGCGAAGGCGGGGGCTCACGTGGCAGTCGATGTCACCTGAGCTGCACGGGAGGCTGAGACCTGCGACAGATTCCGCAGCCTGTCACAACCGTGATTCCGCCGAGGTGTGAGGCAACGCGGGCGCCTGATCTGACGTCTGCCAAGCAGAGAACGAAACGGGCGGACCGCCCCCACCGTATGAAAGGAGCCTGCTGGTGCTCATAGGACTGCTGACTGCCGTCGCCGCCTCGATCTGTTACGGCACGGGATCCGTCCTGCAGGCCGTCGGCTCCCGCAAGTCCGCCCAGCGCGAGGCGGCCGCGGCGAAGCAGGTCACCCAGCACGGCGGGCCGAGTCTGTCGTCGACCGCGAAGGCCGCGATGACCTGGGAGTTCATCGCGGGCACGATCCTGGACTTCGTCGGCTTCGGCCTCGGCGCGCTCGCCGCCCGTATGCTCCCGCTGTTCCTGTCCCAGACCGTGATCAGCGCCAACCTGGTCATCACGGCCGTCCTCAGCGTGAGGCTGCTCCGTATCCGGCTGACCCGCCCGGAGTGGATCTCGATCGGTGTGGTCTGCTCGGCCCTGGTGCTGCTGGCGAGCGCGGCGGGCCCCGAAGGCAGCGGGCGCACCCCGATCGCCACGCATTGGTGGCTGCTCGCGATCTCGCTGTTGCTGGTGGTCGGCGGCACCCTCCTCGTACGGGCACTCGGCGCCCGGGCGGCGATCCTCGCGGGCCTCCTGTCGGGGCTCGGCTTCGGCGCGCTCGGGGTCGGAGTGCGGATCCTGAACGGCATCGACCCCTTCGACGCGGGCGCGCTCCTGACCGACCCGGCGCTGTACACGATCCTCGTCGCCGGCGTCGGCGGCATGTACCTGCACACGGTCGCTCTGCAGATCGGCTCGGTGAACGGGGCGACCGCGGCACTTGTGGTCGGCGAGACCGTGCTGCCCGGGATGATCGGCGTGTGGTGGCTGGGGGACGCCTCCCGCCCGGGCTTCGCCTGGCTTGCCGTCCTCGGCTTCGTACTCGCGGTCACGGGCGCGGTGACGGTGGCGTGGTTCGGTGCCCCGGAGAGCCATGGGGCGGAGCCCGTAACCCTGCCGGAGGCCGCACGCGTTCCGGAGCCCGCACACGTTCCCTAGACGTCGCTTCTTCTGGGCGGGCTTCCCCGCGGGTCAGGCTGTTCCGGCGACGTCCGAGGTGGCGGTTCTGCGGCGCGGCCAGCCGGCGGGTACGGGTGACATTGTCTGGATGCCGGGCGTCAACACGTACTGCCTGGTGTCGATTCGCGAGCGGGGGTCGGACCGGCAGTGCTTCGGGCTTGCGGCGAATCGGAAGCCGCGGGCTACGTGCACGGGGCCAGAGATGCTCCGCACGGCCCTGGCGGTGCAGCCGAGCCGCACCAGTTGTGGCTCACCGTCAGCATCGTCGAGAACACCAGCGGGCCCTTCGCCTACACCGGGTTCACGCCGGAGCACGCAGCCCCGGTGCAGGAATCCACGGTGGGTTCCCCTCTGGCAGAACGATGACATTCCTGACGTACGAATTCCCGGAAGGCGTGACTATTCCGATGGACGCGGAGACCTGCAGCACCGGCCGGGCTCCAGCCCGCCCCGGCCATGGACCGGTGTGTCACCTGCCGTAGAGGAACGCCCGTGCGGGTACGAAGACTTCGTGCCCCTCCGGGAAGCGGACCCGTACGCCTTCTCGCGTCCACTTGGTCGACTCCACCCCCTGCTGCCCGAGGGCGGCGTCGACGTCGAGCCAGTGCCCGTAGGCGGGAGTGGGCTGCCTGCCGATGAACAATCGGAAGGTGTCGGTCCCGGACAGGGTGCTGCGGCGGACCAGGGCCAGGTGGTGCGGTGCCTCGTCCGGGTAGATCAGCGAAGACGGGGCAGCGCTGCGGTAGGTCACTTCGTCCTGCGGCCAGCGCAGAACGGTGACCAAACAGCCGGTCAGTACGACGCCGCACACCAAACCCGACAGCGCCGGCCCCAGCCAGCGCCTACGGCGAGGGCGTGCCTGCGGTGCGTTCGCGGCGGTCACGAGCATGTCGACGGCAACCTCCATAATCGAAACGGCCCGAAACCGGCCGCAAAAGCTGACTCACACAACAGACGCGGAGCCGCGGACGGCGGTTGCCGGCCTCACGCCACGATCATGTCTCCCGTACGACTGTTGCGAAAGTCCTGCTCACGTAAGGTCTGGCACCGAAAAGGGCAACAGCTCACACCATCGGAAAGCCCACGGGACCGGCCGCTCCGCCGACACCCCGTCGCCCCCCCACAGACGCGGAAACAGGTGCGTCCGGCGAGCCCGTTACGGGAGATGGGGGCATCCCCATGTCAGCGGGGAGCCATTCGGGAGAGCCGGGCGGAGACTCCGCCCGGCGCGGGGGTGTGGCGCATCCATCCGGTCACGCCGTGGATCGTCCCGCCCGTGTGTGGGCACCCGCCAGCCGGTCGGTCTGCGGTAGCCCGGGGGCTGCGAGAGCTGAAGCGGGAGTCGGAGCGGCTCGCCAGGAGGTGCGAGGAAGCGGTGCCCGATCGTGAAGGGGGCGTCAGCAGGGCTTGTAGTCGTCCCAGTAGGAACCCTTCCGGCGTCTTTCGTACGAGGCTTCAGCCCTCGCCATCCAGGCGTCGATGTCGGCGACCATCGTGGGAAACCTCTCCTTGAGGGGTTCGGCCAGTTCGACCAGCTCCTCCCAGGAGTCGGCCAGATAGGTCGTGCTCTCCAGGCCTATTGCGACCTCGACCCGGAACGGGTCGTCCGACTTCAGCCACTCCTTCCCGGTCTCGAAGATCTGTGCCCCGTCCTTGGGATCGATGATCCAGGACATGGAGAGCAACTGCTCCGCGACGTATCCAGGAGTCACGTTCGGGGCCCTGCGATCGACGAGGAAGCTCATGACGTCCTCAACCTTCACCGATGAACAACCTCCAGTAGATGCGCCACTCGAGCGTGGCGAGTCTGAAGGACGGTAACGCGCCGACGGCACGAGAAACTGCTCCCCGAGCAATGTCCTGATCGGCAGCGTCCGCAGGCTTCGCCTACGGAGACTGGGCTTGAGACTGTGTGCCGGGTCTGCGGGCTGGACGTCGGCGAGGTGTGCTTCGACGAGCACGGCCTGGCCGTGTTCGTCATCGATGGGTGCTGCGGGACCGAGTCCGGCATCGGAGGCGACCCCGTGACTCACGCACGGCACCTTCGTGACCGTTGGCTCGATGCCGGATCTGCATGGTTCGAGCCCAAGCACCGACCGGCCGGTTGGGAACTGCGCAAGGAGCTGCACCATGTTCCGCCGAGCTGGCGCTGACTTCGATGGCCTGTCAGTTCACCGTCGGAATGCGGGAAGTCCGGCGACGGAATGCGTACGAGCTGGTTAGCACTCGTATACTCGTGCCGGCTCATGCGGGGGAAGGTGGCGACAGTGAAGCTTGCCGAGGCACTGGCAGAACGTGCGGAAGCGACGCGCCGTGTAGAGCAGCTGCGAGCGCGCGTCGTCGACAGTGCGCGGTACCAGGAAGGGGAGACACCCGCCGAGGACGCGGCTCAACTGTTGGCTGAGGCCGGTGAGGTACTGGACGCTCTGGAAACGTTGATCCGGCGGATCAACCGGACCAATGCCACCGTGGAGATGGGTCCGGACGGCACGCTCACCGATGCCCTCGCACGCCGGGATGTCCTGCGGTTGCGTCACTCCGTGGTCACCGCAGCGGCGGACGCGGCGGCGGGTAAGGGCGAGCGGGGATACGGCCGGCAGCTTCGGTCCGAGCTGATGATGCTCTCCGCACTTCCGGTCGCGGAGCTGCGCGGTCAGGCGGATGCACTCGCCCGGGAGATCCGAGAGGTCGATGTGCGGATCCAGCGTACGAACTGGGAGGTCGATCTGCTGGACTGAGCAGTCCAGCCGGTTGGAACGATGTGGAGCAGGTAGCAGCTTCGGAGGCGTGCACACACCGAGGGCCGGCGGTCTTCCGGCCCACTCCTGGTGCGTGAAGGGCAACGCTGGGGTTCGACTCCCCATTAACAGTGCAGCTCAGCACCGCGTACAGGTAACGGTGCATTTCGCACAGCACATCACCACGTGCAGGTCCGAGGCGGCGAGGGCGGGTTCGGGGCTTTCCACATCGCAGCACCACCCTCTGAGCCGTCGGGCGGGTTCAGGTTGTCACCGAAGTACGGAAGCTACATCGTCACTCCGAGCCCGGTAGACGGTCACGACCCCGGCTACAGCATCGACTTCGATCGTCCGGTGATCCTCAGCCGGACAGCTCCTCTCGGTGGAGCCGGGACCATCCCCGTGGGTACGGGGAGCAGACTGCCTGACCTGCGCCGTTCCACGGCATGCGGGAACTCCTGCGAGCAGAGAAGGACGCGGGTCCTGCGCAATGCTCGCCGCCCATCCGCCGTGAGCGCTTGCCGAGTCGCCTGCGCGGGGGCCCTGTCGGGTCGGATGCCGCTCGCGTACGCCGCTGTCCGGCTCCCCCCTCTCACGCCATGCAGCGAGAGAGAGGTAGCACCACTGGACGCTTGACCCTCACGTGGCGTCATGCCGCATGGTCTGTCACGTGGAAGAGCATCTGACCGTGGGACGTGTGGCCGAGCTCGCCGGCGTGAGCGTCCGCACCCTGCATCACTATGACGAGATAGGCCTCGTCCAGCCGTCCGCGCGGACCGGGTCCGGGTACCGGGCCTACTCGGCGGCCGACGTGGAGCGTCTGCGGGAGGTGCTCGGTTACCGGCGGCTGGGCTTCGGACTGCGTGTGATCGCGGAACTCGTGGACGACCCGGCCAGCGACGCGGTCGCGCACCTGCGCCGGCTGCGCGGCCTGCTGGTGGACCAGCGCGACCGTGCTGCCGCCATGGTGACGGCCATCGACAACGAACTGGAGGCGCGGGCCATGGGGATCAGAACGTCACCCGAGGAGCAACTCAAGGCGTTCGGAGCGCAGTTGTACGAGTCCATCGGCTCCGCCTACCCCGCGACGCGGCGCACCGAGCCGCGGATCGCCGCGAGGATCTGGGAGGCGCTCGGAGACGCCCGGACCGTCCTGAACGTCGGGGCCGGCACCGGTTCCTACGAACCACCGGACCGTGAGGTCACGGCGGTGGAACCGTCGGCGGTCATGCGGGCGCAGCGTCCTGTGGGCGCGGCGCCCTGCGTGGCCGCGAGTGCGGAGCGTCTGCCGTTCGCCGACCAGTCCTTCGACGCCGCCATGGCGGTGAGCACCGTTCACCACTGGCCGGACCCGATCGCCGGGCTGCGCGAGATGCGGCGGGTCGCCCGCCGCGTGGTGGTGTTCACCTACGACGCCAGTACGACCGGTTGGCTGGAGCGGTTCTGGCTCACCCGCGACTACCTGCCCGAGTTCGCCGACCTTCTCTCGGGTTGGCCGTCGCTCGCCGACATGACCCGCGCGATCGAGGGGCGCGCGGAGCCGGTGCTCATCCCCTGGGACTGCTGCGACGGCTTCTTCGAGGCCCACTGGCGTCGGCCCGAGGCCTACCTGGACGAGCAGGTACGCCGTGGGGTGTCGGTGTGGACCAGGGTCGGGCCGCAGGCCGAGCAGCGGGCGGTGAACGGCCTCCGCGAGGACCTCGCCTCGGGCCGGTGGGCCGAACGCAACCGCGACCTCGTCGCGCTCGACGCGGCAGAGCTGGGCCTGCGTCTGCTCGTGGCCTGATCTCCCCCACCACCGGGCCCGGACGAGGATCTCTCCGCCAGACGGCAGGAGAGGGCGGAGCCCTCTTCCGACGCCTGGCCGCCTTCTTCTCTTCATCCCGCTTCCGGCAGGTGGGGTGCACTGCCGCGGTCGGCAACCCGCCTTCCGCGTCTGCTGATGGGTTCATGCACAGGCGGAGTGGGCCCGGCCGGCAGCGACCGGCCGGGCCTTCAGCGCGCGGTGGGGTTCAGGAATGGTTCTCCGTCCGTGAGGGCCGCACGCATTCGATGAGGTAGTCGCCGGTGGCGGGGTCCATGGTGACGCCATGGGTCTCGCTGTGGAAGCCGGGGAAGGCGCGGTCGAAGGCTTCGAGGGCGCCGAGGTAGCGCAGGAGTGGGCCGTCGGCGGCGCCGATGGCCTCGCCGGGCATCAGGACGGGGATGCCCGGCGGGGTGACGGTGACCATCGCGGCGGCGACGCGGCCGGCCGCCTCGGCCAGGGTCAGGCGTTCGGTCCCGCCCCGGATCAGGCGCTGGTAGCAGTGCTGCGGGGGTGCGACCGGCTCGGGAAGCTCGCGGAAGGCCGTGTCGAGGGCGTCGATCAGCTCGGACTCGGTGAGGTGTTCGTGCATGTCCTGGCACAGCTGCTTGAGGGTGAGGCCGGTGTAGCGGTGCGGATGGGCGTCCACGAGGGCGGGCAGCACCTCCTGGAGCGGAGCATCGCCGTCGTAAAGGGCCTTGAAGTCCATCAGGGCGTCCATGAGGGTGCCCCACTTGCCCTTGGTGATGCCCATGGAGAACAGGATGAGCGTGCTGTAGCTGTCGGTCTTCTCCACGACGATGCCACGGGTGGCGAGGTAGGCGGTCAGGATGCGCGCCGGGATACCCCAGTCACCGGTGTCACCGGTCGCGGTGACGCCGGGGCAGGTGAGGGTCACCTTGACCGGGTCGAGCATGCAGTAGCCCTCGGTCAGGCCCTCGAAGCCGTGCCAGTCGGCGCCGGGCTCCAGCTGCCAGCAGCGTGGGTCCGACGCGAGCAGGGAGGGCGGGGCGTCGACGAAGTCGATGCGCTCGCCGGTGGCGGGATCGGTCACGGTGTCGGGCTGCCAGACGCCGAAGAACCAGCCGGGCCGGTCGCCCGCGGCGGCGATGCGGCGGCCCGTGCGTACGACGGCCCGGCGGAAGCGGATGGCCTCGGTGATCGCCTCGTCGATCAGCGACTGTCCCTGGGGGCCGTCCATCATGGCGGTCGCGATGTCCAGCGAGGCGATCGCGGGATACAGCGGCGAGGTGGTGCCATGCATCATGAACGCCTCGTTGAACCGCTCGTGCTCGACCGGCGCGCGCGGCGAGGGTTTGACGTGCACCATCGCGGTCTGGGAGAGCGCGGCGAGCAGCTTGTGCGTGGACTGGGTCGCGAAGACCGTGGGCCGCATCGGGTCGTCGAGGGTGTCGGGGCCGACCGCCATCCCGTACCGGCCCGCGTACAGCGGGTGGAAACGGGCGTACGCGAACCACGCCTCGTCGAAGTGCAGCCGCGGCGTGCTGGGCGCCAGCGCACGGGCGACCTCGACCGTGTCGTAACACAGCCCGTCGTAGGTGGAGTTGGTGAGCACGGCGTACTGCGCCTGCGGAGAGAGGGCCTCCGCCGCAAGCGGGTGCTCGGCGATGCGTGCGGTGACCGCGTCCGCGTCGGTGCGGGCCGGGGGCAGCGGGCCCGCGAGTCCGTATCCGTTACGGGTCGGGACCAGATAGACGGGGCGTGCGCCGGAGATCACCAGGCCGTGCAGCACGGACTTGTGGCAGTTGCGGTCCACCAGGGCGATCTCGTCGCGCATCACGCTGAAGTGGCCGACCATGCGGTCGGCCGTCGAGTCCCCGTGCAGCACGAAGTACGTGCGCTCGGCGCCGAAGACGCGGGCGGCGTTGCGCTCGGCCTCACCGATCGGACCGCTGTGCTCGAACAGCGAGCCCAGGTCCCCGACCGAGATCGACAGATCCGTACGGAACAGCCGCTCGCCGTAGTAGTCGAAGAAGGCCCGGCCCGCCGCCGACTTCAAGAACGCCACCCCGCCGGCGTGCGCCGGTGTGTGCCACGAGTACTGGTGCGCGTCGTCGAAACGACGAAGCGCCTTGAAGAACGGCGGCAGCACACCGTCCCGGTACGCGCGCGCCGCGGCGGCCACCCGCCCCGCGATGAAGGCGGGCGTGTCCTCCAAGGCCCAGACATAGCCCGTGACCACCTCGGCGACCCAGAGCGGGAGCTGCTCGAACTCGCCTTCCGAGTCCTGGGGCATCAGCAGGAACACGGGCAGGTCCTTGAACCGCTGCCCGATCGCCGTCAGGACCTCCGCCCCGCCGCCTTCCGGGGTGCCGGGTGCGGCCTGCGGGTCCAGGTCCCAGGCGACGAGGGCTCCGGCGAGTCCTGCCTCCGTGCGCAGCACGGCCTGTGCGTCCCGGGCGTCGGCCGCCCACCGCACCAGTAAGCCCTGGCTCTCCAGTTCCTTGCCGATCCTCCGCAGTTGTTCACTGACCGCTCCGGCGCGCGCACCCGATTCCCGCGTCGCCAACAGAACCGTTCCTGTGCCCATGACCTGCCTTCCCTCACCATGTTGCCGATGTATGCCACGTACGTAACCGGTCAACGCGGTGCGGTGACATCGGTGTTCGAGAGAACTCACCCGATGGAGGCGGCGACGATCGACTTTCACCCGGGCCGCCTGGCGGGCCGCGGTGCGGAAGCCCGCCCGGTCAGGCCCGGTTGTCCGACTACGACGTGGAGCGGGGTCACCCTGCGGCCGCGGCAGAGCCTCCGGCCGCGTGGCACTCGCGGGCAGCGCCGGCCACAGGCGCGCCTCGTGCGCGTCGGTCGGTACGACCGGGGCGGCGCGGGCCCGGAGCCGCGACAGGGCATGGCCGGCGCGACAGCGCACGAGCCTCCCCGCGCGGAGCCAGTGCCCGCCGCCCAGCAGGACCGGGGAACGTCGACGTCGTCTCCGGCCGCGCCACCGCAGTGATCGTCATCGATCCGAGGTGCGGACCAGAGGTTTCACGATGTCATCAGCACCGTGTTCGTCCACCGGACGATCGAAGATCTGCTGGACGGTGTGCCGCTGCTTCGTCGGCGCGTCCGGATCCGCGCGGCCGCGGGTTCTCGTCGGCCAGCGGCTTGTGTGGAACACCAGCCGCACCGGCGGGGTGTAGGTCGGTGCCTGAGGAGGCACCCGCTGTTCCGAGCCAGAGGAAGGGCCGTTCGCGGGGCGATTGTTGGCCGGGCTCCGTCCTGCTCCTGCGCGGCCGGGCCTCTAGCATTCAATCGCTCCCGCTCGTACCGGCGGGGCTTCCGCAGTAGGTCCGTGACGGCCGCCCGGCTCTGTGGCGCGCCGCACCCCCCAGCCCGCGACCGGGCCGCTCCCATGCGCCCGCGCTCGCCCGGCACCGAAGCAGCACTGGATGGGAGAACCATGAGAATCCCCTCACTGGTGAGCGGAACGATCATCGCCCTGTTCGCCTCGGTCCTGCCCGCACAAGCAAGCCCCTCGTCGATCGCCGACCCGCCCCCGGACAGGATCGTCATCGACATCGCCACGGTGAACGGCTCCGGCTGTCCCCTGGGGAGCGCCGCCGTCGCCGTGTCCGAGGACAACACCGCCTTCACCGTCACCTACAGCGAGTACCTGGCGCAGGCGGGCGGCGCCTCCTCCCCCACCGCAGCCCGCAGGAACTGCCAGCTCAACCTTCTGGTGCATGTGCCCCAGGGGTTCACCTACGCCATCGCCAGCGCCGACTACCGCGGCTATGCGTCTCTCCGGCCCGGAGCGAGCAGCACCGAGAAGGCTTCGTACTACTTCCAGGGCTCGCCGAGCACCGCATCCCGGGTGCATACCTTCCGAGGCCCGTACGAGGACAACTGGCAGGCCACTGACGACACCGACTGGGCGCAGCTGGTGTGGGCGCCCTGCGGTGTGCAGCGGAACTTCAACATCAACACCGAGCTCCGGGTGAACGCCGGCACGTCCGACCCGGCCACCACCAGCTACATGACCATGGACTCCACCGACGGTGACATCAGCACCGTCTACCACCTCGCGTGGAAGGCGTGCCCCAAGGGCTGACACCGTGCCCGGCCCGGCCGGACTCGCCCTTCCCCGGCCGGGCCCCTTGCTCTGCTTCCCGAGCGCACTGCCCCGAAGACGCGGGAAACACTCCATGGTGAGCGTGGCGGACCCGGCCTTCACCACGACATCCACAAGCCGACGCCGGCCGACGAGGTCGGACTGGAAGTCGATGAGCCAGTCGCCCGTCGATCGGCTTGGATCCGGGCCCCGCGGACGCGAGAGCAAGACTCACCGGCCCTGGTCGATGAACGGCCCGCCCAACGGTTGCCCGGCAAGCTCCTTGGTCCGCTCTTCCCGTGCTCGGTCGACGTACCAGAGTTCCCGACGGCCGGGTGGGTTGCCTGGCGCGGGATCCCCCGCGAGACAACTCGGCCGCGGTGCCCACGGCATGATCCCGCCGCGCCGGCGCCGGCGATCACCAGCAGGGCCTTGCCGTAGTTGAGGAAAGCCTCCTGCGGAGCGGCCGACAGGCCGTAAAGGTCCTGGCACAGCTCGCTCATCGGCAGCATCTGCGTCGTGGCGCTCACGCCTCATCCTTCTCATTCCGGCCGGCCTCGTCTCGGATGACACCCGGCCCCCGGAAGCCGGTATCGACGGCGAAGGACTCGGTGTTGCCCCGACGCGTCACCTGAGTTCGTCCACATACCGGTCCGTTCCAGGCACCGTCGGGATGAACGGGGCCACCAGCTCGATGCGGCCGAGCCCGCCCGCGTCGAGCCCGGTGAAGTGCTCCTCCCAGCACTCGCGCGGGTCCGCCTCCAGGAACCAGAGCAGCGTGAGCCGGGTGTCGACGCCCTCGACCTGCTTCACATAGGTCATGCGGTCGCCGGGCAGCGGGGTCGGCCGGAAGACGGTCACCATCGCCGCCGGGGAGCCCGCGACCCGGCGGGGGAGCTCCCGGGAGCGCAGCCACTCCAGGAGCTCGGCCCGCTTCCCCTCGTTCTCGGCGTCGATCACCTGCAGGACGAGGCCGCGATACGGGTGGTCCAGGGCGTGGAAGTCCCGGGGGCCCGCGGCGCCGTCACGGTAGACGGTGACTTCGTGGTCCTGGAACGACGTGAAGACGTGGGTCCGGGCCTGGTGGACCCGGGCATCGCGGTTCAGCCGCTTGTTGATCCCGACCGTCCACTTCATGTGGTCGGCGTAGCGGCCCTCGGTGATCCAGTACGTGGAGATGTAGGCGCCCGCGGTGACCGGCTGGGCGACCGCGGACTTCTCGGGGTAGCGCAGCTCCTGGAGTTCGCGGGTGGCGACCCAGCGCCGGCCGGCGTACATCCAGGGCATGGCCATCGCGCCGGCGTAGTAGTGGTCGTCCTCGTACCAGCGGTTGTACGCGTACTCGTGGCCCGGATGCGGCTCCACCATGGTGATCAGCGCGTGGCCGGGGCGCACGCCGTACGGACCGACGGCGGCCAGCTCCGCGTACGTCTCGCTGTGGGTCTCCTCGCTCACTCCCGTACCCCTTCCCGTGTCTTCCCCTGTCGGTGACCACCCCCTACCCTGACGGACCGTCAGATGAATGCACAGGGCCGGGGAGGCCGCGATGCTGCTTCAGGGAAAGACGGTCGTGGTGTCGGGCGTCGGCGCCGGGCTCGGGCACCGGGTGGCCGAGACGGTGGTACGGGACGGAGGCAACGCCGTCCTCGGCGCGCGCACCGGGGCCAACCTCGCCAAGGCGGCCGCCGAGATCGACCCGGACGGCGCCAGGACCGCGTACCGGCCGACCGACATCACCGACGAGGACCAGTGCGAGGCGCTCGCCGCGCTCGCCGTGGAGCGCTTCGGCGGGATCGACGCGGTGGTGCACGTGGCCGCCTGGGACTCGTACTTCGGGGGCCTGGAGGACGCCGACTTCGGCACCTGGCAGGGCGTCCTGGACGTGAACCTGCTCGGCACGCTGCGGATGACCAGGGCCTGCCTGCCCGCCCTCAAGCGGCTGGGCGGTTCCGTGGTCCTGATCGGCACGCAGTCGGCGGTGGCGGCGCCCTCTCAGGTGCGGCAGGCGGCGTACGCGGCGTCGAAGGGGGCGCTGACCTCGGCGATGTACTCGCTGGCCCGCGAGCTCGGGCCGCACCGGATCCGGGTCAACACGGTGCTGCCGGGCTGGATGTGGGGGCCGCCGGTGCAGGCGTACGTACAGCTCACGGCGCACACCGAGCAGGTGCCGGAGACCGAGGTGCTGGCCCGGCTCACCGATCGGCTGGCGCTGCCGGACCTGGCGACGGACGGGGACGTGGCGGAGGCGGCGGCCTTCCTCGCCTCGGACCGGGCGCGGGCGATCACCGGACAGTCGCTGCTCGTCAACGCCGGGGAACTGATGCGCTGACCGACACCGCCACCCCTCGCCGTCAGACGTGCCACCCGTGGCAACATCCCCGCGCACGCGGGGAACAGGGCGGGACCGTCGAGGGCGGCGCTCGTCCGGCGGGCCTTCACCGTCTTCGGCGCCGTGCGACGATAGCGTTGATCAGGCCGGATCACCGGCCGGGTCGCGACCGGAAGGAAAGTGTCCGAGATGAGCGAGCCCCGAGTCCTCCTCGCCGGCCGCGGGCTGGTCGAGGCACCGCGCTGGCACGACGGCCGGCTGTACTTCTCCGACTGGTCGGCGGGCGAGGTCCTGGCCGTCGACCTCGCGGGTACGAGCGAGGTCATCGCACGGGTGAAGTCGCTGCCCCTGTGCAGCGCCTGGCTCCCGGACGGCCGGCTGCTCGTGGTCTCCTCACCGGACGGTCGGCTGCTCGTACGGGACGCCGACGGGTCGCTGTCCCTCTACGCCGACCTCGGCAGGCCCGGCTGGAACGACATCGTGGTGGACGGCCGCGGGAACGCCTACGTGAACCGGCTCGGCTACAACCCGATGGCCGGGGAGGAGTTCCGGCCCGGTTCGGTCGCGCTGGTCACGGCGGACGGGACGGTACGCGAGGCCGCGGGCGGCTTCGCGTTCCCCAACGGGATGGCGGTGACCCCGGACGGCTCGACGCTCATCGTGGCGGACTCCCACCGCAGCGAACTCGTGGCGTTGGACATCGGCGCCGACGGCGGCCTGTCCGGGCGGCGGGTGTGGGCGGGCCTGGACGGTGCGGCGCCGGACGGCATCTGCGCCGACGCGGAGGGCGCGGTGTGGTACGCCGACGTGCCGAACCGGCGGTGCGTGCGGGTCGCGGAGGGCGGCTCGGTTCTGCAGACGGTCGCCCTGGACCGCGGCGCCTTCGCCTGCGCCCTCGGCGGGCCTGAGCGAAGGACCCTGTTCGTGACGGCCGCCGAGTGGCGCGGCATGGGCGTCGACGAACTGGTCGCACCGGGATCCGGGCAGGTGCTGGCCGTCGAGGTCGAAGTACCGGGGGCGGGATGGCCGTGACCGGGCGCCAGGGCACGCCCGGGCCGAGGGCGATCTACCGAACCATGCCGCCGCCGAAGGGCCCCTCCCCGTCACGAGGGACACAGGCTTCCGGCTCTGCTCGACGGCCAGATGCGGCGTGGGCCGTACTCGATCGGCGCGTCACGGCACGGAACACCGGCAGCTCACTGCTCGTCCGTGAGGTCTCCCCTCCGCGGTCACGACCGTCCTACCTCGGGCGGACTCCGTCCAGGAGGTTGTTCACGAGCGCGACGACGAAGTCGTCGGTGACAGGTTCGTCGGGGATGAGCAGTCGGTGATAGACGGCGCCCCAGAGCTGGTCGACGAGGACCTGCACGTCGATGCCGGTGTGGATCTGGCCGAGTTCCTGAGCCCGGTGGAGGCGCTCCGCCGCCAGCCGGCGCCGGTGTGAGGAGTACAGCTTCCGGTAGGCGGTGGCCAGGTCCTCGTCGGTCTGTGACGCGCCGATCAGCTCGGTCAGTACGCGCCCGCCCGGGGTGTGGGTCATCACGTGGGCGAAGGCGCGGAGTTGGGTGAGCAGGTCGGCGCGGATGTCTCCGGTGTCGGGGAAGGCGAGCGTCTGCTCGACCGCGTGGAAGTAGCCGTCCAGGGCGAGCGCTCCTCTGGAGGGCCACCATTTGTAGAGGGTGGTCTTGCTGACGCCAGATGCCCTGGCGATGCGTTCGAAGGTGAGGTCGGCGATGCCTTCGGTGAGCAGGAGGTCGCCGACGGTTCGCAGGACGTCCGCCCGGACCTCGTCCGCGGGTCGGCGCCCTCGTCCGCGGCCTCTGCCCTCCTTGGCGATGGGGCCGTTCGCCTTGTCGACCATGTGTGCTCCTGCTCGGTTGCCGGGGGTGATGTCGGTTTCCGTCGAGGCCGGCGTCATGGGTGAACGCGGCGGCGCGTCGGCGTCCCTGCGGTCGGTCGCCTCGATGAACGCCTGGGGGACGGCCGGGGTTTCGATGCTGGTCATGCTGATCGCCTCGGTGGTGTCGGGCGCCAGGGCGGGACGACCGGCGTCGCTCCCCGTCCCGGGCCCGGGGTGTCAGCGCTGGACGGTGAGCAGGTCGGCGAGGTCGATGCGGGTGAGGAATTCACGGCGGATGCGGTCGGCGACCTCGGAGACCTCCTCGGATCCGTCGTCGGCGGGGTCGATGTGGACGCGGAAGGGGCGCTGTCCGGCGGGCAGGGCGACGATGCGGGCGATCTCGTCGGAGACCAGCGCCGCGGTCACGCCCTGGGGGGCGAGGGCGGCGAGTTTGGCCGCCACCTGGTCCATCAGGCCGGCGTACCTGGTCTCGTACTCGGCCTCGACGGCGGTGTCGTCGGGGCGGCCGGAGTGGGCGAAGTGGTTGGTGCCGCTGGTGAACGAGCCGGGAACGACGATCGAGGTCTCCACGCCCCAGCGGGCGAGTTCGCCGGCGTAGGACACCGCCAGGGAGTCCATGCCGGCCTTGGCGGCGAAGTAGGGGGCGAGGTAGGGCGGGGTGCCGCCCTTGACGCTGGTGCTGGACACCCAGACCACCAGTCCTTGTCCGCGCCGGCGCATGCCCGGCAGCGCGGCGCGGTTGACGCGCTGGGTGGACAGCACGTTCACGTTGTAGAGCTCGGCGAGTTGGTCGGGGGTGAACGCCTCAGCCGCTCCTGTCACCATGTGCCCGGCGTTGTGGATCAGCACGTCGATGTGGCCGTGCTCGGCCTCGATCCGCCTGATGGCGGTGTCGACCGAGTCCTGGGCATTCACGTCGAGCTCGATGGAGCGCAGGTCGACGTCGTGCTCGTGGGCGTAGTCGGCGGCGGCCCGGACCTGGGGCGCGTTGCGGCCGGCGGTCTGGCGCATGCCGGCGTAGACCGTGTGGCCTGCGTCGGCCAGCGCGCGGGCGGTCAGGGCCCCGAAACCGCTGGAGGCGCCGGTGATGACGACGACGTTGCCGGTGATGGACATGGACCTGGTTCCTTTCGACAGTGCGGGCAAGGCCGGATGATGCGGGGACACGGGGTTACGGGGATACGGGGTTACGGGGATACGGAGGTCAGGCGAGGCCGCCGTTGGTGTAGAGGATCTGTCCGTTGACCCAGCGCGCGGGGCCGGCGAGGAACGAGACGACCTCGGCGATGTCCTCGGGCCGGCCCAGCCGCTCGAGCGGGGTCGCCTTGGCGAAGTTCGCGACGGTGGCGTCGTCCTTGCCGTCCAGGAACAGCGGTGTGGCGGTGGGGCCGGGGGCGACGGCGTTGACGGTGATGTCCCGGCCGCGCAGCTCACGGGCCAGGGTGAGGGTCAGACCCTCGACCGCGGCCTTGCTCGCGACGTAGGCGCCGTAGGCCGGCAGCTGGGTGCGCACCACCGACGTCGAGAAGTTGACGATCGCACCACCCGGGCGAACACTGCGCGCCGCCTGCTGGGAGACGACGAATGTGCCGCGGATGTTCGTGCGGTGCATCCGGTCCAGGTCGGCGAGGTCGAATGTCGCGATCGGGCCCAGGATCATGATGCCCGCGGTGTTCACGACCACGTCGACGCCGCCGAAGGCCGCCTCGACCGCGTCGAACGCCGCGCGCATCGCACTCTCGTCTGCGACGTCGCCGCCCACCGCGAGGGCACTGCCACCGGCCGCGGTGATCGCGGACACGGTCTCCTCGGCCCTGGCCTTGTTGCCCGCGTACTGCACGGCGACCGCGAGACCGTCCTGGGCGAGCCGCTCGGCCACGGCACGGCCGATTCCGCCCGAGCCGCCGGTGATCAGCGCGACGCGCTTGGTGACGGGGGTACTCATGACTGTTCTCCTTCCGGTCCAACAAATGAACGACACATACATATAAGCACGTAATGAACGCACCGTCCATATCGGCGGCGGGATTCTTCAGAACGAGCGAGAACGATCCCCCCTCCTCGCCACGCCAGGACGGGAAGGGGCACGGGAAGGTTAAGGAATGGGCTAAGTTTTGGGTTAAGGAGTATCGGGTCCTGACGTGAAGGTGCAGGGGATGGCGTCCGAGGAAGAGCTGTTCGCGTCCGTCGACGCTCTGTTGAACGAGGAGCCGCAGCTCCCGCCTCCGGCGGAGCGCGCCCGGCTGCGTGAGGCCGCCGGCATCACGCAGGCCCGCCTGGCGACCGCGCTGAAGACGACGACCCAGTCGGTGAAGAACTGGGAGAACGGCCGGAGCGAGCCGAAGTCGCCGCGCCTGGATGCCTACCAGCGACTGCTGAACGGATGGGCGGCGAAATATCCCACCCGCGGTGCGGCCTCGGCTGTTACGCCGGCGGCGGCAGCGGCGTGCGATGAACCGGCGGCATCCGAGGCGGAGACGGCCGACGCCCCGCAGGCTGTCACCGTTCCGGCCACGGGGCCGGCACGTCCCACCACCCGGTCAGCACGTCCCGCCACCCGGCCGGCCGCGGCATCACAGCGTCCGGCCGCGAAGAAGGCGGCGAAGCCCGTAGCCGATCCTCGGTTCCCGCACGGCCCGCTCGCCGTCCTTGACGGTGACGGCTCCGCGTACGGCATCGACGGCATCGTGCTCGACTGCCCGGCCTCCACCGTGGTGGAGCTGGTGGAGTGGACCCTCAAGGAGTCCGGCCTCGGTGCGCCGAAACTCAACCGCCACGGCAAGGACTCCGACCCTCTGATCGTGCTCACGGCGGCGGCCGCGGTGAGGCTCGGGCTGCCGGAGCGTCTGGAAGGCCACGAGCAGCGCCGCTCCCTGCGTCTGCCGGAGGACCACCCGGTCGTCAAACAGGTGGGACGTGCGAAGTGGCAGCTCACGCAGCGCGGGTTCGGCCCGTGGGCGCGGATCTACCGCAAGGCACAGGGCCGCGAGCGGCAGTGCGTGCAGCTGGCCATCCTGTCGTGGGACGCCCTCGACGAGCGCTCCTGGCCCGACGTGAGCGGGATGGAGCCGGCCGACATCGCCCGCGTACTCGGGGTGTACGCCCAGCGGGTCATCACCCCGCGCGGATCCACGGCCGTCTCGGGCCTGGAGCTGATGACAGCACTGCGCCCGCCGACGAAGCCGGAACGCGACGAGAAGACCGGCAACTGGACCTCCGGCCACAACCCGGGTTCGCTCGGGACGGAGCCGATGGACCCGGCGCCGCCGGAGGCGCCCCCGGAGCACCCTGTCGTCGTTCAGTCCGGCTGGAGTGGCGGGTTCCTCAACGAGGAGGCGTACCAGTGGGTGCGGTCGGTGGACTCGCTCAGCGACGAGGAGTGCCTGCTGCCCTTCGCGGTCGGCCTGGACCTCAACACCGCCTTCCTCGCGGCCGCGGCCCGCCTGGTCGTCGGCCTGTCCGCCCCGGATCACTTCCACAACGTGAAGTTCAACCCGAAGATCCCCGGGAGCTGGCTGGTCGACCTCTCCTCCATCGAGCTGGACCCGCGCCTGCCCTCGCCGTTCACGCCGGACGGCTCCCGTCCGGCGGGCCCCGCCTGGTACCAGACGTACACCGTCGCCTACGCCCAGGAGCTCGGCCACGACGTCCATCCGATGGAGGCGTACCTGCGCCGCGAGACCGGGGCGTACCTGGACCCGTGGCACGACCGGCTCAAGAACGCGTACGTCGACACGCTCGCCGACCTCGGTGTCACCAAGGACCTGGACGACGCGGGGTTCCTCGCCGCGATGGAGCGGCACAAGCAGGCCGACCCGGCCCTGGCCGCCGTCCTCGCGGCCATCAAGGCCACCGTGAAGGGCGGCATCGGCAAGCTCCGCGAACGCCCGCAGGGCCGCCGCTACAAGGAGGGCGAGCGGTGGCCGGCTCTGGAGCGGCCGACCTGGCGCCCCGACATCCGGGCTGCCGTCATCTCCAAGGCACGGGTCAACATGCACCGCAAACTGCTGAACATGGCCCGGATGACGGGCCTGTACCCGCTCGCCGTGCTGTCCGACTGCGTGGTCTACCCCTCGCCGGGCGCCTCGCCGCTGGACTTCCTGCCCTACGCCGCGTCCGGCAAGATCCAGCCCGGCGGGTTCCGCCTCGGGCCCACGCCGGGCCTGGCCAAGCTGGAGGGCGTCCAGTCGATGCTCTGGGCGGTGGAACTGATGGAGCAGGGCCTGAACCCGGCCCGCCACATCAAGGGCGGCGACGCCGTCCTCGAGGACGGGGAGTAGACCATGGGCGAGATCGACGACGCCATCGAGCGCGCCGACCGCGAGGCGTTCACCAAGGCCCCGCCCAAGACGCTCAAGGGCCAGATCGGCTTCCTGATCAAGCAGTTCGGCAGCGCGAAGGCCGTCGCGGCGCAGATCGGCGTCACCGCCGACTCCGTCAACCGCTACCGGCGCGGGGCCCGCAAGCACGCCCGCCCCGACATCGCCGCGAAGATCGACGACGCCGTACGGCAACGGTGGCAGCCGCTGGTGCGCAGACGCCGGCAGAAGAAGGCCGCCACCACCGGTGGGATCACCGTGGAGACCAGGGCCCGCTTCGGCTACACCGCGCCGGTCGGCACCACCGACGACGGAAGATTCCGCCGCCTCACCGTGCACCTCCCCCCGGCTTACGCACAACGCCTGTTCGACGCCCGCGACACGGGCGCCGGCGACCAGGAGTTGCGCGGGATCATCGCCGAGGGATTCAAGGAGATCTACTTCCAGGACAGCGGCGGTCGCGCCACAGCACTCTCCGACGTCACCCTCAACGACATCGACTACCTCGACCTCGACTACTGACCCGGACAGCAGCCACCGGGCCCCAGCCCCACACCCGTTCCTGTCGCTGAGCACGTCAGTCGGCCCACGCTCATGCGCGTCGGCTCCCTGAGCGGGATGGCCGGCCCGTTCGGCTCTCGCATGGGGACGCCGATCCTGATCACGTGCCAGCGCGGCGGGGCGGTCTAGGCGTACGTGCTGGACTCCAGCTCGTTCGTACTCCTCCTCGTATAGGATCCACGCCGTTCCGGGTGTCCGAGGGGGCCGGAACGTCCCAAGCGCGCCACGTCGCGCCTTCGTCAAGGCAGCTCATCATGCACTCCCGCATCCGCGGCGCTTCACTCGCCGTCCTCAGCGTCTCCTTGATCGTCCTTGCGGCGGCGTGCGCGCCCGGTCCGTCCGCTGACGAGACCAGAGGCGCCGCGCCGTCGGCGCCGCGGTCTCCGGCTGCCCGCCCGGCCCCGGCCGCCGCGACAGCGCCCATGACCGAAGGACAGCGCCAGGCCGCCATGCTGAGCGAGGCCGACCTGCTGGCCGAGTGGCAGAGGCGCGCCCCCGGCGTGGGCCGAAGCGCCTTGGCGGTCAGCGACCCGGTGTGCCGGCCCTTGGCCGGCCTGATGGAAGACGTGCTCTGGGGGCCGGAGGCGACTTCGGGCGCGTGGTTCCGGCACGGTGCGGGTGAAGCCCATATCAGCACCCGGGTCGTGGCCTACTCGGGCTCCGGAGCAATGGACCATGTCGTCCGGGTCCGCGGCGCGCTCGACGAATGCCCCGCCTTCACCACGTCGCTGAAGGGAACCACCATGAACGTGAGCGCCTCGCGACTGCCGGCGCCACGGTTCGCGGCGGGCTCCGAAGCGTTCCGATTGTCAGCGGGGCGTCAAGGCGGGCCCCTGCACCTCCAGGCGGACGTGGTGGTGCTGTCCCACGGGACCGAGGTACTGAGTTTTCAATACACGCCGACCGACCCGTCCGGCCACAAGGACTTCGAGCCGCTGGCTCGGTTGGCAACGGACAAGTTCGTGAAGGCCACCCACGGCTGAACCTCAGCAGTCCCTGTCATCAGGTGCCGCGGGCCCAGCCGCGAGTCCGAGAACTGACGTGGGGAAGCACTCGTTCCGTGCGGCGACATCGGCGACCTCGGCCCGTTCCTCCTCGGGCGGAAGTCGCAGAGGAGGTCGTCGCTCCCCGCTGAAGGCTTCAGTATCGGCGGCGGTTGAGTACGCCGATGAGAGTGGCCAGGTCGGCGGCGCCCGCCGGATCGTCCGCATAGCGGGTGGTCTGGAGCGGGGCGACCTCCGGAAGGACGATGTCCTCGCGGCCCAGGACGTGGACCAGAGTCAGCAGGGCCGCGCGGGCATTGCCGTCGGTGAAGGGGTGGAAGAACGCCACATCGAGGTACGCGCGGGCCGCACGGGCCGCCGGCGGGAGCTCCGTTTCGGTCGCCTCGCGCAGGCAGGCGGCAAAGTCGGCCTGGGTGCGCGGCGTCAGGCCGTAGCGCTCGCGGCCCGATTTCGCGTAGGCGTCGTTCGTGCGGAACGGCGCCTCTGTTTCGCCGAGCACCTCGCATTGCCAGGAGGCCAGCAGGGCGAAGTCCAGTGGGGCTCGGCGCGTGGCATCGGATCGCGCCCGGGCATGGGCTCGGAGGAGGCGCCTCGCACGTACGGGATCGCGTCGGTGGACCGGCCCTTCGCACCAGGCCCGAAAGCCGTCCCGCACCGTCGGTTCCCGCCGCAGAGCTGGCGCGCGGTGCCAGTCGGCCTCACCTCGTACGGACAGCCAGATCGAAAGGCTGTCAGCAGCGGTCATGGAGATCCTCCAGACCTTCCCGTTCACGGTGGTCCTGGTAGGGGGCCTGACCGGTGAGTCCGACGGCGAGGTCCTCGCCGACGGATTCGATCAGCGTCCGCCCCGGGTACACCCAGCTCTCGAAGCGGCCGCCGATCGCGCTCTCCACCGCCTGCTCGGCCTCGGCCCGGCCCATGCCGGTGGTGGCAAGGAACCAGCGCAGAACCCGCGCGGCCTGCCCGTGCCAGCCTCCCTCCGCGCCCGAGTCCAGCGCGTGCGTCACGAGCCGGACACAGGCCCGCTCCAGATGCCAGCTGCGATCCTCGGGAGAGGCCTGCGGCGGTGGCGCCAGCTCCTCGAACCGCTGGGCTGTTCGCTCCAACCACGCACGCCACTCCAGCAGAGCCGCCACGACGCGACCTACGGTCTCATCAGGAGTGGTCACCGAGCTCGCCCCCGTGACCCAGCTGCCGATCGGCCCGCCGTACCGGTAACACCAGTTCCACCCCTGCGCCCAGTCCCCGTAGCGATCTCGGATGATCGCGTCCACCTGGCGTTCACACCAGTGTTCGGCCTGCCACCAGCCCGCCATGCCGGAGAGCACGGGCGGCACCCATTCACGAACCAGCGCACGCAGGTTGCCCTCCTCGTCCTCGTCCCAGTCGAAGGGATGGAGGGCCGGATCGACATCAGCCCAGCTCTCCAGTCCAGTGGCAGGCGGTACGAGGTTCTCAGGCAAGGGCAGGGTGTTCCGGTTGTACGACAGTGTCGGCCGCCCGCTCTCTCCGTCCGATGTGATCAGCCCACCAGTCTCGGCCCGCAAACCCCGGGATGGCGAACCATTTTCCGCGGGCGGTCCGCAAAGGCGGATCCCGTGCCCGCCCCACGGTGCCGAACCCGCCGGGCTCGGCGGTCGCGTCGCCTACTCGTAGACGGTGGCCGCGCTGAGGGCTTCGTGTCCTCGCCGGAGGTAGTCCTGGTGCAGGTCGCGGACGAATGCGGCGAGCTCGTCACACGTGCGTATCTCGTCATCAGGGGTGAGGTGCATGGGGGCAACCTAGCCCGTGGGGGCCCGGACGTTGGGCGAGGCGGGGGCGGACCGGGACTCCCGCTCGGCGGCGGCAGCCGGTTCAGCGGTGGCCGTGGTCCAGCAGGGCGCAGACGAATTTCTCCTCGGTGGCCCGCAGGCGGGCGAGCAGGTCCGGGTCGAGGGGGACCTGGCTGGTCACGGAGACGGTGATCGTCCGGCGGCCGTCCGGGGTGGCGGCGGCGAACTGGGTGTAGCCGGGGGTGTTGCCGGTGTGGCCGAGGACGGTGCCGCAGCGGGTGGTGTAGCGGAACAGGGCGAGGCCGGCCGCGTTGGTGCCGGGGCCGGCGGGTTCGGAAGCGCCGCCCGGCAGGAATTGGCGCTGGGCGTGGCGGGTGGGCGGGGTCAGCAGCCGGGGACCGGCGTAGCCGCCGATGAAGGTGGAGAGGTCGGCGGGGGTGGAGACGATGCCGCCCGAGGCCCAGGCGCCGGACGCGCTGATCGCCTCGCTGACGTCCTCGGGCGGCTCGCCCGGGGCGGTGGCGTAACCGTGCAGGTAGGGGTGGGGCAGGCGGTAGCCCTGAGGCAGGCTGGTTTCGCGCAGGCCGAGCGGCCGGTACACCAGGTCTCGGAGCAGCGACTCGTACGGGCGCCCTGTGGCCTGTTCGGACATCAGCGCGACCGCGATGTTGTCCGAGTTGGAGTAGGCGTAGCGGCTGCCGGGCGGAAAGGCGAGGCCCTGGTCGGCCGCGAACTCCAGCAGGCGGCGGGATTCGAAGTGGTGCCGGGGGTCGGCGCGGATGATGTCCCCGAACGCCTGGCTCTTGCTGTAGTCGGGCAGGCCGCTGGTGTGCTGGAGGAGTTGGCGCAGTGTCACCGCATGCCAGGCGGCGGGGAGGTGGGGCAGGCGTTCGCCGATCGTGTCGTCGAGGGCGAGGGCGCCGCGGTCGACCAGGCTGAGAGCCACTGCTCCGCTGAAGGCCTTGGCCGCGCTCGCGATGCGCATGTGGTCCCCGGTGCGGGGCGGGCGCCCTGTGCCCACCTCGGCTGTACCGGCCCGGTAGACCCGCCGTTCGCCGTCCCGGGTGAGTACCGCGATCGCGCCGGGCGGGCCGCCAGGCGCGGCCACCAAGTCGGCCAGGGCGCGCTGGAGACCCTTGTCGTACGTGCCGTGGGCGGCAGGGGCAGGTGCGTCGGCGGACACGTGCGTCGCCGCCACGCCCGTCAGCAGGACCCCGGCCGCGAGGGCGGTGCCGACGGCGCGCCGGGTGAGGCCGGCCGCAGGTGCGGGGACGGGGACAGTCACGTGTTGTCTCCTTCGGGCGAGGTGCGGACGGCTGCCGGACGACAGGAAGGGTCCGGTGTGCACAGCATCGGTCCCCTCCCCCGCCGGCGCAGTTGCGCCGCGCGGTCCCTACGCCATCTGGCCCCGGATCGCGGCACGACCGCACCTGACCTTCCAGGCCGACAATCCCCAGGACCCGCTGGTTCTCGCCCGGCACATCGACGTCCATCTCGCGGAGACCCGGCGCACCGCCGATTCGGCCGGCGGCGGTGCGCGGTACTCCGGGGACGGCTGAGGGGCTTCCTGCGCTCCGGGCCGGGCCCCATGTCCGTGCAGGGCCGCGAGGCCGGCCGGTGTGACAGGCGTTCACCTGCTCGGCAGGGCGCTCGGCAGTGCGGTCTCGTAGTCCTTGAGGGTGTGACCGGCCACCCACCCCTGGGATTCGGCCCTGGACACGTCCAGGACCACGGAGTGCGCCAGTTGGTCGACGGCGTAGTGGGTGAGCGGTGGCTCCGTGTGGGGGCGCAGGCGGCACAGCGCCTGGGTGGCGGACGCGGCGAAGCGGGCCAGCGGCAGGGGGATGTGGGCGATGCGGGCCCGTGTGCCGTGGGCGTGGAGGACCGTGCGGATCGCCTCGTCGCGGTCGTACGGAGCCGGGTCGGCGATGTTGTACGCGCCCGGTGGCCAGGCGGCGGCCGTCAGGCAGGCGTCGGTGAGGTTCTGGACGGCCGTCAGGCTGAGGGGGACGCTGGGGCCGGGCAGCATCAGCAGGCCGCGGCGGACGCGGGACAGCAGGCGGGGCACCAGGTGCGGGTCGCCGGGGCCGTAGACCGCGCGCGGGCGCAGGACCACGGCGCCCGCGGCGAGGGCCAGCGCCTCGCCGGCGGCCTTGGTGCGGCCGTAGGCGTTCAGGTGCCCGTGGACCGGGTGGTCCTCGGTGATGCGGGAGCGTCCGGGGCCGGGGGCGTAGACGCTGGCGCTGCTCACCCAGACCACCGGCCGGCCGGCGGCTGCCCGGAGCAGGCGCGCCGTGCCCTCGACGTTGACGGCGTGCATGCCGGCCTCGGCCGGGGAGCCGGGTACCGGGTCGCCGACGGCCGCCGCGCAGTGCACGACGAGGTCGGCGCCGGACAGGTCCGGCACCTCGCGTGCGGCGTCCCAGGGGATGTGGCGCCCGACCGGGCCGGGGCGGCGGCCGACGCACAGGACGTCGGCGCCGCGGGCGGCGGCCGCTTCGGCGACGTGAGAGCCGCAGAAGCCGCTCGCGCCGGTGACGGCGATCGTGGTCATCGGTCCTCCGGGGAGCAACGGACGGCAGTCGCCCGGACGGTGAGGGAGCGCCAGCCGGGCAGGGCCGCACCCCGGTCGGCGCGGGCGTGCCGGACGGTGGGGCGGTGAGGGGCGAGCGCGGCGAGGGTGTCGTCGAGCTGGGCACGGGCCAGGCGCGCGCCGGGGCAGGCGTGGCTGCCGGCGCCGAAGACGAGACGGGCCATGGTGGGCGGAGCGGGCCGACGGGCATCGGGTGGTTCGCTGTGGGCGCGCGCGGCGTGCCGGGCCACCAGGATCAGGCGGTCCCCGGCCCGTACCGGGCAGCCGTCCAGCTCGGCGTCGGCCGCCGCCACGCGGGGCAGCAGCGGGGAGGGGGCGATCACCCGCAGCAGTTCGTCCACCAGCGCCGGGCGCAGCCGGTCGTCCGCCGCCTGGTCCCACAACCCGGCGTCCGCGCACCAGGCGGCGGCGCGGGGCAGGGCGGCGACGGTGGTGTTGACGGCGGCGACCGCGAGCATCGCCCGCAGGGCGGTGTCCGCCGCCGCGCCGGGCCCGCCGGCCGGGGCGAGCAGGGCCTCCAGCCGTGCCGTCGCCGCAGCGGCCGCCCGGGCAGTTCCGGTCAGCCTCGGGCCGGGCAGGTGGTCGCGCACGGCGGCGGCCGCTGCCCGGGCGGCCGCCGCGGCGACGGCCTGCGGGTCGCGGGTCGTTTCCAGGAGCGCGCAGACGGTGGCCCCGGCCAGTTCGCGGGCCAGGGGTACGAGGTCGATGCCGCGGCCCTCGGCGAGCGGGGCGAGGCGGCGGGCCAGGACGTCCTGCCACACCGGGCGCAGCCGCTCCACCCCGGCCGCGCCGAGCTCGTCGGCGACGGCGCGCCGGGTGGCGCGGTGGCCGGTGCCCTCCTGGTCGAACAGGGTGCCGCCGGACAGGGCGCCGCCCGCGGACAGTTCCCGGGCGGCGCCACCGGTGGTGCCGGCGGCGGTGCGGTCCAGCGGGACACGGGTGAGGGCCTGCCGGTACGGCTCGGTGCCGTGCACCAGTACCGCGCCGCCGATACGGGTGACCGCGCGGCGGCGGGTGGCGGCGAGGAGGGCGAACAGCACGGGGTGGGAGCGGGTGTACACGCGCCGGTCGCGGCGCCGGGCGGCGCGGAGCGCGGAGGCGTCGGCAGAGGTGTCAGGGGCGGCGGTGAGGGTGGGGGTGAGCGTGGGAGGCCTGGTCACCTGATGTGCACCTGTTCTGGGTTGGTGGGTCGGTAGCGGCGGTCCCAGCACCACAGCAGGGTCCGGCAGGCGCCCCAGGCCCGCAGGCGGCGCAGGCTGGTGTGGACCACCATGCGCTCGGCCCGGGCGATCCGGGCGCTGTACGTGCGCGCCCGGTTGAGCAGGGCGACGTCCTCGGGCGGTCCCTCGAGCGGGGTGCGGGGCGTGCCTCCGCAGCGCAGGTAGAGCGCGGCCGTGATGGCGAGGTTGTGGCCGTGGCACAGCACATAGGGTGCGCGGTAGCGCGGGTGCCGGTGTTCGGTGCGGTAGCGCCCGTACAGCGCGGTCGCCCTGACGAGTGCGGGGAGCAGGTACCGCTCGGCCGGTGAGGGCGACTCGTCGTGGCGTGGCAGGCTGCGGCCGCACGCCATCTCCCTCCCCCGGGTGAACTCCCAGCGCGCGGCGGCGATCCAGCCGGCGGCGGGCAGGCAGTCGGCGTCCGTACGTACGAGGAGTTCGGCGCCGTGCGCGGCGGCGTACCGGAATCCCGTGTCGGCGGCGGCACCGGTGCCCCGTTCCTCCTCGTGGACGACGTGCACGGGGAAGGGGGCGGTGGCGGCGAAGCGGCGCACGACGGCGGCGGTCGCGTCGGTGGAGGCGTTGTCCACGACGACGAGGGTGAAGTCGGTGTCGGTCTGGGAAGCGAGTGCGGCGAGGGTGGCCCCTATACCGGCCTCCTCGTTGTAGGCGGGAACCACCGCCCACAGGCGCGGTGCGCCGCCGGGCGCGGTCATCGCCGACTCCGTTCGCTCCGTCCGGTCCGTTCGGTCCGTGCGGTCCGTTGGTGTCGTTCGGCCCGTTCGGCCAGGCGCCAGGCGGCGAGGCGGGCGGTGGCGGCGCGGTCGGGCTTCAGGGAGCGGCCCGACAGCGGGATGTCGGCGAGCAGCAGCGCGTCCGGGCGGGCGGTGCCCATCCGCTCCAGCGGCCGGTCCAGGGCCGCCCGCAGCGTGTCGCGGTCCGTCCCGGGGCTCGGCTGGACGACGGCGACGAGGCGTTCGTCGCCGTCGCCGGCCGGTACGCCCACGAGCAGGGCGAGTTCGACTCCCGGTACGTGCAGCGCCGGCTCGTACAGGCCGGGGTAGATGTTCTCCGCGTGCCGCAGGACCATGTCCTTGCGGCGGCCCTCCAGGACGATCCGGCCGCCGTCGAGGCGCGCCCGGTCGCCGGTGGCGACCCAGGGGTCCGGGTCCTCGCCCAGGTAGCGGTCGCGGGCGGCGGGGGCGGAAAGCAGCAGCTCGCCGGAGGCGTCGGTCTTGGCCGCCACCCCGGGCAGCGGCGCGCCCACCAGGTCCCCCTCGCCGGTGAAGGCGGCCTTGTCGGCCTGCTCGGCGGCCGCGGCGGGGAACAGTTCGGTCAGTGCGTAGACGCCCCAGGCCTCGTCGGCACCCGCGCGCTTGACCCGGGTGAGGAGCTCGGCACTGGCCGGGGCCGACCCGGTCCACACCCTCCCGGTGAACCGGCCGCCCTCCGCAAGGAGCCGCCTCAGCTGTGGCGGGGTCAGATAGGTGGCCTGCGGGGCGAGTCGGCGCAGCTGCCGGGACAGGACCCGCGGGGAGCGGGCGGGCAGTGCGACCGGCGCTCCGCTCGCGAGGGAGGGTACGAGGACGAAGAAGGTGCCGCCGAGGACGGGCCGCCCGGCTCGGGGCCGTACCAGATCGGCCACCGTGGTCATGCCGGCGGCGAGCGAGGAGCGGGTGTGGACCACCGCGCGGGGGCGTGAGGTGGTGCCCGAGGTGAACACGATGACGGCGTCGCCGTCCTCGTCCACCGGCGGCGGCAGCGGCGCGGTCCGCGGGCCGGTCTCCAGGGCGGGGGCGCAGCCGGGCAGCCGCGGCCCGACCGTGGCCACCGGGCCGCCGAGCTCGTCGAGGTCCGGCAGGGCCAGGCGGGCCCGGCGGGCGAGCGGGCGGGCCCAGCCGGCGACCGCCTGGGCGGTGGCGTCGGCGAGGACGAGGTCGGGGCGGGCGAGCGCGAGCCGGGCGCGCAGCACGTCCGGTCCTGCGCCGGGGTCGAGCACCGCGGCCCGGGCGCCGAGCCGGTGGACGGCGAGCATCACGGCCAGGGCCCGGGGCCCGGGCCGTACGGCGACGCCGACGGTGCTGCCGCGTCCGATGCCCCGTCCGTGGAGGGCGGCGGTGCAGTGGTCGGCGAGGTCGGCCAGGTCCCCGAAGGTGGCCTTGGTGCGTACGGCTCCGGTCCGGGTGGTGCCGAGGACGGCGGGCCGGTCGGGGTGGCGCCGCAGGGTGTGCGTGAGGGTGTCGAGCATCAGCGCGGGTCCTCCCCGTGACGGCCCGGGCCCTTGTCGAGGTACCAGCGGGCGGTGCCGACGAGGCCGTAGGCGCGCAGCCGGCGGGTGGAGTTGTCCACGACCATGTCGCGGGCGTGGACGATGGCGGTGGTGTGGCGGCGCACCCGGTTGAGGAAGAGCCGGTCGGTGGGCGAGGGGCGGCGCGGCATGCCGCCGACGGCTTCGTACAGCGCGGCGGTGATGGCCATGTTGTTGCCGGCGTGCATCCGGTACGGGGCGAGGTAGCCGTGGCGGCGGTGGTGGGCGGGGCGTACGCGGCCGAAGAAGGCCGCGACGCGGACCAGTGCGCGGAAGGCGGCGCGCCCGAGCGGCCCGTGCTCGTCGCGGCGGGCGTCGATGCGTCCGCACACCAGTCCCGCGCCGCGCCGCAGGGCGTCGCGGGCGCCGGCCGTCCAGCCGGGGTGCGGCAGGCAGTCGGCGTCGGTGCGGGCGAGCTGTGTCGCGCCGTGCTCGATCGCGTACCGGAAGCCGGTGTCGACGGCGCAGCCCACCCCCTTCTCCGGTTCGCGGAGGACATGGACGGGGAAGGGCGCCCGGCGGGCGAACGCGTGGGCGACACCCGCGGTGTCGTCGCTGGAGGCGTTGTCCACGACGACGAGGGTGAAGTCACGGTCGTGCTGGTCCGCGAGCGCGTTGAGCGTGGCGCCGATCCGCGTGGCCTCCTGGTGCGCGGGCACCACCACCCACAGGGAGTTCATGCCTTCTCCCAGACCATCGTCATGATGCTCACGCCGCCGCCGAGGCCCACGAACAGGACCCGGTCACCGGGGCGCAGGCGCTCGTGAACGCGGTCGAGCTGGACACCGAGCGTGGCGCTGGCCATGTTGCCGAGCTCGGGGACGGTGACGACGAGCCGGTCCCGGGGGACGCCGGTGAGTTCCACGAACCGGTCCAGGTACGGCACGGTGACCTGGTGCACGAGCACGTACCGGAAGTCGCTCCAGCCCAGGCCCGTGCGCTGCCGCATCCGGTCGAGCACCGAGGTGCCGACCTTCTCGAACACCTCGCGCAACTGCCCGCCGTCGCCTTGGAAGTACGTGTGCTCGTCCCCGCGCGGGTGGCGCGAACCGCCGCCGAAGATGCCGCCGACCGACCAGTGCCCGGAGTGCGTCTCGGTGTCCACGTCGCCGATCCCGCCCCGCTCCACCGCCTCCAGGACGACCGCGGCTCCCGCGTCGCCGAAGGTGTAGCCCGCGAAGCCGTCACGGAGCTGCTCGGATCCGGACGGGGCGTACCGTACCGCGCGGCTCGGGGTCTCCCCCGTGACGACCAGGGCCCGGCGGGCGCGGCCGGCGAGGATCATCGCCCGGGCGGTGTCGATGCCGTTGACGAAGCTGTTGCACGCGTTCGTCACGTCCAACGCGTGGGCCCGGGAGCCGAGTTCGGCCTGGACGATGTGCGCGGTGGCCGGTTCGACGACATCCCGGGTGGCGGAGGCGAACACCAGCAGGTCCACGTCGTACGGAGTGAGGGAGGCCCGCTCGATGGCCGTACGCGCCGCCCGCACCGCGAGCGTGGAGGCGAACTCGTCCGCGGCGGCGGCCCGGCGCGTGACGATACCGGTGACCCGTTCGAGCATCCGCGCCGGCAGGCGCTGCCCGGAGGCGGCGGTGATCTGCTCCTGGAGCTCCCGCGAGGTCACTTCGCGCTCCGGGAGACAGGAGGCCACTGAGGTGATGCCCACCCGGCGCACCGGCGCGGGAACGGCGTGGTCTATGTGCATGGCCTGGACGCTACGAGCGCGTCGGCACCGTTCGCCTGAGCGCTGGTACTCAACCGGCCTAGGTGATCGGCACGGTGACCGTCAGCGGATCACCCGGGTCAGGGTCGGGGTCACGGTCAGGGTCCGGGTCAGGCGGAGGGGCGGGGCCGGCGGTCCGGGTCAGGCGGAGGGGCGGGAGACGAAGACCCGTTCCAGCAGGGTGTACAGGGCGTCCCGGTCCGCGTCGCCGAGCCTGCTCAGGCCGTCCTGCGTCGTGTGCATCTTCGCGCGGATCGCGTCGGCGACCCGCTCCCCCTCGGCCGTGAGGATGACGTTCTTGACGCGCCGGTCGGACGCGTCGGCCTCCCGGCGCACGAGGCCGCGCTTCTCCAGGCGGTCGATGATCCCGGTCATGTTGGAGGCGTCGCAGGTCAGGGTCTCGGCCAGGGCGCGCATCGCGGCGGGTCCCCGGCGCAGCACGGTCAGCGCCTTGCCCTGGCTCGCCGTGAGGTTCTCGCTCGCCGCGGCGACGGTGAAGTCGCCGTAGTAGACGCCGAGCGACACCGAGAGCAGCTCCATGAGCCGGGCCGTGTCCGCGCCGGCCGTGTCCGCGCGGGGCGCTGCTGTGCGAGGAGCTTCTGTCATGTGGGCCACTCTACCCCGAGAAACTTGACTACCTCAAATATCGACCTCTACCGTCTTCTCGTTGCATGAAGTTCTCAAGCATCAAGGTTGTCAAGTAGTGACCCCGAGGAGCGTCCCTGTGACCGTCACCGCGTCCCCCGCCTCCCGCGCGGCCGAGATCCTGTCCCGGCCCGTCGCGCTGAACGGCCTGACCGTCCCGAACCGCATCGTGATGGCGCCGATGACGCGCATGTTCTCCCCCGGCGGCGTCCCCGGTGAGGACGTCCGGTCCTACTACGCCCGCCGCGCCGCCGCCGGCGTGGGCCTCATCGTCACCGAGGGGACCTACGTCGGCCACGACTCGGCCGGACAGAGCGACCGGGTGCCGCGGTTCCACGGCGAGGAGCAGCTGGCGGGCTGGGCGAAGGTCGCCGAGGACGTGCACGCGGCGGGCGGCACGATCGTGCCGCAGCTGTGGCACATCGGCATGGTGCGCAAGCAGGGCCAGGCGCCGGTTGCCGACGCCCCGGCCATGGGTCCGTCCGGCATCCGCGTCGACGGCACCGAGGGCACGGGCAAGGCGATGACGCAGGGCGACCTGGACGACGTCATCGGTGCCTTCGCCGAGGCCGCCGCGGCCGCCGAGCGCATCGGCTTCGACGGTGTCGAGCTGCACGGCGCGCACGGCTACCTCGTCGACCAGTTCCTGTGGGAGCGGACGAACCGCCGTACCGACGCCTACGGCGGCGACGCCGTGGCCCGTACGACGTTCGCGGCCGAGATCGTGGCCGCGGTCCGCGCGGCCGTCTCGCCCGAGTTCCCGGTGATCTTCCGCTTCTCCCAGTGGAAGCAGGAGGCCTACGACGCGCGCCTCGCCGAGTCCCCGCAGGAGCTGGAGGCGATCCTGGCCCCGCTCGCCGCGGCCGGCGTCGACGTCTTCCACGCCTCCACCCGCCGCTACTGGCTCCCGGAGTTCGACGACTCGGACCTGAACCTGGCCGGCTGGACCAAGAAGCTCACCGGCAAGCCCACCATCACCGTCGGCTCGGTCGGCCTCGACGGCGACTTCATCCGCGCCTTCGCGGGCGAGGGCGCCGAGCTCGGGGGCCTCGACAACCTCCTCGACCGCATGGAGCGCGACGAGTTCGACCTGGTCGCCGTCGGCCGCGCCCTGCTCCAGGACCCGGAGTGGGCGGCGAAGGTCCTGGCGGGGCGGACGGACGAGCTCAAGGCGTACGACGCGGCCGCGCTGAAGACGCTGAGCTAGTCCGCGGTACGGAAGGCCGGCGGGCCGCGGTCTCCTTCGAGCCGTGGCCCGAATCGACAGATGGTTCAGGGGCGTCGATCGCCACGCCTCCGGCGCCGCGCCGGACCAGGGCGGCCGGCGCGGAGACAGCGGGCCGCCGCCTCTTCTTGCCGACGGAGCGCCGCTCGGCCGGGCGGCCGGGGCGTCAGAGCGGCATCGTGACCGTTCCCTTGGAGGTGCCCTGGAGCTTCGCTCCCTTGGCGGCGAGACCCCGGGCGCGGTCGAACGCGGCTACCGCGTCGCCGGACTCGGTCCACGGGTACGCGCCGCACCAGCGTCCGATCAGACGGAACTGCTCCAGGGCCGCGTCGTGACTGCGCGCCGCGAGCAGGTAGTGCGCCAGCAGGTGCCGCAGCCGCGGAAGGGCCTCGTCGTCGGGGGAGACCTGCCCGAGCGACTGGGCCACCCGTTCGAGAACCTCGCGGGACCTGCGGGCTCGCATGCCGCCGGTGCCTCCCCGCTTGTCCAGTTCCTGGAGGGCGTGGAGGTAGATGCCGGCGAGCGGGCTCCCGGCGGGGGCGTAGCCGGCAGCCCGCCTGGCGAAGGCCAGCATCAGCCGGTCCGAGCCGTGCCACTTCCCGCACCAGTACTGCAGGGCCTGCCAGTGGCCGGAATAGTGGTATGGGGCACGGGCGGTCAGCCCCTCCCACAGGGCGCGGAACTGCTTGTGGGAGTACGACATCGCGCGCGCCGCCGTGATCATGACGACCCACGGGCCGGGGTTGCGGGGGTCGAGCTTCGAGGCGTCGACCGCGGCGCTCATCGCCTGCGGCAGCATCGCGCGGAACTGGTTCATGCGATCGGCCGGAACCTCGTCGGCGTACCCGGAGCCCCGGATCTGCCAGGCCCGGTGCAGGAGCAGACTCGCGTACAGCGTGGCCGCGTCGGCGTTCTCCGGCTCCACGGACCGCCACTTCTGCAGCCAGCCGTCGCCCCTGCCCTCGCCCGCGATCTCCTGCAGCACTTCGGTACGGGACCAGCGGGCGTCCCAGTCGTCACCGGCGGCCGCGACGTACGCGGCGGCCGGACGCCAGGCGCCGCCCCAGGCCGCGTCGGCGACGGCCTGCATCTCCTGGAGCCGGTGCGCCGGCTGCGGAGGCCCGGCTCGCCCGGCGTCCAGGACTTCGCGCGGGACGAGTCCGTACGCGGCGGGAGCGAAGTCGGCAGCGGGGCGCCCGGGTCTCCGGGAGCGGGAGCGGTGCTTGCCGGTCAGCACGCCCATGAGGCCGATGACCAGGGCGATGACGAAAATTGACATGCCCCGGATCATCACCGACGGACGTCCCGGGCAGCAACAGAGATCACCTGCTTCGGCCGGGTTGTCAGACCCGTGTGCGAGCGTGTGCATTGCGAGCGTGTGCGGACGGAGAAGCCGTGCGATCGAGTGGTGGGGGGATGCGGTGACAGCGATGAATGACGGCTGGGCCGGTACGGGCTGGGACTGGACCGACCATGACGCCGTTCGCCGGCGCCTCGACGAAGGCGCCGATCCGGAGAGATGGAACGGCGGCCGGCCGCTGCATCGTGCCGCGTTCTCCGGCTCTCCTGAGGTCGTCGCGGAGCTGGCCGCTCGCGTGGAGGACGTGGACGCGCTGGAGAACGGGGTGACGGCCCTGTGGGAGGCCGTCGTCTCCAGAAGGCCGGAGAACGCGCGTGCCCTCGCCGCTGCCGGGGCCGATCCCTGGCGACCGTCGTTCGGCGGCTGGTCACCGGGGCGGCTGAGCCTCGCTGGGCCGACGCCGGACCTCTTCCCACCCGTGGCAGGGGTGTGCCTCACCGCCGCCGAGCGCGCGGCGGCGGAGGAAGCCCGTCGGCTCATCGCGGCACTGGGCGAGTTCCACTACGACGGCACGGGCCTGGCCTGTGTGGCCGGGATCGACGCGGCCGAAGCGGTGCGTCGTCTGGAGGCGGCACCGGTGGAGGACGAAATCGTCGACGAGTTGCTCGAAGACCCGTACGCGTACGACATGGACGAGAGCCTGCGTGTCATCGGCGTGACCTCCGTGCCGGGCGGCTGCATCGTGACACAGCCCTGGGGATACGCGCCGCAGATGCCGGGAGTGCTCACCCGGCTGTCCGCCGGCACCGTCTGCTACGGCCTGTACGCCAATCCCAAGAGCGGCAACCAGGGCAGCATCGCCCGCCACGGAGCCGTCGAGGGCTGGGACCTCCACCCGGGTGGCGGACCGTACGAGAACGACGGCCCCGAAGCGGTGCTGCACTCCTACCTCTACCAGTACAGGGCCGTGGCCTACTCCTGCGCGTTCGCCGGACTGCGTCCGACCGACGCACGCGCCGTGGTCGGTCCTCCGGACATATGGGTCGAGCTTCCGGAGCGCGACTACTGGAGTCACTGACGGGGTGAACCTGTCTCGCCCACGGGCCCGGCCTCCGATTCACGGCGCCGCGAACGGGGTACTGCTTGCCTCGCCCGGGCCGCGGACCATACTGGTCGGGCTGCCCCGATCACCCACCGAACGGTTCCATGGCCAAGAACAGCACTCCACCGACCCTCGTCCCCGACACCGCGTGGCTCGGCCGCGGGCATCACCTCGGCGCCGAGCCCGAGCGGGACGTCCGGCGCAACCTGATCGCCCTCAAGGCGGCCGGGGTGATCGACGACTTCCTGGACCTCGACCCCGTCGAGGCGGCTCGCTCCACCGACCTGTACCCCCGTGACGAGTCCGCCGACCCCGGCCCGTCCGCCCGCCGCCTCTTCGAGGCCCGCTGGCGGGTGGCCGACGGCATCACGGTGCGCGCGCAACTGACCACGTACGAGCCCGAGTCCCGCCGCAAGGAGGGCGAGGGCGTCGCCTGGGTCCTCGCCGCCGAGGCGGAGCAGCCGTGGCAGGCGGGCTGGCCGTCACCGGCCACCGTGTTCTGGCCCGACAGCGACCAGGTCCCCTGGGACCACGAGGACGGGCCGGATGTGCGTCTGCGGGCGGCGAACCACCTGCCGAAGGACGACGACGAGGTGCGCCGTCTGCTGCGGGCCTGCGCCCGGCAGAGCTGGTTCATCCATGTCGTGGTGCACGAGGCGATGACGCCGGACGCGTTGGGGCGGCAGCCGGTCACGGCGTTCCTGCCGCCGAGCCTGCGGCACCGGGTGATCGAGCACCGCGCCGCGCCCGAGCAGGCGCTGATCGCCGACTTCGCGATGAAGCGTGAGCTCGGCGTGGGAATTCCGCGCGGCGGCGCCGTCGTGCTGCCCACCACGCCCAAGGACCCGGGCCACGACGCCGAACGCTTCACCGTGCGCAACGTCTTCCTCGACGGCACCGAACCCACCGAACTCCTCGGCAAGATCAAGGAGTTCGCCGCACTGCCACGGCCGCTGCCGGCCGACGCCGAGCCCGTCCTCACCCGGCTGCGCCAGGGCTGGCACCTGCTGACCCCGGACGAGGAGCTGGTCCACGCGAAGGCCATGGTCACCAGGTACGCCAAGGCGCTCGAAGCCATGACCGCGTCCTGCGACCTGTACCGGGAGGCGGCCGAGTCGGCGCTCGCCGCACTCGCCGAGGCGAACAGCGGCAAGCCCGCGCCCCAGGTGCCCGCACCTGCGGCGGCCAGGCAGGACGCCTCACCGCTGAAGAGCGTCGCGAACGCGTTCTCCCTGTTCCGGGGGCCGAAGAAGTAGGGGTCGCCGAGTCAGGCCGGTTCCACGTACGACGACGGGATGCTCTTCAGCGCTTCGGCCAGGAGCGCCACCAGCTCGTCGATGACCGGCGGGCGGATGCCGGGTCTGCTCACGGCCAGCACCTCGCGGTGGAGCGGTACGGAGCCGGCCGGCAGGGCGACCCGCTGGACGGCGGGCCGACCAGTCTCCTCACCTGGGCCGGTCTCCTCGCCGAGGAGGGTGACCGGGATCAGCCCCACGGCCAGTCCGGCTCTGATCATGGCGAGCATGCTGTGCAGGTCCTCGGTCTCCAGGGTGACCTCCGGAGCGATCCCCAGTTCTCCGGCCCAGCGGTGCAGCAGCCGCCGGTCGGGATTGTGCGGCTGGCCCGAAGTCCATCCCATTCCGAGGCAGTCCGCCAGTTCCAGCGGGCGACGGCCCGGCCGTGCGCCCGCGACGAGGACCAGCGGCTCGAACCCCAGGGAGGTGACGGCCCACTCGGGGGAGGAGGCCGGCGGGTCCTCGGGCAGATAGCGGTAGGCGATGAGCAGATCGAGGTCGCCCGCCTTGACCCTGGGCAGCCCTTCAGGGGTCTCCACGATGACGAGACGGATACGGGCGCCTCGGTCACGGGATTCGAGAGCCGACAGGACTCCGGGCAACAGGTGGCTCACCGCGCTGGGGTAGGCGCCGACACGCAGTTCGGCGATCTCACGGTGCGCGATGCCGTCGGCGGCGTCCTGGAATCGGGCGGTCGCCTCGAAGAGGGTCCGCGCAGCCTGCGCGAGGGAGCGGCCGGCGGCGGTCACGATCAGCCGGCTGCCCGGGCGGCGGACGAGCAGCTCGATGCCCATGTCGCGCTCCAGCGCGGCGATGTGCTGGGACACCGCCGAGGGTACGTAGCCGAGGGCTGCCGCCGCCTCGGCCATGGAGCCGTGGTTCACCACGGCCAGGAAAGTGGAGAGGAGCTTCAGGTCGGGCTGAGGCTTCATGAGCCGTGAACTCTCTCTTCTTGATCCATCGCTTTACGTGTTCCGCCGCCGGTGCCAGAGTCTAGGAAGCCCGCCGGGTGAACGCACCCCACCCGGTGTCCCGTCCCCTCCCGGCGGCCGCGGGACCCGCTGCTCCCTCCGAAAGCCGAGGCCATGGCCATCGACCTGTCCGCTCTGCGAGCCCACTTCCCGTCGCTCGACACCGGCCTCGCCTTCTTCGACGGCCCGGGCGGGACCCAGACCCCCCGCCCCGTCGCCGACGCCATCGCCGCGACGCTGACCGGCCCGCTGTCCAACCGGGGGGTCGTCAGCCCGTCCGAGCTCAACGCGGAGCGCGCCGTGGCGGACTTCCGCGCCGCCTACGCGGACCTGCTCGGCGTGCCCGCGGGCAGCGTCGTCCACGGGCGCAGCGCCACCCAGCTCACCTACGACTTCTCCCGTCACCTGGCCAAGGACTGGAAGGCCGGCGACGAGATCGTCCTCAGCCGTCTGGATCACGACTCCAACGTCCGCCCGTGGATCCAGGCGGCCGAGCGGGCCGGAGTGACGGTCCGCTGGATCGAGCTGGACGACGCGACCACGGAGCTCGACCTCGACTCCTTCGAGCGGGCGCTGTCGGCCCGGACGCGGCTGGTCGCGGTCACCGCGGCCTCGAACGTGCTGGGCACCAAGCCGCCCGTCCGCCGGATCGCCGACCGGGCGCACGAGGCCGGTGCCCTGGTGTACGTGGACGGAGTCCACTACGCCGCGCACCATCTGGTGGACGTACCCGCTCTCGGTGCCGACCTGTTCGTCTGCTCGCCGTACAAGTTCCTCGGACCGCACTGCGGTGTGCTGGCCGGCCGGCCCGAACTCCTGGGGACCCTGCGCCCGGACAAGCTCCTGCCGTCCCCCGACACCGTGCCGGAGCGCTTCGAGTTCGGCACGCTGCCGTACGAGATCCTGGCGGGGGCCACCGCGGCCGTGGACTTCCTCGCCGCCCTCTCCCCCGGCTCCCCCGGCTCCCCCGGCTCTCCCGGCGCGGACGTCACCCGCAGGGAGCGGCTCACGCGCTCGCTGGAAGCCCTGCACCGGCACGAACTGGCGCTGCGCGACCGGCTCGAAGCGGGCCTGCGCGCCCTGGGCGACTCCGTCACCCCGCACTCGAAGGCGGCCGACCGCACCCCCACCCTTCTGATGAGCCTCGAAGGCCGCGACGCGCGCGAGGCCCAGAGGCACCTGGCCGCTCGCGACGTGCTGGCCCCCGCCGGATCGTTCTACGCGCACGAGCCCTTCACGGCCCTGAAGCTGGAGGACCCCGCCCTGCGCGTCGGCCTCGCGCCGTACAACACCGCCGACGACGTGGACCGGCTCCTCGACGGTCTCTCCTCCTTCCTCTGAGCGTCAGGGACGTGCGCGCCGGTCGATGAGGGCGGCCAGGCCGTCCAGGATGCGCTGAAGGCCGAAGTCCCAGGCCTGGTCCTGCCCGTCGGTCTCGGCGGCTGACGCGAGGGCCGCGGTGAGCGCGGGGAAGCGCTCGCCGTGGGCCCGCATCAGGTCGCCGAGGAAGGCGTCCAGTTGGGCTTCGGGGTGGTCCGCGGGGCCTGCCGCCCGGGCCTGCTGGGTGATGACACGTACGTGACCGACCAGCAGGACGGCCGCGTCCATCCGCTCGGCACCGTTCAGACCCGTGCCGTCCAGGGCGGACACGGCACGCTCCAGCCAGGACAGCTCCGCGGGCCCCATGATCCGCGGCCCGACCGTGGCGTCCAGCGCCCAGGAGTGCCGGCGGAAGACGGTGAGCAGCCGCTCGGCCCACTCCTCCAACTGCTCGCGCCAGCCGCCGCGGCGCGTCTTCGCCGCCGGGTAGGGGCCGATCGCGGCGTCCACCATCAGCGCGACCAGCTCGGCCTTGCCGGGCACGTACCGGTACAGGGCCATCTTGGTCACGCCGAGTCGCGCGGCGACCCGCTGCATGGAGACCTCGGCCAGCCCCTCCGAGTCGGCGATCCCGATCCCGGCCTGCGCGATGCGGTCCAGGTCGAGGGTCGGCCTGGGACCTCGCGCGGGCTTGGGGTGCGGGCCCCACAGCAGACGTACCACCTCGGCGTGCTCGGCACCCATGTCCGCCACCTTCCCGGCTTCGCCGCCCTGACCTTGCCCCAACAACTGTGTCTAGGGTACACAGTAAATATCAGTGTCCACCGGACACAGTTTCAGTACAGGGGGAGAACCGTGAACAGGAACGTCCTCATCTCCGGCGCGAGCATCGCCGGACCGGCACTGGCCCACTGGCTGGGACGCCACGGATTCCGGCCCACCGTCGTCGAACTCGCCCCGGCCCTGCGCGAGGGCGGTCAGGCCGTCGACTTCCGTGGCGAAGCGCACCTCACCGTGCTGGAACGCATGGGCCTGCTCCCCGAACTGCGCCGCCTCCAGACCGGTGGCAGCCCGATGCGCTTCGTCGACGCACGCGGCCGCACCCTGCTGAACCTGCCGGCCGAGTTCGCTGGCGGCGAGCTGGAGGTGCTCCGCGGCGACCTCGCCCGGGTGCTCCACGAGCACAGCGCTCCCTGGACCGAGTACCTCTTCGGCGAGTCGATCGCCGGCCTCACCGAGACCTCCACCGGCGTGCGGGTCGAGTTCCGCAGCGGAGTCTCGCGCGAATTCGGCCTGGTCATCGGAGCGGACGGACTGCACTCCAACGTCCGCCGCCTCGCCTTCGGGCCCGAGAAGGACTACGTCAGCCACCTCGGCCACTACGCCGCCACCTGGCACCTGCCCAACGACTTCGGAGTGTGCAAGGGTTCGGTCGGGTACAACGCGCCGGGGCGGCTGGCCTCCGTCGGCGCCGACCACCGGGATCCGGCACGGGCGGGCGCGTTCTTCGTCTTCGCCGCGCCGGAGCTGTCGTACGACCGCCACGACCCCGATCAGCAGAAGCGGCTGATCGCGGACGCGTTCTCCGGCCTCGGTTGGGAGGTGCCCCGCCTGCTCGACTCGCTGCGCGGGGCCACCGACCTGTACTTCGACTCGATCAGCCGGGCGGACGTGGGCACCTGGTCCACCGGGCGCGTGTGCCTCGTCGGCGACGCCGCCTGCGGGGCCACCATCGGCGGCATGGGCACGGGGACCGCCGTGGTCGCCGCGTACGTCCTGGCCGGCGAACTCGCGCGGGCCCGGGGCGATCACCGGGCGGCCTTCACCCGCTACGAGAACAGGCTCCGCAGGTACGCCGAGGGCTGCCAGGCCGGCGGCGACCGCACCGGGAAGTTCCTCGCCCCCTCCACCGCCACGGGCATACGCCTCCGCAACACCCTGCTGTCCCGGCGCCTGCTCCTGAACGGCATGCTCAGGCTGTTCGAGAAGACCAGCAGCACCGTGGCCCTGCCCGACTACCCGGTCGGCCGAAGCAGCGTCGGCTCGTGACCGGCCGTCAGTCCGCGCAGCCGTACGCCGCGGTCACCTCCGCAAGGCCCTCCAGCCCGCCGTCCGCGCTGCTGCCCCCGCCCACGCGGGCGAGCAGGAGCACGCGGGCGGGCACGCCGGCCGCCGCGTAGGCGGTGAGCCGGTGATGGCCGTCCAGGACCGCACCGACCAGCCAGCGCTCCTCGTGGCGGGCCTCCACGTACCGGTCGTCGATCCAGCCGAGGACCACGGCGGCGGGCCGCTCCCCCGCCGCGATCGCGGCGGTGTACCCGGCGACGGTCGCCGGGTCGAGCGCCTCCGGCGGCTGCGAGGGCAGGAGGGCGCCGTACGTGGACGGCATCCGGCCGCCCGGGACGGGCGTGGGGAGCTGGAAGTGCGCGACGCCGGGCCAGTGGTCCGCGGGGCTGTCGTCGGCGTACGCGGATGCGTCGTCGTCCTCCTCCGGCCGGGCCGTCGTACGGCGCCACCACCACGACCGGGCCGGGTCGGTCACCCGCTCCAGCGGGAGGTCGAGCAGCAGGGCGCGGTAGTGGCCGGTCTCCAGCTCGCCGAGCACGGGGCTCCACTCGGCGAGCAGCGCGGCGTCGAGCCGGTCCAGGCCGGCGAGGCGTCCGCGCAGGCGGGCCGCGATCCGGGCCGCCTCGTCGTCCGGCCAGCCGAGGAGCGACAGGCCGAGCTCGCACGTGTCGCAGAACGAGCCGACCCGGTACAGCGGTTTGCGGTCGAAGGTCAGGGACCGGTCCCAGCGCGGCCAGGCCGAGCCGGGCGCCGGAGGGTCGAAGTCGATCCGGATCCGGCCCGCGCCCCCGTCGACGGAGAACCGGGCCCGCGCGCCGGACTCGACGACGACGTCCCGCACCACCGCGGGCGCGCGCTCGGTGCCGCCCTCGGCCCATGCGGCGCGCACGGCCGCCGCGTACGCCGCCCCGCTCGCCCCCTCCGGCAGGAGCGGGTCGCGTCCGGTGAGCCGTACGAGCGCGTGGTGGACGTCGTACACCCGCTCCTCGCCGCTTTCGGCCAGCCATCGGAGCAGGTGCGGTACGGCGGCGGGGTCGCCCATCAGCTCCAGGGCGACGGCGAACGCGACGTGGTCGAGTCCGGTCACCTCGGACAGGCGTCCGGCGATCGGCGCCGTCCACTCGCGCGCACCGAGGCGGCCGAGCGCGAGCGCGGCGCGGCCGCGCGGGGCGGCGGGGTCCGCGAGGAGCTCGCCGAGGCGCGGCGCGAAGGACGGATCGCCGGAGAGCCCCATGGCGTCGACGAGTTCGGGGGCGGGCGGGTCACCGGCGGGAGCGTCGCCCCCGCCGGACGCCGGGGTCTCCCCCGCGTACGTGCGCAGCAGCGCGGCGGGCAGGCGCAGCCCGCGCGTCACGGCGGTCCTCAGCAGGTCCTGGCGGTCTTCGGCGGCGAACGCGGGCTCGGCGAGCAGTCGCAGCAGCGCCACGTCGCCGGGCTCACCGAGGGTCCGGAGGAGCCAGGTGAGGTAGCGGCGGTGGGCGCCCCGGTCCGCGTCCGACCGGTAGAGCTCCTCGACGGCCTCGGCGAGACGGCCGCTCGGGCCGGTGTTCAGCGCGCTGAGCGCGGTCCACGGGTCGTCGGCGCGCAGGGCGGCGCGGAGACGGGCGTGGACGGTGTCGTGATCCCCCATGCGGCCAGTATCGGCCACCGCCGGGCGCGGCAGCGGCGGCGGGTGGCGGCGGACGTGGGTGCGGGTGGGGGCGGGTGCCGAACGGCGGCTCCCGGTCTGTCAGTTCCTGCGCCTAGGCTGTGACGGAGAACCGATCAAGGAGCAGGTGCAGTGCGGATAGAGCGTCACCAGGTGGGCGGGCCCGGCGTGTCGGCAGCGCGCGAGGACTTCACGAACCGCATCGGGGGCCAGGTGCGGTCCATGTCGCGGGCCGGCCGGATGGCCACCTACGAGTGGCAGTCGATCGCGGACGAGTTCCTCGGCTACCTGGGCGCCCTGTCCGTCGAGACACCCGGCCTCGACACGCCCGAGGCCGAGGCCGCCCTCAAGGACGCCGCCGAGGCCGCGGCCGGCGCCGTCGCCTACGCGGCGTACCACCCGCACTGCAGCTTCCAGATCTTCCTGGAGTACGTGAACTTCGGCATGACCTACGGCCCCGGTGAGGACGCTCCCAAGGAGAGCGTCACACCCGGGGAGTGGATCGACGCGCTGTGTCTGTCGGTCCTGACGGAGAGGGCCAGGCACCACGGCGAGGCCTTCCATTTCGCCCGGGAGAAGTTCGCCGGGCAGGTGGCGGGTACGCCCGTCGGCGAGCTCGCCACCGGGCTGATGGCCGTGGTCCTGGACGACACCGGCGACGACGAGGAGTACCCGCCGAGCGCGCAGGCCAAGCTCGCCGCCGTCGACGCGGCCCTGGACCGCGTCCGTGTCCGCGCCGGGGAGACCGGCGAGCCTCTCCTGGACCATCCGAACAGCGCGGTGCTGCGCACCGTGCGTGCCCTGGCCGCCGAGGACCAGGAGGCCTTCGATGCCGCGCTGGCCGGCCTGCTGGTCAGGCACAGCACCCTGCACGGCCCCTCGGCCACCCCGAGCAGCCTGCTCCCGCTCGTCCCCATCGCCCTGGCCGCGCTCGCGTACCGGACCCTGGGCTGGACGCCCGCCGTCCGCACCGACTACCTCCCGCATGCGCTGATCACCGGCTTCGAGACCCGGGGCCCGCGGGTCGCGGGCTTCGGCCGGAACCGGCGGCCGGACGCGGTCGCCGCGCTCGACGCGGGACCGCTGGTGGTGGAACGCCCGGCCTGCGACTGGTCGGTGCACCCGCAGACCGAGGCCCTGTACGAGGAGGAGATCCAGGAGGCGTTCACCGCCACCGGCGGAAGGCCTCTCTCCGTCCGGCGGCTCGGCGGTGTCATGGGCGATCAGGAGCGCCTGTTCAAGTGGCGCGCCGGGAACCCCGACGGCATCACGGACGCCCAGCTCGCCGCTCTTCGGCTGGCCTCCCAGGCGGGGGCGGCGCTGTTCCGCGTCGCCCTCGCGGAGCCGGGCACCGAGGCCGAGGTGACCGTCGGCGGCCGGACGCTGCGCTACCCGGCCAAGCGGGGCGAGGAAGCCGGTGCCGCGAACTGGCAGACGGCCACCGCCCTCGCCCTCATCACCGGCGTACGCGAGGATCTCGCCCCGCTGGTCCTCACCGGCCCCGCCTTCGCCCGCCCGGACGGCTCCGCCTTCACCGCGTACCGCGAGGCCCTGCACGCGTATCTGACGGGCACGGATCCGGAGACGGCCGCGCAGCGGGCCCTGGAGCAGGCCGAGAAGGCGAGGAACTGGGGCTTCGCCATGCCGCCGGCCGTGCTCCTGTCGCAGCTCGTGGAGGGTGACGAGGAGAGCTTCAACCTGGCCCTGGCCGACGCGCTCGAAGCCCACCGCGACCATTACCGGGTCGCCGACCGCGCCGATGATCCGGACGCCTCCGTCAACCTCGACATCCTCGCCCTGGCCTGCCACGCCCGCCGCCGCGGCTGGGCCATCCGCGTCGAGTCCCCTTACCTTCCGCAGCGTCTGCTGCAGGCCGCCGAGCCGTTCTGAGGGGCCGGCCCACCGAACCCCCTGGCATCCGGCACGCCGGACCGGACGTCAGGGGGTCTTCCCGTTGCGCAGAACGGTGTCGAGGGAATCCAGCATCCAGAGCCACGACTCCTGCGAGTCGACGGGGGTGTGGCTGAAGCCTCCGGCAGCCTCCAGGCTGATGTAGCCGTGGAAGGCACTGCCCAGCATCCGGACCGCGTGCGTCTGGTCCGGCTCCGTGAGGTCGTAGGCGCGCAGGAGGGCGCGCGACATCTGGGCGTGCCGGACGCCGGCACTGGCGGCCGCCGTCTCGGGGTCGAGCCTGAGCCGGGTGGCCGCGTAGCGGCCGGGGTGCTCGCGGGCGTAGTCGCGGTAGGCGTCCGCGAAGGCGACCAGGGCGTCCCTGCCCGCCCGCCCGGCGAGGTCGGCGGCGACGCGGTCGGCGAGTTCCTCCAGCGCGAACAGGGCGATCCGGGTCTTGAGGTCCTGCGAGCTCTTCACATGCGAGTACAGACTCGCGACCTTGACGCCGAACCGCCGCGCGACCTCCGAGACGGTCACCCGGTCGAAGCCGACCTCGTCGGCGAGTTCCGCCCCGGCCCGGGTCACGCGTTCCGGGGTGAGCCCCACTCTGGCCATGACCTTCCTCCCGTGCGACTAAAGCCATTATTAAGTTGCCTAATAGGTTTAGGCAACTTAGCCTGCCGCTCATGAAGCCACTGACCGAGCAAGAGATCCGCAGCGCGTTCGTGAACTGCACCAAGGGCGAGGCGAAGCGCCTGTCGGTTCCCCGCGACCTCGCCGAGCAGCCGTGGGACGACCTGGACTTCCTCGGCTGGCGGGATCCCCAGGCCCCCGACCGGGCCTACCTCGTCACCGAGCTCGACGGCCGGCCGACGGCGCTCGCCCTGCGCACCACCGGCACCACCTCCTGGCAGACGCGGCGCAGCATGTGTTCGCTCTGCATGACCGTGCACACCGGAGGCGTCTCCCTCATGGTCGCCCCGAAATCCGGCAAGGCCGGGCAGCAGGGCAACACCGTGGGCGCCTATGTGTGCAGCGACCTCGCCTGCCCCCTGTACGTCCGGGGCAAGAAGGACGCGGGCATGGGATCCCGGCTGAACGAGTCGCTCACCCTGGAGGAGCAGATCCAGCGGACGGTCACGAACCTCGCCGCGTTCATCGCCAAGGTGACCGCTTGAGGCGGTCGGCGTGGTGAACGCCGCCGCCTTCGAGCTCCTCGTCGGGCGCGGTGTCACACGGCGCGGCTGATCCAGCGGCGGAGTGCGACGTGGGTGGTGTCGTCCAGTCGGCAGATGGCCTCGATGGCGTCCAGATCGCCCGGGCGGGGCGCGATGCCTGCCGTGGTCAGGGCCGCGTGCAGCTCCAGACGGCGGCGGTCGGCCGGCTCGAGCGGAGCGGACAGGCGGCTCGCCGGCTCCGGGGCGGGAAGGAGATAGTCGCCGGGCTCCATGGAGCCGCAGACCGTCGACGTGTACTCCGGGAAGTCGTCGACGAGCACGGCGGGAAAGCGGTACGGGTCGAGGTCCCGAAGCGCGGCGGTACCCGAGGTGAAAGCCTGAAAACCAGTCACAATTGCCTCCTTGGTCGTCATGCCACTGCACGGGACGACGGGGAGGAAGTGGCGGGCAGTTGCGGCATTCGCGGTTGTCCACCCGAATGCCCCCTACAACATCTCGTCACAAAAGAGATGAACCAACCGGCCCGTGCCCTCGGTCCGGGCGGACCGGACCGAGGGCACGGGTGACGCGTCCGCGCGGTGCCGTCAGAGGCCGTGGGCCTTGACCACGCGCCTGGCCTGGGCGAAGAGCATGCCCACGTTCACCGACTTGCGGCAGACGACGACCGCGACGACGTCCTGGCTCTCGGTCATACGGATGAAAAGATGCGTCAGGTTGGCGCTGTTGACGAGGATCTCCTGGAAATAGTGCTGGGTGCTGTCGACACCGCGCCGCTCCTTGAACACGTCCTCGATCAGAACCACGGTGCGGCCCTGGAAGAGGTCCAGCGTGGCCCCGGCCAGCAGGTCCAGGACCTCGGGCGGGTGGCTGTCGATCGTCTCGTAGGAGAGGAGCATGCCCGTCCCCATGTCGACCACCCCGGCCGCGAGGCAGTCGGGGGCCTCGGACCGGAGTTCCTTCACCAGTCCCTGGATCGCGTCCGAGAATCCCTGCGCCATAGGTTTCGTCACTTTCCTCTTCGCTTCTTTCCGGACAGAATTGCCTCGACCCGCTTCAACACCGGCTGGGATTCGAGGTGGAGCCGCTCGATGTCCATCCCCTCGTCGCCCAGGACGACCATCAGCGCCGTGTCGGCCACCGCGTAGACCGCCGCGCAGCCGGAGCTGCCGTACGCCACGGTCCGGCGCAGAGCCCCCCGGCCGGTCGCGCCGGCGGTGCGGCGGGCGAGGCCGAGGCTGGCCGCGGCGAGGGCGGCGAGGCCGTTGGGTTCGATGCCGTCCTCCGTGTCGGCCGCGATCAGGAGTCCGTCGACGGCCGCCAGGGCGGTGTCGGTGATTCCCGGGATCTGATCGCGGAGCCCTCTCATCTCCCCGGTCAATGCCTCATGGTCCATTCGGTTTCCCTTCGCACATGTTCATGGCTTCCCCGAGCGCAATGGGCCGGCGGCCCGTTCCTCACCGCTCGGGTACGGTTCCGTCTTCGGGGCCCTTCAACCCGTCGCGGACTCGTCCGGGACGAGAGCCTTCGTCGTGAATCCGCTGGCCCCCGGAACGCGGTACGGCAGGCCGCCCGCACGCTCCCCCACCGGCTGCGCACCGGGGGCCGGGCGACGTGGTTCGAGTGCCGGGATCGACCACGTCGTCGCCGTGTCGAGCCCTTCGCCCCAGCCCGCTCGTTCCAGCAGTCCCTCGCCGAGCATCCGGGAGATCTCGACCGTGACGTGGTAGACGCCACGGCCCACGACGAAGGCGATGTCGCGCGCGGTGCGCCTGCCGTTGGCGTGGAAGAGGATCTCCCTGCGGTGCGGGGCCAGGTCCTCGGCCGGCCCCACGACGCCGTGGCCGGCGACGACCCGTTCGCGGTCGGGGAGAACGGCGTGCGGCAGCGCGGCGAGCCCGGCGACCTTGCGGGCCGCCTCGTCCAGGAGCTTCAGCGGGTCCTCCCCGCCGGCCGCGAGGGCCGCCGGCACGCTCTGCCTGACGGCCACGCACTCGGCGGTGTCCCCCGCGACGACGGCGAAGACCGCGTCGCGGAGGGCCATCATCGTGACCACCTTCAGTTCGGCCGCCCCGATGTGCCCTCGCGCGACGAGTTCCTCGCCCGGCGTGAACACCCCGGCCGGCGACAGCGTCGCCCAGTCCGCCGCGCTGACCCGGCCGGAGCGCAGCAGCAGTGCCTCCACCCCCGGGGCTCCGGGGGTCTCGACCGCGATCACCTGCCCCTGCCGGAGATGGAAGACGCCGCCGGGCCTGCCGTGCACCCGCAGGACGAGGGTGGAGCGGGCCGCCCGGCACTGGGCCAGGGCGAGGTGGAGCAGCCTGTGTCCGGCACGGTGAGGGCTGTTGCACGTATCCAGCAAAGCCCGCCCTTTCCACGCCTGACACAGGCTCGACCCGACGAATCTCGTACTGGCGTCCGAGGTGTAACGCCTGCGGGGAAATATGTATCAGCCGATGGGACAAAGATTCCATCGGAGACACCATGTGACAGAACCTGCAACATTACGGCGAAGTAGGCCTATTGAGAGACCGACCCGAAAGCCTGAACCGCCCGAAATCCTTCGTGATCGTGCATAGCTGTCGAGCCTCAGCGCGAGTCGGGGAACAGGCCATCGAGCTCGGGGAAGGGGATGGCGTCGGCGAGCGGCTGATAGTCGCCCGTGCCGTAGAACTGCCGCGCGGCATGGCGGACGGCGGTGTACGCGGCCTGGGCGACGCCCGCGCCGAGGCTGACGCGGGCGACACCGAGGCCGCCGAGCTCGGCGACGGCGGGTGCTCCGGGGCCGGCCATGACGTTCAGCGGTACGGGGATCCCGGCGGCCAGTTCCGCGAGGGTGGCGGGGTCGGTGACGCCGGGGACGAAGACGCCGTCGGCGCCCGCGTCCACGTACCCGCGCGCCCGCTCCAGGGTGTCCTTCAGGCGCGTGGCGGGGTCGCCGAGGCCGAACAGGTAGGTGTCGGTACGGGCGTTGAGGAAGAGCGGCACGCCCGCCCGTTCCGCCACGGCCCGGGCCGCGGTCAGGCGTGCCCGGAGCTCGGCCGGGTCCCGGGTGCCGTCCTCGATGTTGACGCCCACGGCGCCGGCGTCCAGCACCCGTGCGACGGTCTCGGCGACGCCGGCCGCGTCCGGTGCGTACCCGCCCTCGATGTCGGCACTGACCGGTACGTCCACGGCCGCGACGATACGGGCGACCAGGTCCACCACCCGGTCGGGAGAGAGGTTCTCGCCGTCCGGGAGACCGTGCGACCAGGAGATCCCGGAGCTGGTGGTGGCGATGGCGGGAGCCCCCGCGGACTCGACGACACGGGCACTCGCGACGTCCCAGACGTTGGCGAGCGCGAGGGGGCGCGCGGAGGTGTGGAGGGAGCGGAAGAGCAGGGCCTTGTTCTGCTGCGCTGTGATCATGCGGTCAGCCAACCAAGGCCCCGCGCCCGCTGTCCGGCAGGAATCCGACACCAACGTCACGCGTGGATCCCGGCACCCCCACGGCTTGTCCTTCGCTCGGCCGCCGGCGGATCAGCCGCGCGGTGCTTCGCCGGCAGCCGGGCGGCGGCCTCCGGCGGAGGCGGCCAGCGCGTCCGCCACGATCGCCGCATCCGCTTCCGCGACATCCGCCGGGTACTCGGGCAGCAGATCGTCCCAGACGGGCATCCACGATCCGTACATCTGGGCCTGGCCCTCGGGCCTGGCGAAGAACCAGATGTGCAGGTGGGCTCCTCCGTCCCCGATGCGGTAGACGTGGGCGCGCGAAATGTGCGGCAGGGCCTGTATGTGGCGTACGAGGTGGGCAGACAGCACACCCAGTTCGGCCGCCAGCTCATCCGGCAGGTCGGCCATGTCGTGGTGGTCGCGCGGGTGCAGCATGAGCACCAGCGGCACACCGACTCCCGGGATCCGGGTGAGCCGCCAGCTGTCGTTGAGCCAGATCCCTTCGTCCCGCCTGCGGCACGACTCGCAGTCCGAGGGATCCTCACCGTGCCGCGCGGGCTCGGGCAGGACCGGAGGGCGCAGCCGGGCGACCCGCAGGCCGTCCTGTTCGAAGGGGCTGATGTCCCAGCCTGTCATGCGCGCGAGCGGGAGCCGGTGCTCGCCGTCCGCGGCGGCGAGCGCGTGGGCGTAGAACTCGTCAGGTCGAAGTGCCATGCCCCGAAGACTAGTTCGAGATCGCTGCCGGTGATGCCTCGATGATCGCGCGGGCGGCCTCCGGAGGAATCAGGAGCCGGCCGGAGGGCGCGGGAGCGCGCCGGTGAGGGTGAGGGTGACGAGCCGGGCGGCGAGGGCCTCGTCGAGGGGGGCGCCGCTGATGAGGGCGCGGGTGAACAGGGCGCCGCTGATGGCCTCGATGACGAGGCCGGGGTCCGTGTCCGGTGCGAGTTCGCCGCGTTCGACGCCCCGGCGGACCATGACGGCGCCGCGTTCGAGGCGCTCGGTCCAGTAGGAGAGGCGGCGGTCCGGGAGGGTGTCGTCGCGTTCGGCGCTCAGCCGGAGCAGCGCCTCGCCCTGCGCCGTCGCGAGCAGGCGCGCCAGGGTGCCGAAGTAGGCGCTGAGGTCGTCGTGGACGTGTCCGGTGTCCGGTACGGGCATCGCCGCGTCGAGCTGCGTGGTCAGCGCTTCCAGGATCAGGTTCTCGCGGGTGCCCCATCCCCGGTAGACGGAGGTCTCGTGGACGCCGGCCGCGCGGGCGACGGCGCCGACGGTGGTGCCCGCGAGTCCGTGTTCGGTCAGGACGTCCACGGTGGCGGCGAGGACGGCGGAGCGCATCCGGGCCCCTCGGCGGCGCAGGGGCGGTGTGGACGGGTCGGGCGTGGCCATGCCCCATCGTAACGCAGGGCTACTTGCATTACACGGGGTGCGGGCGTACGTTGTATTGCAAGGTGACTTGCGTTGAAGGCCGCAAGGCCTCGCGGGCCGCCGCCGCGACAAGGAGGTCATGTCATGGAGCAGATGCTCGCCGCCCGGCTGCACGTCCCCAGCCGCACCCTGCGGATCGAGGAGGTGGCGAAGCCCGTACCCGGTCCCGGCCAGGTCCTGGTGAAGGTGGAGGCCGCGGGTGTCTGTCTGTCGGACGTCCACCTCATCGACGGCACCCTCACGCCGCTGCTGCTGCGCGGCGAGACGGTCACCCTGGGCCACGAGGTGTCCGGCACCATCGCGGAGACCGGCCCCGGCGTCACCCGCTGGACGCCGGGTCAGCGGGTCGTGCTGTACGCGGGCGAGGTCCGCGACGGCGTCACGTACACCCGCGGAGTGGACTACGACGGCGGCTGGGCCGAGTACGCCCTCTCCGCCGCGAACGCGCTCACCGCGCTGCCCGACGCGATCCCCTTCGACCAGGGCGCGATCATCCCGGACGCCGTCTCCACGCCGTGGGGCGCGATCACCGTCACGGGGGCCGTGAAGCCCGCCGAGGCCGTCGGCGTCTGGGGCGTCGGCGGTCTCGGCGTCCACGCCGTCCAGCTCCTCCGGGCCGTCGGCGCGTGCCCCGTGGTCGCGGTCGACCCCAATCCCACCGCCCGCGAACGCGCGCTCGCACAGGGTGCGGACCTGGCGCTGGACTCCGCCGACCCGGCGCTGCGCGAGCGGATCGGCGAGGTGACCGGCGGGGCCGGTCTCGCCGCCGCCTTCGACTTCGCCGGCGTGCCGGCCGTCCGCGAGCAGGCGCTGTCCGTGCTCGCGCCGAAGGGCCGGCTGGTTCTCGTGGGCCTGACCGACAAGCCGCTGACGGTCGCCGACGGCACCCGTTTCAGCTACCTCCAGCAGCAGATCCTCGGCCACTACGGCTCCGACATGCCGGTCGCGCTGCCGCAGTTGCTGAACCTGCTCCAGCGCGGCCGGCTGGACTTCTCCGGGTCGATCAGCGGTGAACTGCCGCTGGCGAAGGCCGCCGAGGCGGTGGAGCGGCTCGAGAACAAGACCGGCGACCCGATCCGGCTGATCCTGCGCCCCTGACCGGGCCCCTCGGAGAGGCGGGTCCGGCCGGCCGGTTCAGCGGGTCGCAGCCTCGTCGGTCTCGCGGGAGACCAGCGCGGGGTGGCCGGTGCCATGCCGCGGGGCGGGGCGGTCGCCGGGGCGGTCCGGGCGGGCGGCGGCCGCTTCGAGCAGGCGACGGATCGTCCGGGCGAAGGCGGGTCCCGGCAGCGGGAGTTCGCTCTCGGGTTCGCGGAGGTAGCCGACGGCGACGGCAGTCGGCATGTACTCCATCAGCTCGGCGACCACGGCGGAGCGCGGCCGGCCCACCTGCCGGGCCAGATTGCGCAGGACCCGCACGATCGTGGTGGTCGAGGCCCTGGCCTCGTGCTGCAGGACGACGGGGTCGTCGTTCCAGGAGGCGTCGTTCCAGCGGACGGTGGTGGTGTACACGTGCCGGGCCGGTGGTCCGTCCTCGGTGGTCTGGGTGTGCCACCAGCGGGCGGTGTGCGTCTCGCCGAGCGCGAGGTGGTGCAGGTAGAGGCAGTACGCGGCGCCGGGCTGGCCCGCACCGGCGGCGTACTGCCACCAGAAGCGGGCGCCGTCGTCGGTGTCCGTCAGCTGCAGCACGCACGCCAGGATCAGGGCGCTGCGGGGTTCGGGGATCTGGTCGGTGACGAAGGCCGAGACGTCGGTGGCCGGGGTGTGGCGGACCAGGGTCTCGCACAGGGCCCGCAGATCCTCGGCCGCGGTCGCCGAGGAGGCCGGCGTCCGGCCGGGGGCGACCGGGGGCCGGCCGGCCGGCTCGGCATCACGGCGCTCGGCGGCGTCGCCCGGGACGGCGCGGTCGCGGACGAGCAGCGCCCTGGAAAGGATGGCGTCGAGCGTGGTCATGGGGCGGTTCCTCCGGCTTCGGGCAGCTCGATGGTGTCTTCCAGGAATCGTTCGGCGTGGCGCTCGTTCGACCGGACCGCGGCGAGCGGGATGCCGAGGAGGTCGGAGACCTTCTCGGTGCCGAGACCGCACAGGCGCCGCAGCACCAGCACGTCGAGCTGCGCGTCGGGCAGCCGGCTGATCGCCGCGAACAGCTCCAGGCTCTCTGTCAGCTGCGCCATCTCGCCCTCGGCGGAGGTCTGTTCGCGCAGGGCGACGGTGTCGAAGGCGGCCTCGGCGAGCAGGGGCCGGTGGTCGCGGTGGTCGGCCTTGGCGTGCACCGTGGCCCGCAGGATCTCCCAGGCGTAGCGGCGGGTGTCGGGGCTGGCGAGGGCGTCGCCGAAGGACAGCCACAGGATGGCGAAGGTGTCCTCGACGGCGGCGTCCCGGGCGGCCGGGTCGGGCAGGAACACCCCGGCGTAGCTCAGATATCCCTCCGCGGCCATCGAGCGCAGCGCGCCGTGTTCGAGGGGCGGGCCGGACGGGGCGACGGTGACGACCTTCTCGGTGGAACGGTCGATCCAGTCCCGGGACTTGCCGGCGTCCACGGCGGCCTGCTTCCACAGCCGGTGCAGCGGCCAGCCGGGGATGCCCAGTTCCTCGGCCAGGCGGTGGATGACCTCCCAGCGCGGGTAGTGGCCGACGCCCCGGAGCAGCTCGGACAGCTTGGACTTGGCCAGCGGGACGCTGCGGCTGAGGTCGCCGAGGGTGCGTCCGCTGGTGAGATAGCGCTCGCGGGTCGGATCCAGCCAGGCGCGGTGGGCGCTGCCGACCGTGGCCGCGACGGGTCCCAGCTTGCGGCCGGGGCGCAGCGGGACGGGCTCGGGGCCCGGTCCCGGTGTGGGGAACAACGTCGTCACGGGGCGTCGTCCTCCTCGTCGGGCGCCGCCTCGACGCGGCGCCCGGGGGTCGGCGCGGTCTGCGGGCGGGCCCCGTACAAGACTTGAGTGACCGTCAGACCAAGGACCGGGGCCGCCACGGCTATGAGGGCCGCGTGGCCCATCGCCGCCATCACCACGCTCCAGCCGAACACCACTAACGTCACGAGCGCCAGCGCCGCCATTTTCTTCCTGTTCAATACTGTTCCCAGGTGTCATGTCGCAGCCATCCGGAAGGCCACGCCGAAGGGGCCCCTCCGGCACGCGGGTGCCGATCCGCGGTCGAGGGAGCATCAGCATGGACCTGCGCACTGCCGCGAGGCGACGTGATCATGAAATTCCGGAACATTAGGCACCACGGGACGGTCGGTCGAGCACCCGAATCGACCATTCCCGTGCAGGTGAGTTCACCTCAGGTCAACCGTGCGGGCGAAGTTCCCGGTTTTCCTTGCATTCCCACCGGGGACCCCGTCATATGGAAACAGCACACCTCGGTGTCGCCCTTCCATCCGGAAGAGGACCGGCCCCCGTGCCGAAGAAAGAGGGGGACGTGCCGACCCGTTCCCGCCCGGCCTGAGTTGGAGGCCGGGCGGGGACGGGGGCACCCCTCGCAAGGGGAAGACGACCGTAGCGCAGAGCGTGAAGTACGCCGTCCCGGACGCGGCCCGGTTCGCCGGCCGCCGGGTGGCCGGTATGAGCGGCGGGACCGGGAGGCGTCCCGAGGGGCTGCGCAGTCACCGGTGGTACGGCACGGAGGCCGGTGCGAGCCGCGCGCTGCGCCGAGCCGTCGGACCGGCGTACCAGGGCGGGGCGGCCCCTTCCGGGACCGCCCCGCCGTGCCGTACGCGGAAGCCGCTGCTCTGCGCGGGGCGGCGATTATTCGAGCAGGTCCGCGTACGAGCCCATGGCCAGGGCGATGTCCGCCTGGGCCCAGAACCGGTGGTAGGTGAAGACGGGGGCGGCGCCGCCCGCCAGGTAGGCCTCGATCTTCGGCCAGGCCGGGTCGTTCTTGTAGAAGGAGCGGATCGAGGCGAAGGTGGACGAGGAGTTCACGGCGTCGCCGTTCGGCATGGTGCCGGTCCAGCCGCTCGGGACGTACACGGGGTCGTCGAAGCGGTTGTAGTCGGCGCGGGTCTCCGGGACGGCGATGCCGAGCGCGTCCTGGTCGTGGGTCCACATCCCGTCGAGGAGGGCCTTGGCGACCCGCTTGGCCTCGGCGTGGCCGGACTTGGCCGCGTAGTAGGTGAGGGTCTTGGCGTAGGCGGCGGCCACGCCGACGTCGTCGGTGTAGTCGGCGACGGTGACGTGGAGTCCGGCGTTGGCGCCGGGGCTCGCCGCGTTCCAGGTGTCGGGCGCGCCGGACCACTGGAGGGTGGAGGGGATGCGGAAGGTGCCGTCGGGGTTGACCGTGGTCTTGGACAGCGCCCAGGTGACCCACTTGTCGAGGACGGTCTTCGCGTCGGCGTCGCCGGTCTGCTGGTAGTACTCGGCGACCCGCTCCATGGACCAGGCCTGGAAGCCGAACCACTGGTTGGAGGGCGGGTCGTGGTAGACCGGCTTCTCGTCGTAGTACATGCCGTGGAAGGTGGGCGTGCCGGCCGGCGGGGTGGCGTAGCGGCCCTGCCAGCTGTTGGTGGCGCCGCCCGCGATGGCGCCCTCGCTCGACTGGAGCCAGCGGTAGAACTCGAGCTGGCGGTCGAGGCTGGTGGCCCAGTCGGCCGCGCCGGTGGCGGACTTGGGCTTGAGCGGGGCGTAGGCGCTGAGCGCGTAGGCGGCGAGCGGGTTCTGGTAGCCGCCGTGGGCGTGGCTGGAGCCGATGCGCCAGGACCAGCCGGCGGAGGTGTCGGTGGCGCCGCCCCAGGCGTAGTACCAGGACAGCAGGTAGTGGGAGCTGTCCTTGCCGGTGCCGGCGGGGCAGGTGGTCGGTCCGACGCAGTCGCCGACCTTCTTGAAGTACTTGTCGAACATGGAGTAGCGCAGGTAGTCGCCCATCTTGGCGGCCTTGCCGACGGTCGTGGCGACCTGGGCGCCCTTGCCCTGTTCCTTGGCCCAGACGTCGGCCCAGTAGGCGGCCTGGACGGCGCGGGCGTCGGCGTCCGGGGCGTTGGTGAACTTCCACTGCCTGGCGTAGGAGGAGTCCCCGGTGAAGAGGTCCAGGTAGCCGTTCCTGCCGCCGTAGGAGAAGTTGTCGCAGGTGGGGTGGGTGACGGTCTCCCAGACGGACTCCTGGGGTCCGCGCTGGAAGGTGTTGATGTACGAGGGGCCGGTCGCCGTGGGGCCGGTGGAGCACTTTCCGGGCTCGTTGCCGTAGCCGTAGACGTTGTCGACGTCCTGGATCCAGTGCATCCCGTAGATGTCGTCGGTGCCGTACGCGCTCTTCAGCTCGCCGGCGATCGGGTCGGGGCCGGCCGTCACGGCGGTGTCGAGCCGCGCCGGGTACTGCGACGGCAGGTCCCACTCGGGTGCGTAGGTGGCGGGCTTGCCCGGGGTGTAGGAGGAGTTGGTGGGCTGGTCGGCGTGGGTGGGGATCATGTACCGCTCAAGGGTGTCCCACGCGCCGTTGAACTTGGACCAGTCGCCGGTGATCTTCCCGTACATGGCCTGGAGCCAGACGAGGTAGCTGTACGCCTCCGAGGTCGTCTCGTGGCCGTGGTCGGGGGCCTCGACGATCAGGGTCTCGACGGAGTGGTACGGGATGCCCTCGGGCGAGAAGTAGCCGTTGGCCGGGTCGGTGATCTTCCCGTACAGGTCGAGGAAGCGCGCCTCGTACGCGGAGCTCGCGGCGAGCTGGGCGACGGTGACCTCGGCCTCGGTGTGGCCGGGGGCGGTCGCGGTGAAGACGGCGGTGCCGGTGCCGGTGGACGCGGCGGTGACGGTCACCTTCTGGGCGGTGTTCCAGTTCGCCGGGGTGAAGGTGAGGGTGGCCGGGCTCGCGGTGAGACCGGTGACGCCGGAGGTGCGGGCGACGCTCACGGTGACGTTCGCCGCCGGCTGGGTGGAGAGCCGGAGGTCGAAGGTGCCGGTCGTGCCCTGGCGTACGGCGAGCTGGGCGGGGCTGGCGACGAGCGCGGCCCCGGCGGCGACGGTGATGCCGACGGGGGCGGATTCGCCGGTGGCGCCGAGGGAGTCGTAGGCCTTGGCGTAGAGGGAGTGGGTGCCGGCGGGCAGGGAGGTGGCGCCGAGGGTGTAGGGGGCGGTGGTGTCGGTGCCGAGCAGGGTGGTGTCGCTGTAGAACTCGACCTTGCCGATGGTGGCGCCGTCGGCGGCGGCCGCGGTGGCGGCGAGCGGGACGGGGTCGCCCTGGGTGTAGACGGCGCCGGGCGCCGGGCTGGTGAGGACGGCGAGCGGGGGCTGGTGCGCGCCGGTGCAGGGGGTGCCGTTGACGGTGAAGGAGGTGGGCGCCGTGTTGGTGCCGCTGTAGGAGAACTGGGCGCCGGTGGTGACGGCGGCCCCGGCGGCGACGGTTCCGTTCCAGGCGGCGTTGGTGACGGTGATGTTCTTGCCGGACTGGGTCCAGGTGCCGTTCCAGCCGTTGCTCAGCTTCTGGTCGCCCGTGTAGGCGTAGCCGAGGGTCCAGCCGTTCAGGGCGGTGCCGGAGCGGTTGGTGAGGGTGAGCTCCGCGGTGAAGCCGGAGCCCCAGTCGTTGGTCTTGTAGTCGACGCTGCACTGCACGTCGGCCGCCCGGGCGGCCGGGGGCCCGACCGCCAACAGGCCGCCGGACAGGCCGAGCACGGCGGCGAGCACGGTGAGGGGGCGAACCGGGCGGCGTAATCCGCGGGTTCGGCGGGGGTGGGGTGGCATGCGGTGGTTCTCCTCGCGGCTCGGTGGAGGTGGGTGGTGCGAGGCACCCTCTCGGGTGAGTGGTCAAGCTCTGAACCAGTGGGAGCGCTCCCACTGTGCAGATCCGGCGAGACGCCGTCAAGACACCCGAAGAGTCGAAGGCATCCGACCCGGAAATTTGCTCAACTCCTCTTTTCCTTGGCGAGAGTTGGCGCTACGGTCTGCCGGACCGGTGGGAGCGAATCCATCCCTTCGGCGTCCCTCGCGGGGCGCCCTCGCTGTGAGGACTCGCTCATGCGACATCCCCCACGCCTGACGGCGCTGCTCCTGGGCACGGCGCTCGCGGCGGCGAGCGCCGCTCTCGTCGCCACGGGTACGGGCACGGCCTCGGGAGCCGCCGCGGCGGCCGCCTGCACCGTGGAGTACGCGGTCACCAACCAGTGGACCGGCGGTTTCCAGGGCTCCGTCACCGTCACCAACAACAGTGCGGCACTGAGCAGTTGGAACCTCCGTTTCGACTTCGAGGCCGGTCAGACCGTGAGCCAGGGCTGGGGCGGCACGTGGTCCCAGTCCGCGAAGACCGTGACCGTCGTGAACGAGAGCTGGAACGGGGCACTCGGCACGGGCGCGAAGGTGACGGCCGGCTTCATCGCCTCCTGGACGGGCGGCAACCCGGCCCCCACGGCCTTCACCCTGAACGGCGCGCCCTGCGCCACGGGCGGATCGACGCCCACGCCCACGCCCACCCCCACCCCCACCCCCACACCCACGACTCCGCCCCCGACGCCGACGCCGACCCCCACTCCCACCGACCCCACGACTCCTCCGGCCACTCCCCCGGTCCCGGCCGCCGGCGCGCCGCAACTGAGCGTCTCCGGCAACCGGTTGACCGACCAGAACGGCGCCACCCGCCGCCTCCTCGGCGTGAACCGCTCCGGCGGCGAGTTCATGTGCGTGCAGGGGCACGGCATCTGGGACGGCCCGGTCGACGACCCCGCGATCCAGGCGATCGCCGACTGGAAGGCCGGCACGGTCCGCATCCCGCTCAACGAGGAGTGCTGGCTCGGCCTCGACAACATCAAGCCCGAGTACCGTGGCGCGAACTACGTCACCGCGGTCAGGGACCTGGTGAACCGGGTGCTCGCGCACGGCATGACGCCGGTCGTCGAACTGCACTGGACGTACGGCCAGTACACCGGCAACTCGGCGGGCTGTTCGGACGTGCACGCGAGCTGTCAGAAGCCGATGCCCGACGCCCAGTACACCCCGGCGTTCTGGACCTCGGTCTCCAACACCTTCAAGAACGACCGGCGGGTCGTCTTCGACCTGTTCAACGAGCCCTACCCGGACCGGGCGACCTCCACCGCCGCCCAGGCCTGGAGCTGCTGGCGGGACGGCGGGAACTGCCCCGGCATCGGATACGAGGTCGCCGGCATGCAGGACCTGGTGGACGCGGTCCGCGCCACGGGCGCGGACAACCTCGTCCTCGTCCCGGGTGTCGCGTACTCCAACGACCTGACCCAGTGGCTCGCGCACCGCCCGAGCGACCCGACGGGCAACCTCGCCGCGGCGTGGCACATCTACAACTTCAACGCCTGCGCCGACGAGGCGTGCTGGAACACCACCCTCGCGTCGGTCGCCGCCCAGGTGCCCCTGGTGGCGGGCGAGATCGGCGAGAACACCTGCGGGCACGCGTTCGTCGACCGTGTCATGAAGTGGTTCGACGACCGCGCGCTCTCGTATCTGGGCTGGACCTGGAACACCTGGAGCTGCGGCTCCGGGCCGGCTCTGATCAGCGCGTACGACGGCACGCCCACGGCCTTCGGCCTCGGGCTGCGGGACCATCTGCGGGCCCTCGACGAGCACTGAACGACCTCGTGCGCGGACCAGGCGTGCGAACGGCCGCACCGCCCTGCCCGGGGCGGTGCGGCCCTCGTCGCGGCAGCCCCCGGCGACGCTGCGAGCAGGCCCGTTGTCAGACCCCCGCGCAATGATCGACACATGACGACGACCACTGCCGCAACCGCTGTTCCGCTGACCGACCGCTCCGCCTACACCCGTGCGGTCGAGCAGGCCCTCGCCGCGAGCGCCGCGTACTACGGCGACGGGGAGACCGCGCTCGACGACGCCTCCTACGACGCGCTCGCCCGCGGCATCGCCGCGTACGAGCTGGCGCATCCCGGTCACGTCCGGGCCGACTCGCCCACCGGGAAGGTCGGCGGCGGCGTGGCTCCCGTGGGCGAGGTGGCGCACACCGTGGCCATGCTCTCCCTCGACAACGTCTTCGACGCCGAGGGCCTGGTGAAGTGGGACGCGTCCCTGGCCCGCCGGATCGACCACCCGGTGGAGGGCGGCTACGCGGTGGAGCCGAAGCTGGACGGGGCCGCGCTGGCGGCGCGCTACCGCGACGGGCGTCTGGTGCAGCTCGTGGGACGGGGGAACGGTACGCAGGGCGAGGATCTCAGCCATGCGATCGGCTCGATCGCCGGCCTTCCGGCCGAGGTTCCGGGCGGGGTCACGGTGGAGGTGCGGGGTGAGGTGCTGCTGACCCGCGAGCAGTTCGAGAGGGCGAACGAGATACGGGCCGCGCACGGCGCGAAGCCCTTCTCCAACCCGCGCAACGGCACGGCCGGAACGCTGCGGGCCAAGGACCGGCCCTACACGATCGAGACCACCTTCTTCGCGTACGGGGCGGTGGAGCTGGACGGCGGCGGCTTCCTCACGGGCGCCGGCCACGAGGCCGTCATGGACCAGGTCGCCGCCCTGGGTGTGCAGACCACGTCCGCCACCGAGATCGGCCTGCGGGTGTACGCCACGCTGACGGAGGCGCAGGCGCGGGTGGAGGAGATACAGCGGCTGCGTCCGGGGCTCCCGTTCGGGATCGACGGCGTGGTCGTCAAGGCGAACGCCCACGCCGAGCAGCAGGCCGCCGGCTCCGGTACGCGGCACCCGCACTGGGCCGTCGCGTACAAGCTGCCGCCCGTGGAGGCGCGGACCAGGCTCCTCGCGGTCGAGTGGAACGTCGGCCGCACCGGGCACATCGCGCCGCGCGCCGTCCTCGAGCCGGTGGAGGTGGACGGCAGCACCGTCACGTACGCGACGCTGCACAACCCCGCCTTCATCCGCAACACCGGTCTGAAGGTGGGCGACACCGTCGTGCTCTACAAGGCCGGCGACATCATCCCGCGGGTGGAGGCGCCCATGGTGGCGCTGCGTACGGGCGAGGAGACGGACATCGTCCTGCCCGAGGCGTGTCCCGGGTGCGGCGGGGACATCGACACCTCCGGTGAGCGGTGGGAGTGCGCGGGCGGAGCGAGCGGCGGGTGCGGCAGGCTGCCGTCCCTCAGGTACGCGGTGGGGCGCGACCAGCTCGACATCGACGGTCTGGGCGTGACCTACCTGGAGGCGCTCGTCGAGGCCGGCCTGGTCGACGACGTCGCCGACCTGTTCTTCCTCACCCGGGAGCAGCTGGCGGAGGCGACGGGGAGCGACAAGCGTGCCGACTCGCTCCTCGACCGGCTCGCCAAGGCGAAGGAGCAGCCGCTGAACCGGGTGTTCTGCGCGCTGGGTGTGGTGCGTACGGGGCGGACGCTGTCGCGGGAGATAGCCCGTCACTTCGGCACGATGGACGCCATCCGTGCTGCCACGCCGGACGAACTGACGGAGGTCAACAAGCTCCCGGGCGCCAACGCCCCGAAGATCGCGGCCCATATCGCCGCGCTTGGCCCGGTCATCGACAAGCTGGTGGAGGCCGGGGTGAACATGACCGAGCCCGGCACCGGCGACGCGGACGGGACGGGGAGCAAGCCGCTGGCGGGCGAGGCGGTCGTCGTGACCGGCGGCATGCACGGGCCGCTCGCCGGGCGCAACCGCAACGAGATGAACGAGCTCATCGAGCGCGCGGGCGGGACGGCCTCCGGCAGCGTGTCGAAGAAGACGACGATCCTGGTCGCGGGCGAGGGCGCGGGTTCCAAGCTGGCGAAGGCGGAGCAGCTCGGGACGAGGGTGCTCACGGAGGACGAGTTCGCGGCGCTGGTGGCCGAGTACCTCTCGTGATCCGTGGTTCAGGGAGATCTGACCGATCCGGACAGCCTCGTCGCCCCACGCAGGCCCGTGGCTCGGCCGGGCACGGAAACGGGGGTCTCCGTGCCCGGCGGCTTCACACTCGCTTGCGGTAGTCGCCGGGAGGCAGGCCCGTCACGCGCTTGAACGCGACGCTGAAGGCGCTTTCGGAGCCGTAGCCGACGGAGTGGGCGATCGTGGCGAGGGTGTCGGGGGTGGAACGCAGCGCGGTGGAGGGCGGCCAGGGCCGCGGCGACCACGGGGTCGGTGAGACCGGCCGGCCAGCCGGTGGCCGTGTGCGGTTCGCGTGCGAGGTGGAGGCGCAGCACGTGGACGAGCATGACGACGGCGAGGTGCTCGGCGACCAGGGTCGAGCCCATCTGCCGGTGGGTCAGTTCCCGGTCGATGGCTGCGAGCGCCCACTGCACCGTCTCCGCGTGGGGAGTGCCCGCCGGGATGTGGATGACCGGGGGCAGGTGGTCGAGCAGCAGTTCCTGGGCAGGGGCGCCGAAGGAGAAGCGGCCACCGGCAAGCCGGACGTCGTCGCCCTCGCCCGCTCTCGCGACCCCGCTCTCCGCTCGGGCGAAGATGGGCCCGGCCGCGACCGGCTCCGGCCGCGGGTCACCGCGGAGGGTGAACGGGCGCTGCCGGGCGAGGAGGTAGCAGTCGCCCTCGCACCCAGGGGGCATCCACCTCAGTCCTGCTGGCCGCCTCCCCGCTGCTCGACGGCGTCACCGGCCGCTGCTTCGAGGACAACCAGGAGGCGCGTGTCGTGGCGGGCGGCGAGGAGCGGCCGGGCCTTGTGGCCGCCCACGCGCTCGACGCGGAGGCGGCGGACCGGCTCTGGGAGTACGACACCACGGCGCTGCGCTCCCGCTGAGCGGTCGGGCATTCGGCTCCGCCGCCGTGACTCGTACGGCGAGCGGATCGACCTCGGTGCGCTCGCGTACGAGGAGGTGCCCGTGGTGCGGCTGCGGGCGCTCGGCGCCAGGCCGGGGTGGCGCGCCGGGCTGTCCGCCGGAATGCTCACGATCCGGGGCCTTGAGCCGGGCGGCGGCGCCCTGACGCCCTCCGCGGCGCCCGATCGCTTCCGCACCACTCATTGCAGTCGCGCTATATGCGCTCTGGCCGATTTTCGCGTAGATGGACTATCCTGGGCCGCACACCCTCCCGGAAGGAGGCCGGAACCCCATGACCGCCACCGACCCCGCGCTCACCGCACTCGCGAGCGGATGGGGCGCACTCTCCCTCCTGCACGACAAGATCGAGTCGCACATCGAGCGCGCCCTGCAGTCCGGGCACGACCTGAGCGTGCGGGAGTACTCGCTGCTCGACGTGCTCAGCCGCCAGCACGACGACGAGGGCGGGCATCTGCAGATGAAGCAGGTCGCCGACGCGGTCGTGCTGAGCCAGAGCGCCACGACGCGCCTGGTCACGCGCCTGGAGGACCGCGGACTGCTCTCGCGGTACCTGTGCCCGACCGACCGGCGTGGGATCTACACCGACGTCACCCCGGCCGGCCGGAAGCTTCTCGACGAGGCCCGGCCCACGAACGACGCCGCACTCCGTCAGGCGCTGGACGAGGCCGCCGTGAACCCGGAGCTGGCCCCGTTGGTCGCCGCGGTCGAGGCCGTCGACGTACCGGCGCGGCACGCGTAACCCCCACCCCCGGCGCGCCGCACCCGACCCCCCGCCCCCGCCGAGCCCAGCGCCCGGACGGGGGCTCTTTTGCGCGCCCGCGCAGCAGCGACCGCGCCACCACACATGCCCGCACTCGCCGATTCCCCGACCTCACCCCCTGCCCGCGCTTGCACTTAACGCGCGCATGCAACTATTGTGAGAGCACGCAAAGAGCTCACTCAAGCAACAAGGAGGGTCGAGCCCATGCCTCTCGCACTTCTCGCCCTGGCCGTCGGGGCCTTCGGGATCGGCACCACCGAATTCGTGATCATGGGGCTGCTGCCCGAGATCGCCGGTGACTACGGCGTCTCCATCCCCACCGCGGGCCTGCTGGTCACCGGGTACGCGCTCGGTGTCGTCGTCGGCGCGCCGGTGCTCACGGTGCTCGGCACGAAGGTGAGCCGGAAGCGGATGCTGATGCTGCTGATGGGCCTGTTCGTGCTCGGCAACGTGCTCTCCGCCCTCGCGCCGAACTTCGGACTGATGCTGACCGGCCGCGTGGTCGCCTCGCTCGCCCACGGCTCGTTCTTCGGCATCGGCTCCGTCGTCGCCGCCGGACTCGTCGCCCCGGAGAAGAAGGCCGGCGCCATCGCCACCATGTTCACCGGGCTCACCGTCGCCAACATCGTCGGCGTGCCGCTGGGCACGTTCATCGGCCAGGCGGTGGGCTGGCGCACTACCTTCGCGATCGTCGCCGCGCTCGGCGTGATCGGACTGCTGGGCATCGCCCGGCTCGTGCCCGCCATGCCGCGGCCCGAGGGCGCGCGACTCGGCCGGGAGCTGACCGCCTTCCGCAATCCGCAGGTACTGCTCGCGATGGCGATGACGGTGCTCGGCTTCGGCGGCGTCTTCGCCGCGGTCACCTACATCGCACCGATGATGACGCATGCCGCCGGCTACTCGGACGGCGCCGTGACCTGGCTGCTCGTGCTCTTCGGCATCGGCATGTTCCTCGGCAACCTGCTCGGCGGGCGTTTCGCCGACCGGGCCCTGATGCCCCTGTTGTACGTGACCCTCGGCGGCCTCGCGGTCGTGCTCGCCCTGTTCACCGTGACAGCGCACCACAAGATCCTGGCCGCGATCACCATCCTGCTCGTCGGGGCACTGGGCTTCGCGACCGTGCCGCCGCTGCAGAAGCGGGTCCTCGACCAGGCGCACGGTGCGCCGACCCTGGCCTCGGCCGTGAACATCGGCGCCTTCAACCTCGGCAACGCGCTCGCGGCCTGGCTCGGCGGGCTCGTCATCTCCGCCGGTCTCGGCTACACCGCCCCGAACTGGGTCGGTGCCGTCCTGGCCGCCGCGGCGCTGCTCCTCGCCTTCTGGTCCGCCGCCCTGGAGCGCCGCGCCCCCGCGCGTGAGCCCGAGGCCGCCGAGGTCATGGCGCCCGCCCCCACCCCCGTACACCACTGATCCCACCCACCGCAGGAGCACCGACATGAGCACCTTCACCCGCACTCCGGAAGAGGTCTTCGCCGACCACGGCAAGCGCCTCGGCACCGGCGACCTGGACCTCATCAGCGAGAACTACACGGAGGACGCCGTCTTCCTCACGCCCGAAGGCGTCCTGACCGGGCGCGCGGGAGTCCGCGAGGGCATCGGCCGGCTGCTCGCCGACCTTCCCGACGCCGAGTGGCAGTTGACGCCGCGGTTCGCCGGGGACGTGCTGTTCCTGCAGTGGGCCGCCGCCGGCTCCGCCCACGAGGTCACCGACGGCGTGGACACCTTCGTCTTCCGCGACGGGCTCATCAGCGCCCAGACCGTCCGCTACACCCTCTCCGCCCGCACCAAGTAAGGGAGCACCCGCACACCATGGCACCGTCCACCATCCCCGCCACCCCCGCCGTCCCCACGGTCAAGCTGAACAACGGCGTCGAGATCCCCCAGCTCGGCTTCGGCGTCTTCCAGGTCGCCGACGACGCGACCACCGCCGCCGTCAGCTCCGCGCTGGAGGCCGGTTACCGCAGCATCGACACGGCCGCCATCTACGGCAACGAGGCCGGCGTCGGCCGCGCCCTGGCCACCTCCGGGATCGCCCGCGAGGAGCTGTTCGTCACCACCAAGCTGTGGAACGCCGACCAGGGCTACGACGCCGCCCTGCGCGCCTTCGACGACAGCCTGGCCAAGCTCGGCCTGGACTACGTCGACCTGTACCTGATCCACTGGCCGACCCCGGCCCGTGACCTGTACCGCGACTCCTGGCGCGCCCTGGAGCGGCTCGCCGAGGAGGGCCGGATCCGCGCCGCCGGCGTCTCCAACTTCCAGCCCAAGCACCTGCGGCGGCTGATGGACGGCGCCACGCTGACCCCGGTCGTCAACCAGATCGAGCTGCACCCCGCGCTGCAGCAGTCCGAGCTGCGCGCCTTCCACGGCGAGCACCGGATCGCGACCGAGGCGTGGAGCCCGCTCGCGCAGGGCGCGGTCCTCGACGACCCGGCGATCGTCGCGATCGCCGCCGCCCACGGCAAGTCGCCCGCCCAGGTCGTCATCCGCTGGCACCTGCAGCTCGGCAACATCGTCATCCCGAAGTCGGTCACCCCGGCCCGGATCCGCGCGAACTTCGACGTCTTCGACTTCGTCCTGTCGGACGAGGAGCTGGCGGCGATCGCCGGACTCGACCGCGGCCTGCGGACCGGTCCGCACCCCGACGAGCTGAACTGACCCCGCGCGCCCGCTCGAAGGGCGCATCCCTCCCCCTCCCCCGCCTGCTCGCGCTCGCGCGCCGCGGCCCCGTTCCGGGCGACCGGCCCGGAACGGGGCCGGGGCCCAGGCGCGGGCGTCCGGAAGGACCCGCCGTGCCCACCCCCGCCCCTGTCTCGACACAGCTCTCCACTCCTCATCCCGCGCTCGTCCGGCTGGCTCCCGCCGCCGGACGGCTCACTCTCGGTCTCGAACTCCCCCTCGACAACGACTGGGGCGTGGAGCGCGGGCGCGCCGGCCGTGCGGCCGGCCGTCCCTTCGGCGTCCCGGACCTGACCGCACAGACCCGGCTGGCCCGGCTCGCCGACCGGCTCGGTTTCGCCGCCCTGTGGCTGCGTGACGTCCCCCTCTACGATCCGGTCGCCTTCGGCGACGCGGGCAGCGTCTTCGAGACCTTCACCCATCTCGGGCATCTGGCCGCCGTCACCGAGAACGCCGTCCTCGCGACCGGTGCCGTCGTCCTGCCGCTGCGCGAGCCCCTGCTCGTCGCCAAAGCGGCGGCCACCGTCGACGTACTCTCCGGCGGCCGCATGCTGCTCGGTCTGGCGAGCGGCGACCGGCCGGTGGAGTACCCGCTGTTCGGGCGGGACTTCGACGGGCGCGGCGCGGCGTTCCGCGACGGTGTCGAGGCGCTGCGCGCCGCCTGGCGCCCGGGCCCGCTCGAACTGCCCGGGGCCGGTCTCGACGCGGACCGGAAGCTCGAAGTGCTGCCGCGGCCCGTCGGGCCGGCGGGGATCCCGATCGCCGTCGCCGGCGGTGCGCAGCAGGCGCCCGCGTGGATCGCGGAGCACGCCGACGCCTCGCTCAACTATCCGCGCGACCTGGGCGCGCTGCGGCTCAAGGCGCGTGAGTGGCGGAAGCTGAGTGGTGGCGGGGCCGGTGGCGGCAAGCCGTATCTGACTCCGATGGTCCTCACCCTCCAGGAGGACGCGGGCGCGGCGCCGCGGCCCATCCGCCTCGGTCTGAGCACGGGCCGCGAGGCCCTGATCGAGCGCCTCGGGCGGATGGCCGAACTCGGCGTCTCCCACGTCTCCTTCAACCTGCGCCCGAACGAGCGGCCGGTGGACGAGCTGCTGCACGAGCTCGCGGAGTACGTGCTGCCGCACTTCCCCGCCCCGGCGGCGGCGCGGAACGAATCCGCGGCCACCTCCTCACATTAGTCCGCGCATGCAACTATTGTTTACACATATAAGGCGTGCTCGCATCTAGCGACGGCCCGCCCTGCTCACCCCCACACCGAAGGCATCCTCCATGTCTCTCACCGACATCCTTCCCGGCCGACTCGGCTTCGGCACCGCCCCGCTCGGCAACATGTTCCGCGCCATCCCCGAGGACGAGGCCCTCGCCACTGTCGAGGCGGCCTGGGACCAAGGCATCCGCTTCTTCGACACCGCCCCGTTCTACGGCGCGGGCCTGGCCGAGGAGCGCCTCGGCCGGGTGCTCGCCGCCAAGCCCCGCGACGAGTTCGTGCTCTCCACCAAGGTCGGCCGCGTCATCCTCGACGAGCATGAGACGGCAGTGCCCGACTTCGGCGAGAAGGGCGGCCTGTTCGAGCACGGCAACCCGAACAAGATCGTCCACGAGTGGACCGCCGAGGCCACCGAGCGCTCCATCGAGGACAGCCTCAAGCGCCTCGGCACCGACCGCCTGGACATCGTCTGGGTCCACGACATCGCCCAGGACTTCCACGGCGACCTGTGGCTCCAGAAGTACGAGGAGGCCCGCACCGGCGCCTTCCGCGTGCTGTCCCGGCTGCGCGACGAGGGCGTCATCAAGGCCTGGGGCCTCGGCGTCAACAAGACCGAGCCCATCGAGCTGACCCTCGCGCTCGACGAGCCGCAGCCCGACGGCTTCCTGCTCGCCGGCCGCTACACCCTCCTCGACCACGAGCACGCCCTTCAGCGCCTGCTGCCCATGGCCCAGGAGCAGGGCGTCGACATGGTCGTCGGCGGACCGTACAGCTCCGGCATCCTCGCCGGCGGCACCCACTTCGAGTACCAGCAGGCCCCGGCGGAGATCGTCGAGCGGGTCGGGAGGCTGAAGGCGCTCACCGAGCGCCACGGCGTCTCCATCAAGTCCGCCGCCCTGCAGTTCTCCCTCGCCCACCCGGTCGCGGCCGCCGTCATCCCCGGCGCCACCCGCCCCAGCCGGATCGCCGAGGACGTCGCTGCCCTGAACGAGACCGTCCCGGCCGCGTTCTGGACCGACCTCCGCGCGGCCGGCCTGGTCAGCCCGGCCGCGCCGCTCCCGAACAACGCCTGAGCCTCGCGCCCCCCCACTTCCCCAGCTGCTTTCTCTCTCCCCCCACGCAGCAACAGGAGCAGCACCATGGCTTCCACTGCGGGACGGACCGGGGCGCCGGTGTGTCAGGAGACGAGCGGCGCCTCCACCTCGGTGAGCTTCACCGTGCACAGGCCGCCGCGTTCGGTGGTCACGTCCGTGACCTCCAGTTGGGTGCCCGGGGCGAGGATGTACTCCTCCTCTCCGGTGAAGGCGGAGAAGCTGCGGATGCCCACCGCGCGGGCGGGGGTCACCTCGAAGAGGGTGCGCTTGCCGCGGCTGCCCAGGAAGGAGCGGGCGACGCCCAGCTCGGAGGTGCAGGAGGAGACACCCCACCAGGTGACCGTGGAGCCGAGGGGGTACTGGCGGCGCAGGTCGAGGGCGACGCCGCGCCACAGCGGCTCGGTGCGGGCGGGGAGTTCCGAGACCGCCGAGAACAGCAGCCGCAGATACGGCAGGTAGGGCACGACACGGCTGCGGTCCGGAGAGCGCAGGACGGCGTTGATGTTGCGGTAGAAGCCCGACTCGCAGGTGTAGAGGAACAGCGCCGCGATGGCGTCGGCGGACAGCCCGCCGCCCGCCGGCTCGTCGGCCCGGCGCTTGCCGAACTCGCGCGAGCGGTCGATGTGACGGCCGAGCCCGGCGAGCACCTCGGTGACGGGGGCGACGGCGTCCTCGAAGGGCATCAGCGGCGTGTCGAGCACGCCGGTGACCGGGGGCAGGACGTGACCCTCGTCCCGGACGCTGGTGAGGCGCTCCAGATACAGCTGGTGCAGTTCCATCGTGGAGGCGATGAAGGCGCCCATGCGTGCGGCGACGTCGTCGTCCGGACCCGCGGAGCCGGTGCCGGAGCCGGTGCCGGCACCGGCCTTCGACTTGTTCCACCCCTTGCTGGGCAGCCAGTCGACGGGGTCGGCGCCGAGCGAGAGCAGGGCGTCGTTGACCGTGGCGAGATGGTCGCCCTCGCAGAAGATGTCGCCCTGCGCCGCCGGGTTGGCGTGGTCGAGGTGCCGGACCTCCACGTCCGGGTACTTCTTCTGCAGGCGCAGCACGATCCGCTTCAGGCTGCGGGCGTGGGCGCCCCACCAGGCGAACACGACACCGCGGTCCTCCGGGTCCTCGGCCTCCTGCTTGGCGCGCAGGATCTCCTCGACGATCTTCTCGGCGACCGGGCGCCAGAAGGTGGTGTGCTGGTCGGTGCCCATGGCGCCGTCGGCGCTCGCGGTCAGCGAGGCGTTGAGCAGCAGCACGCCCTGGGTGAGCATGGCCTGGAACCACTCGGGCGGCTGGACCGTGTCCTTCTCCTTCAGGAGGGCGCGGACGTCGCCGATGGGCGTCTTCTTGACGATGCCGTACTTCCACATCGCGGCCGCCTTGATGAGGCAGCGGATGCTGACGACCCGTCCGAACTGGCTGTCCTTCCAGTCGTTGAAGGTGTTGTCGAACATGGCGATGCCGGTGGCGCTCTCCGGCCGCGGGTAGGGGTTCTGGCCGAAGACGACCACCTTCCACTTGTGCGGCGGGTTGGGCTTGAGCGCCTGGAAGGTCAGTTCGCGCACCGGCACGACCTGGGGGCTGCGGCCGGGCCCGATGAACTGGGCGGCGTCGGGGCGGGCCTCGATGACGGGCTTGAGGACCGGCAGCCAGGGCTCGCCTCCGCCGCTGAAGAGTTCGGCGAGAGCGAGCGGGTCGTTCGGGTCGGGCTGCTGCGGGGTGGGCGTGGCGGTGGCGTCGCTCATGGCGGACGGACTCCCGGTCGTGGTGCCTGAGGGGTGACAGTGGGGGTGGGGATGGCCGGCGACGGGCGGGGGCGGAGTGGCGGGGGCCGGCTTCGCGGCGGCCGGGCCGTCGGCCGTACCGGCGGCTGCCCCGGTGCTGTCAGGGACGAAAGGAATGCCCTTTCGGCGGCATGATCCGCACCCTCGTGGTCTGCGGGGCCTGGTCGATGCCGGCAAGCTGGGAGGTGATCGTGGCGCGCAGCTCGTCGTCGTCCTCGAACCAGTGGTCGTGGAAGAGGGTGTAGCCGGTCCACATGAGGTTGGCGCAGATCCGCGCCGGCACGCGGCCGGTCGCGGCGCCCATCCCGACCAGCGCGACCGAGCGGATGCTGCCGGGCGCCTTCCGGTTCTGCCGGTGCACGGCCTGGAAGGCCGCCGCGCAGGCCATGGCGACGTTGAGGGTCTCGCTCACGTTCTGCGAGGAGCCCACCATGGTCGGTGTCGAGATGAGGAACCGCGGCACGGTCGCCCCGGACGGCACGCACACGGCGCTGCCCACCGGCAGGCGGCCGGCGAACCGGTCCCGGATCGCCCGCTGCACCCGCAGCTGGATCCCCGCCCCGAGGTGCCGCTTGATGACGGCGTCGACACCGCCGTCCATCCGCCCCGCCGCGTTCGTCGGCGTGACCCACGCGTCCACGTCCTCGTCGAGGATCGAACCCCGCCGGATCTCGATCCCCCGCGTATCGGCGAAGGCCGCGCGCCAGGCCTCCACCACACCCGCGTTGACGTCCGTCAGAACCACCCTGAGCGTGGTCGCCACACTGCCCTCGGTCATCGATGCCCCCTGTCAGGAACGGTCTCTTCCAACACCCACGACGCTATCGGCCACCACTGACAACGCCCTCGGACGACGGGGGCGCTGACCTGCCGTCACCCGTGCCGACGGTTCCCGTCCGGGGCGGGCGGTCCGGTACAAAGGATCTTCCGTCGGACGGCGAGGGCCGGGAGAAGAGACAGGGGGCGCGCGTGAGCGGGACGGCAGGGGCGGGGACCGAGTTCCATACGCCGAAGGGCCGGGTGCGGGGCCGGCGGACGGACGACGGGGGCGTGGCCGTGCTCGGCATCCCGTACGGCGCCCCGCCCTTCGGCCCGTACCGGTTCCGGGCGCCGCGCCCGGCGGCCTCGTGGAGCGGGACGCGGGACTGCGGGGACTTCGGGCCGATCTCGCCGCAGTCCGCGCGGCTGCCGGGCGCGCCGGTGTGGCGGCCCGGGGACGAGGACGTCCTCACGCTCAACGTGTGGGCCGGGCCGGGGACCGCGGCCGGGGGCGCGAGGCCGGTGCTGGTGTGGGTGCACGGCGGCGCGTACACCTTCGGTTCGCCGGCCCAGCCCGACTTCGACGGGGCCGCGCTGGCCCGCGCCGGATTGGTCGTGGTGAGTGTCGGGCACCGGGTCGGGTTCGAGGGATTCGGCCATGTGCCCGGCTTTCCCGACAACCGGGGGCTGCTCGACCTGGTGGCGGCACTGCGCTGGGTCCAGGACGGCATCGCCGCGTTCGGCGGCGATCCGGGGCGGGTGACGGTCGCCGGGCAGTCGTCGGGCGCCGGTTCGGCCGTGTGCCTGATGGCGATGGAGGAGGCGCGTGGGCTGTTCCACCGGGTCGTCGCGCACAGCGTGCCCAGCGCCTTCTACGTACCCGAGGTCGCCGCGGCGATCACCTCGGCCGTCGCGGCGGAGGCCGGTGTGGCCGCGACGGCGGACGGGCTGCTGTCCGCCGCGCCGGAGCGGCTCGTGGCCGCGTCCGACGGGGTGGCGGCGCGGTGCCGGGAGGGCGGTCCGGTGGCGGCGGTGCAGGCGTACAACCCGGTGGTGTACCAGCCCGTCGTCGACGGCGAGGTGCTTCCGGCGACCCCGCTCGACGCGCTGGGGGCGGGTGCGGCGCGGGAGGTGGACCTGCTGGTGTGTCACACGCTGGAGGAGTGCTGGTTCCTGCACCGGGTGGGAGCGATCCGGGACGTCACGTCCGAGGAGGAACTCGGCGCCTTCGCACGGGCCTTCGGCCTTCCGGCCGCCCTGCCCGACGCATACCGGGAGCTGATGCCCGGAGCGCCGGTACGGGACCGCTATCTGGCGCTGTTCGGCGACGCGCAGTTCGGCGAGTACAGCAGCCGGCTCGCCGAGCAGCACGTCCGCGCCGGCGGCCGGGCCCACCTGTCCCGCTTCGCCCGTAGGCGCCAGGTCGAGGGCGGACCCACCCGGCCCTGGCACACCGCCGATGTGCCCTTCGCCTTCGCCAACCTCGACGCGGAAGGCGCTGATTTCCTCCTCGGTGCGGCTCCCGACGCGGCCGACCGGGCTCTCTCCTCCCGCATGGTCCGGGCCTGGGCCGACTTCGCGGCGACCGGCGACCCTGGCTGGCCCGCACTGACCGAGGGCGCGACGCCGGTCCATCACTGGGCCGTGCCTGAGGACCGCGTCACCGACGATCGCGGGTCCGCGCGGCGCGCGCTCTGGAGGGGCGTCGGCTTCGGTCCGATCCGGCGGTGACCGTTCCCGAGAGGAGCGAACCGTGACCCTGGACGTGAGGGTGAGGGTTCACTCGACGAGAGGTGCCGGGATGTGACGAGGTCTCACCGGTGTTCGCAGGCGCGGCACCTCGATCCCCTGACCTCGCCGACGGCACATTCGCCGTGACCGGAGCCTCCCGCCCGGGGCCGGGCCCGCAGTACCGTGGAAGCCGTACGAGACGAGGAGGCACGCTCATGAGTCCTCTGCCGCACGACACCACGTCCGGGTCCGGGTCCGCGTCCGCTCCCGCACCCCTGTCCGTATCCGCTCCCGTCTACGCCAGTCCGTACCGGCTGGAGGACGACGAGGGGCCGCAGACGCTTGCCGAGCTGCGGGCGGCGCTCGCCGACATCGATCCGGCCGAGCTGACCGCTTTCGACGCGCGTCTCGACGCCGCCCGGTTCGGGACGGGGCACCGGACGGTCATCACGCAGGCGCGGCAGCTGGTCGCGATGCGCACGCGTCCCGAGGTGCGGGAGGCGATACGCGCCTCGCTCGCCGGCGAGACGGAACTGATGACGGTGGAGGACCTGTTCGCCGAGCTCGACAAGGGCGGCGCCGCCTCGTGACCCACTGGAGCGTCGAGATCCCCCGCAGGCTCTACAACGAGATCGCCCATCTCTCCCCCGGCGGCCGCCGCGCCCTCCATGACGCCCTGGCCGCGCTGGCCGAGGAGCCGCGCCCACCGGAATCCCGCCCCCAGCCGGTACGGGGCGCGGAGCTGCGCCGCGTCGCCACCTTGCCGGCGAGCGACAACGGCCTCACCATCACGCTGCTCTACCGCGTCCACGACCCGGCGGGCGACGCGCCGGGCCGCGTCGAGATCATCTTCCTCATCGCCGGGCCGTAGCCGCCGGCAGAGCCCCCGGTGTCAGAACTTGCCCGTGTGCTGTGCCGTACGGTGCCCCAGGCAGGCGGTGACATCCGCGACGAAGGCGTCCGACAGCGGGGGCCAGCCCCAGAATTCGAGGCAGAGCGTGCCCAGGGCGTAGGAGTCGCACCACTGCCAGTCGGTGACGGGCGACGGGGTGGCGCAGGCGGGACATATGGCCTCGCCCGTGCCGGTGGCCTCCCAGGCTTCGACGGCCGCGCGGAAGGGGGCCCAGGTCGGTTCGTCGGCCTCGAAGGAGTTCGGGTAGTCGATGAAGGTGGTGCGGGTGGCGCAGCGCGGGCAGACGGCGTATTCGGCGTCGTCCTCGCCCTGGCCGCCGACGAAGTGGTGGCGGCCGGTGATGACGGCGAGCGGGCCCGGCGGCCGGCCGAGGTCCGCCTGCACGGCGCGGGTCCACCGGGGGCCGGGGGCGTAGCCCCCGTCCGCGTACTGGCTGTACATGCCCGTGCCGTCCGGTGCGCGGGTGATGACACCCTCGGCGACGAGCCATTCGGTGATCCGGTCCGCGAGCAGGCCGGCCTCCTCCGCCGTCGCGTCGATGTCGATGTCGACGATCCGCTCGAAGTAGTCCCCCATGCTTCCCGTTCCCTCCCGTCCACGGGCCGCGGTCCGGCCCCGTACGCCCACTCTGGCATCCGGCACTGACAACGGGGGCAATGGGCGGCGGGCGGCCGGCGGCCGGTCAGTCGACCGGCCAGGTGTGCGCCGGGGCGTTGAGGTGCATGTAGTCGATGTACTGGCCGGTCATCCGGCGCAGTGCCTCGGCGCGGGGCAGGTGGGTGACGTCGTGGAGGCGGTGGAACATCTCGGACTGCCACACGGCGCCGTTGCGGCCGGTGACGCAGCGCTGCTCGATGATGCCCAGGAGCGGCTCGCGCCACTGTGCGTCGAGGCCGAGGCGTTCCAGGCCGCGGTGGGCCAGCGGCAGCAGGCGGCGCAGGACGAGTTCGCTGGCGGGGACCTGGCCCATGCCGGGCCAGAAGAGCTCGGCGTCGATGCCTCGGCGGGCCGCGGTGTGGAGGTTGTCCTCGGCGGCGGAGAAGGACATACGGGTCCACACGGGGCGGTCCTCGTCGACGAGGGCGCGGAGGAGTCCGTAGTAGAAGGCGCCGTTGGACATGACGTCGGCGACGGTGGGGCCGGCGGGCAGGACGCGGTTCTCGACGCGGAGGTGCGGGACGCCGTCGACGACCGCGTAGACGGGCCGGTTCCAGCGGTAGACGGTGCCGTTGTGGAGGGTGAGTTCGGCGAGGTGGGGGATGTCGCCGCGGTCGAGGGCGGCCTCGGGGTCCTCGTCGTCGACGAGCGGCAGCAGGGCGGGGAAGTAGCGGGTGTTCTCCTCGAACAGGTCGAAGACGCTGGTGATCCAGCGCTCGCCGAACCACACGCGCGGGCGTACGCCCTGGATCCTGAGCTCGTCGGGGCGGGTGTCGGTGGCCTGTTCGAAGAGCGGGATGCGGGTCTCGCTCCACAGTTCCCGGCCGAAGAGGAAGGGCGAGTTGGCGGCGAGGGCGATCTGGACGCCGGCGACGGCCTGGGCGGCGTTCCAGTGGTCGGCGAACTCCTCGGGTGCGACCTGGAGATGGAACTGGGTGCTGGTGCAAGCGGCCTCGGGGGTGATGGTGTCGGCGTAGGTGCGGAGCCGTTCGACGCCGTCGATCTCGATGAGGAGGTCCTCGCCGCGGGCGGCGAAGATCTGCTCGTTGAGCAGGTGGTAGCGGGGGTTCTCGGAGAGGGCGGAGTGGTCGACGTCGGCGCGGTCCAGGGTGGGCAGGGTGCCGATCATGACAAGGTGGGTGCCGACCTGCGAGGCCCGCTCCTCGGCGTGGTCGAGGGCCGCGCGGATCTCGCCCTCCCAGGCGTCGGGGCCGCCCGCGGCGAGACGCCGGGGCGCGATGTTGATCTCCAGGTTGAAGCGGCCGAGCTCGCTGTCCCAGGCGGGGTCGGCGATCGCTTCGAGGACCTCGGTGCTGCGCATGGCGGGGCGGGCGGCGTCGTCGACGAGGTTGAGTTCGATCTCCAGGCCGACCTGGGGCCGCTCGACGTCGAAGCGTGCCTCGCGCAGCATGCGGGCGAGGACGTCGAGGCAGGTGTGGGTTCTGTCGCGGAACCGGCGGCGGTCGTCACGGGTGAACGTGAGCGCCGGGACGTCGCGGCCCATCGGGTCCTCCCGCCTGTCGTCGGTACGGATCCCTCGTCTCCCTCCTCTCAGCGTGCCACCGGGAGGCGGAGGGCGGCCAGCGGGGCGGCGGGTGGGGGCAGGGGCGGATGGCGCGGTCGAGGGGTCGGGGGCGGGGTCGGGGGGTCGGGGGCGGGGTCGGGGTCCGCCGGCTGTCGGAGCGAGCTGGAAGAATGGCGCCGACCACGCAAGGTGCCGGGAAACCGGGAGATCAAGGGGGGAACGGGCATGATCGTGCTCGTACTGAGCGCCGTCCTCGTGCTGGTGGCCGCGGGATGCGGCTGCGTCGTCTGGGCGGCGCGGGGCGGACCGCGCTGGGTACGGGGCGTGGCGGCCGCCACGCTCGCGGCCGGGGAACTCGTACGGGGCGCGCAGCGCGCGAGCCGTAAGCGTCAGGGGTCGGACCAGCATCTGCTGGGCGGTGGGGGCGGTGACGGTGGCGGCGGTGAGTGAGGCGGTGCCCGCGGGGTGCCACGACCGGCACCGTTTCCTCGGCATACCGGAGTTGACCGGGCGCCCGCCGCGCGTCGCCGTCGTCGTCGACGTCATGCGCGCCTTCACCGTGGCCGCGTGGGCCTTCGCGCGCGGCGCGGAACGGATCGTCCTGGCGGCGTCGGAGGCCGAGGCGCTGGCCCTCAAGGCCGCCCGTCCGGGGTGGCTCGCGCTCAAGGACGGGACACCGGCTGAGGGGTTCGACGCGGTGAACTCGCCGGGCCTGGTCAGGGCGTCCGACCTGGCCGGCCGTACGGTGGTGCAGAAGACGACGGCGGGGACGGTGGGCGCGCTGGCCGTCGGCGGCGCCGAGCTCGTCCTGTGCGCGAGTTTCGTGGTGGCGGGCGCGACGGCCGCGTTCCTGCGGGGCGCGGGTGCGGGAGTCTCCTCGCCGGTGACGTTCGTCGTCACCGGCGAGGACGGGCGGGCGGACGAGGACCTGGCCTGCGCCGAGTACATCGCGGGGCGGTTCGACTCGGGCGGCGCGAGCGAGGCCGGTGGGGTCGGCGATGTGGCCCCGTATCTGCACCGCGCCCGGACCTCCCGGGCGGCGGCCGACCTCGCCGAGGGGCTGCGCCGGGGCTACCGGGGTGTGCACGCGGACGACGTCGCGCTGTGCCTGGAGGCGGACCGTTTCGGCTTCGCGATGGTGGCGCGCCGCGAGGGCGCGCTGACGGTGGTCCGGCCGGTCGAGGTACCCGGGCGGCCGTGACGGGCGCCGCAGGCGGGGCGCTCACGACGCCTCGGCCTCGTACCGGCGACGCCTCGGGCCGCGCCACGACGGACGGCGCACTCGCCGTACGGCGCGGCGCGGAGCGGGTTCTGACACCAGGACCCTACGCCTGGGGCCCTCGACCCTGTCGGAATCCAGGACGCGCGAGACCAGCGCGGTGCGGGGGTGGCCGTGTCCGGCGTTCAGCGCAGCCGAAGTCTGGGCGCCTCCGCCGCGCGCAGGCGGCGCCCTGGGACGAGCCTCGACAGGCGGCCGCACTCACCGTGCGGCAAGGCGCAGAGCGGGTTCTGACACCGAGGCCCTACGCCAAGGGCCGCGCCGCGCCCCGGCCGGAATCCGGGTCGCGCGGGACCGGCACGGCGCAGGGGCGGCCCGCGTCGACGTTCGACTCAACCGAAATGCGCCCCGGGCCGTGCCCCCCGTAGGGCGCAACCGGGCCGTGCCGCTCCCCCCGGCCTTCTTCATTCCCCCAGGGTCGGCGGCCAGGGGTAGCCGAGCCGCTCGGCGTCCGCCGAGCCTCCCCACACCTCGGCCACTGCGCGTGGGTCAGCGGCGGTCAGCTGGGCCTCGAAGCGCCCGGCCTGCTCGGTGGGGTCGCCGTCGTCGACGAGGAGGGTCAGGCCGAACTGGAGCCAGGGCCGGCCGTCCTCAAGGTCGATGCCAGGGTGCCCCAGGACGACGTGGATGCGGTCGGGTTCGCGGCGGGCGGCCCAGACCGCCTCCAGTTCGCACTCCCAGCGGGCGAGCCAGTCCTCGCGCCTCCGCAACGCGGCCTCCAGGAGCCTCGCGACCGCGCAGGCCGGCCACTCCCAGCCCCGGTCCGCCGTCGCCCGCCGCACCTCCGCCTCGTACGGCTCGGCGTCGAAGCGCAGTTCGGGTAGCCGGATTCCGGGTCCGGCCGGGTCCCGCCAGCCCGACCAGACCACCTCGTCGCCGTCCCGCACCACGGTCACGTAGAGCGCGCCGCAGCAGCTCTCCACGCCGCATCCGCCACCCGCGAGCCGCACCTCGCGCGGCACGGCATCGGCGTGCAGCGGCCTGTCGTCCGGATCCAGCAGGTGACGTGGGCTCGCGCCGCGCCAGTGGGAGGAGCCGTCCACCAGCAGGTCCTGGCCGTCGACGACGGGGCGGACCTCGGGGACGCCGCGCTCAGAGCCCGCCGGCGGGGAGACGATCCGGAGCTGGAGCAGCGGGCGGCGAGCGGGTTCCGTGGTCATCATCGGTCGATGGTCGCGGAGGCGGGTCCGCCTGTCACGCGGAATTCCCGCGGGAGGCCCGGGCCGTACCCACCCGACACCGGTCGTCACCGCCCCTCCCCCACCCTCACCGGCCTCCGCAGCAGATACCCCGCCGCCGGAACGATCAGCATCAGCATGCAGGCGATGAAGACGAGGCCGGCGCCCTCCAGGCCGAGGGGGTCGGAGAGCAGGCCGACGCCGATGACAGGGAGGGAGATGCCCGTGTAGGCGACGACGAAGAGGGTGGAGATGACCGCCGCGCGGCGGTCGGCGGGGGCGGCCTGGGCGACCGCGGCGATCGCGGCACGGAAGGCGAGGCCCTGGCCGGTGCCGCCGACCAGGGCGGACAGGACGACGAGGGCGAGGGTGTCGGTGGCGAGGGCGCCGGCGAGGAGGAGCAGGCCGGCGAAGAGGACGGCGCAGCCGACGGGCAGGGAGCGGGCGACACCGACGCGGCCGACGGCGAGTTGACCGGCCGTGGAGGCGAAGAAGGCGAGGGCGACGACGAGGCCGCTGACGGCGTGGTTGTCGACGTGGAGGTAGCGGGCGAGGAAGGCGGGGCTCACGGAGGTGAAGACGCCGAAGAGGGCGAAGCCGACGAAGGCGGCGATGGCCGCGGGCACGAAGACGGCCCGGACCTGCGGGGGCAGGGCGGGGCGCTGGGGGCGGACCGAGGACAGCGGGCGCCGGTCGGTGACGGTCTCGGGCAGCCGCAGCAGGACGAGGGCCGAGGCGATCACCAGGGTGAGGTGGACGGCGAAGGGGAGCGTGAGCGGGTCGGTCGCGTATTCGGCGAGGAGCCCGGCGAGGAGGGGGCCGCAGCCGAGGCCACCCATGTTGGCGGCGGTGGCCACGAAGGTGGCGCGGGAGGCGCCGCCGGGCGGGGCGAGTTCCAGGACGTAGGCGGTGGCGGCGCCGGTGAAGAGGCCCGCCGACAGGCCCGAGAAGAGGCGGCCGGCATACAGCCAGGGGAGCCCGTCGGCGGCCAGGAAGCAGCCGGCACTGGCGGCGGCGCAGCCGAGGCCCCAGAGCAGGGCGGGCCGCCGGCCGACGGTGTCGGAGGCGTTGCCGGCGAGGAGAAGTACGCCGATGACGCCGAACGCGTACACCGCGTAGACGACGGTCACGGTCAGCTCGGAGAAGCCGAATTCCTGCTGGTAGAGAGGGTAGAGCGGGGTCGGCAGGGTGGTGCCGGCCATGCAGACGACGAACACCGCTCCGGCGAGCAGGCACGGCAGCCATCCCCGCCGTGCCGCCCGGTCCTCACCGCCGTGCTCACTGCTGTGCTCACCGCCGTCTTCGCGCATGGCGCCGACCGTAACCCGGGTGGTCCCACCGGGCCCGGCCAACGCACCGGGACGGCGGCGCGCCGCCCTCTTCCGCGCGCTCGTCAAGGCACCTCCTCGCTCTGCGCGCCGGGACGTCGCGGGTTCTGCTGGAGGGAACGGACCGCCGCGGCCGGGCCGCCGACCGCCACCGCCGCGGGCACCATGGTCGCGGTCGAGGGGGACGTCACCATCGTCGGACTGGGCGGCGGCATGCTGCCGGTGGGTTTCGGCGCGCTGCCGTACGAGGCGACGGTCACCGCGCCGTACTGGGGCACCCGGGCCGAGCTGATCGAGGTGCTCGACCTGGCCCGGTCCGACGCCGTGGACGTGCACGTCGAGACGTACAACATGGACGCGGCGCCACTGGCGTACGAGCGGCTGCACGAGGGACGCGTCAGGGGGCGCGCGCGTCCTGCCCAACGGCTGACGGCACCAGTGCCGGTCCCGCCACCGCTACCGGCACCGCCACCGGATTCTCGAGCAGCTCCAGGCCCGCGCCGATGCGAAGGGCCTGATCACCTGGGACATCTCCGTCTACCCCGCGATCACCCGCGCGCACCAGCACGCGGCCGGTGCGCGCAAAGAGGGGATCTGCAGGTCGAGCCGCCCGGCAGCGTCTTCGCCGAGGCCAACCGTTAACCAGATGGTTGAATGAATGGCCGGGCCGGCGTATTGTCAACCACATGGTTGAAGGTGCTCCGGCGCTGGACGCGGTCTTCCACGCCCTGGCCCATGATGCGCGACGCGAGATGCTGCGCCGACTCGCCGCAGGTGATCTCACCGTGGGCGAACTCGCTGCGCCGCTGCAGATGTCGCTGGCGGCGGCGTCGAAGCACCTGAAGGTGCTCGAACAGGCGGGCTTGGTGCGGCGCACCGCCACCGGACGGCGTCACATATGCCGCTTGCGGCTGGAGCCGCTGTCCAGCGCGGTCGCCTGGCTGCGCTTCTACGAGCACTTCTGGGACGAGCGACTCGACGCCCTGCAGGACGCCGTGGAGCGGACCACCGATTTTGACGAGGAGGAGTCTCAATGACGTCCAGCCCCACCCCCTTCCCGACGGTCCGGCGTGAGCGCACGCTCTCCGCTCCTCCGGCCGCCGTCTACCGAGCCTGGCTCGACCCGGAAGTCCTGCAACGATGGCTCGCGCCAGGCGCGTTGGAACTCGCCCGTGCCGAGGTCGACGAGCGCGTCGGCGGCCGCTTCCGCATCTGGCAAACCCATTCGGACACGCCGGTCGGCGGGTTCGAGGCCGAACTGCTGGAGCTCGTGCCGAACGAGCGTATCGCCTTCCGCTGGGGCTTCGTTGGTCCCGACCGCGACGCCGGACCCCGATTCGACTCCCTGCTGACGGTTACCCTGCGCCCGGTGCCCGAAGGGACCAGACTCGTCATCGTCCACGAGCGACTGGACGCGCTCGCTGCCGCCATGCCCGATGCCGCGCAGCAGATCGGCGGTGGTTGGGACTCCGTGCTTGACCGGCTGGCCGTGGCGGTGAAGGCATGACGACACCGGACCTGCGACCCGCGACGTCGGTCCTGGCCGAGCTCGTCCGGGGCGTGCGCGACGACCAGCTCGACGCGCCGACGCCCTGTGGTGGCCTCACGGTCGCCGAGCTCCTCGACCACATCGACAGCCTGTGCATGGCCTTCACCGCCGCCGGCACCAAGGAGTTCCGCGCGGACGGTGGTCGGGCCCCCGTGCCGGCCGCATCGAGGCTGGGCACGGACTGGCGCGATCGCCTGCCCGCCCGGCTGGACGAACTGGCTCAGGCATGGCGACCGTCCGTTGCCTGGGCCGGCACGACGCAGGTCGGCGGTGGTGAGCTGCCGGCACGGGCCGCTGGGGCCTCCGCCGTGGACGAGGTGGTGGTGCACGGGTGGGAACTCGCCGTCGCGACAGGTCAGCCCTTCCCCGGTGGCGACCCGTCGCTGGTCGAGGCGTTGGAGACGGCTTACGACTGGGTCCGGTCGGTTGTCGAGCAGAACCCGGACGGCAGCCCGGGCCTGTTCGGGCCCCCGCTGCCTGTCCCCGACCATGCGCCGCTTCTGGACCGACTCCTTGGCCTGACTGGCCGTCATCCAGGCCGGCGACCGAGCTGAGTCGAGCTCAGCTCGGTCCGCCGGGCGAGGCCCTCTGTGTCCGATCACCGCGGCGAGGGCTGCTCCGGATGTGAACTGGTCTTCCCCGAGACCGCAGCACCCACACGACGCCAGACCATGTTCGGCTGCTCCCCGGCGTGCAGCACGCCTTACGGCGCGATGCGCACGGGTCCCGCCTGGCGGCCGTCGTCGTAGTAGTCGTCGTCACCGCCGGTGATCACGCTGTTGGTGATCTGGCCGGCGAGGCCGAGGATCAGGAACACCCAGACGAGGACCTTGGCAGAGGTGCCGAGGACCAGCGGGCGGGTGGCCGACAGGGGCTTCTGGGCGGCGGGCGCGGGCTCGTCGCCGAAGACGCCCTTGGGGTACACCGGGGTGAGCATCATCGCGTACGCGCTGAACCGCATGCGGTAGCGGACGACGGCCGCCGTCGCGGCGAACACGGGCTCGGGCAGGCGGCCCAGGATGATCGTGATGATCCAGAACACCCAGCCGATGGCGAACCAGCCGGACTGGGCGAGGCCGCTGACGATGGACGCCGGGATCATCAGGATGAGGCGGAAGAGGACGGCGAGCCGGTTGAGCGGTGTCTGGCGCAGTTCGATCTGGAGGGGGTAGTCCGGGGCGTCGAAGGCGAACGGCGGGTAGCGGTCGACGAGCAGCATCGAGCTGGCCGTCACCCGGGTCTGGTAGGCGAGGACGTCGCCGAGGAAGGAGTGGATCGGGTCGGGCAGCCGGCCGAGGACGAGGGCGGCGAACCAGCCGACGATCGCCACGAAGAACGCCGCGACGGACAGCACCACGACCACGACGAACTGCGGGATGAGCAGCAGCCAGCGCAGGAACACGGTCCAGCGGCGTTGTCGTCCCGGCGCGGACACGTCGAGCGGCGGGCGGAACTCGCCCTCGTCGGTGTCCGCCATGGGACGGGGTTCCCAGCCTGCGCTCATGGCCGCCTCCGTGCGGGTCCCTGGGTGGCAGAGTCCCCTCGATCCTGGCGCGGCGGTACGGGGTGCGCACGGCCACGGGGGCCGTGCGGGGCATCGGGCGGGCACGGGACGGCTGCGAGAGGCCGCTGCGAGAGGCGGGCACGATACCAGCACAGAGGCCGCGTCAGGCACGTTTTCAACTACTCTCCACACCCGCGTGGATGCGTACGGTAGTCATGAGGCCAGGGAGGGAACACCTTGGTCTTCAGTCTGAGTCGTCGCCGCAAGTCCGCCCCGCCGGTCGCACCGCCAGTCGCACCGGTCGCACCGCAGGTCGCACCGCCGGTCGCCGCGCCCCCGGTGCCACCGCTCCGGCGGGAGGCGGAACGGTTCGTCCGTCAGTTCCACGAGGAGCAGCCGCAGGCCGGGGACGCGGAGCCTCGGGTACGGGAGGTGCTCGCCGAGATCGACCGGACCGGGACGTATGTCCACTCCCCCGCCGAGCTGGCGTTCGGCGCGCGGGTGGCCTGGAGGAACGCGGCCCGCTGCATCGGCCGGCTCTACTGGCGCAGCCTGGTGGTGCGCGACCTGCGGCAGGTCACCGCGCCCGGTGAGATCGCGGAGGAGTGCTTCGAGCATCTGCGGCTCGCCGCGAACGGGGGCCGGATCCGCCCGGTGATCTCCGTCTTCGCGCCGGACCGGCCGGGGCGGCCCGCGCCGCGGATCGCCAACGACCAGCTGATCCGCTACGCCGGGCACCGTACGGCCGGCGGCTCCTGGGTCGGCGATCCGCGCAGTGCCCGGCTCACGGCCGAGGCCCGGGCGCTCGGCTGGAAGCGGGACGAGGAGGCGTTCCAGGTGCTGCCGCTGATGGTGCGGGAGCGGCCCGGAGCGCGCCCCGAGTGGTTCGAACTGCCGGACGGCACGGTGACGGAGGTGCCGCTGCGGCACCCGGACCACCCGTGGTTCGCCGAGTTCGGGCTGCGCTGGTACACGGTCCCGGCGATCAGCGAGATGGTCCTGGAGATCGGCGGGATCCGGTACCCGGCGGCCCCGTTCAACGGCTGGTACATGGGCACCGAGATCGGCGCCCGGAACCTGGCCGACACCGAGCGCTACGACCTGCTGCCCAGGATGGCCGACCGGCTGGGGCTCGACCGGTCGAGCGAGCGGACGCTGTGGCGGGACCGTGCCCTGGTCGAGCTGAACGTGGCGGTGCTGCACTCCTTCGAGGAGGCGGGCGTGACGATGGCGGACCATCACACCGAGTCCGAGCGCTTCCTGCGGCACATCGCGCAGGAGATCCGGCACGGCCGGCCGACCCCGGCGGACTGGAGCTGGATCGTTCCTCCTGTCTCCGGCTCCGCGACCCCGGTGTTCCACCGCTACTACGACCCGGTGGAGCCGGACACGCGCCCCGCCTTCCTCCCCCGGGCCGACCGGCCCGACGCGACTCATTAGGCCCGACACGCCCCAGACCCGACGCACTTCAGGCCACGACGCACCCCGGGCCCGGGCCCGGGGCCCGGGGCCCGGCGCACGATCGCGCCGGGCCCCGGCCGCTCACCGGCGCTCGGCCGCCGGGGCGTAACCCGCCGGGCGGGTGGTGAAACCGGCCCGGCCCTGCGTACGGCTGCGCAGATGGGTCGCGTAGCCGAAGAGCGCGGCGAGCGGGACGGTCGCCGTGAGGACCGCCGTGTCCGCGTGGGTGGTGGACTCGGTGATCCGGCCGCGCCGGGCGGTCAGGTCGCCGAGCACCGTGCCGACCGTGCTGTCGGGCGCGGTGACGGTGACCTCGACGACCGGTTCGAGCAGGGTCGTGCCGCCCGTGCGCAGGGCCTCGCGCAGCGCGAGCCGTCCGGCGGTGCGGAAGGCGAGCTCGGAGGAGTCCTTCACATGGGTGGCCCCGTCGGTGAGGGTGACCCGGACGCCGGTGACCGGATGGCCGCCGAGCGGGCCGTCGGCCAGGGCGTCCCGGCAGCCGGCCTCGACCGCGCGCACGAACTCCTGCGGGACGCGCCCGCCGGTCACCGCGGACCGGAACACCAGGTCCCGCCCCGAGGCGTCCACGCCCTCGCCGTCCGCGTCGCCGTCGCCGTCGCCGTCACCGAGCGGGGCGACGTCGAGGACCACGACCGCGAACTGGCCCGACCCGCCGTCCTGTTTGACGTGCCGGTACGTCAGTCCGGTGACCGTCCCGGAGGGCGTCTCGCGGTACGCCACCTTGGGGCGGCCCACCGTGACGTCCAGGCCGTGGGCGCGGCGCAGCTTCTCCACCGCGACCTCCAGGTGGAGTTCGCCGAGGCCTGACAGGACGGTCTGACCGGACTCGGGGTCGGTCCGCACGGTCAGCGAGGGGTCCTCCTCGCCGAGCCGGGCAAGCGCGACGGCGAGCCGTTCCGTGTCGCGGCTCTGCCGGGCCTCGACGGCGACGGACACCACCGGATCGGCGGAGACCGGCGGTTCGAGCCGTACGGGCGGCGCGTCGGCGGCGCACAGGGTGGCGCCGGTGCGGGCCGCCTTCGGGCCCACGACGGCGACGATGTCACCGGCGACGGCCCGGTCGGTCTCGGCGGTGCGGTCGGCCTGGACGCGCAGGATGCGGGCGATGCGTTCGGTGCGGCCGGTGGTGCTGTCGAGCACGGTGTCCCCCTTTCGCAGGGTGCCCGCGTAGACGCGGAGGTAGGTCATACGGCCGAGCGGTGTGGTGGTGACCTTGAAGGCGAGCGCGGTGAGCGGTGCCGTGGGGTCGGCGGGCTCGTCGCCCCGTACCGGCGGAAGGTCGGCGGGGGCGGGCAGATACGCGACGACGGCGTCGAGCAGCGGTTCGACTCCCCGGTTGCGGTAGGCGGAGCCGCACAGCACCACCACGGCCTCGCCGGACAGGGTGAGGTCGCGCAGTGCGGCGGTCAGGGTCTCCGGGCTCAGGGTGCCGTGGGCGCAGTACTCCTCCAGGGCGGCGGGATGCAGTTCGGCGACGGTCTCGGCGAGCCGGTGCCGTCGGCGTACCGCCTCCTCGGCCAGGTCTTCGGGCACGGGTCCGGTCCCGTACGTGTCGGTGCCGGCCCGCCACAGGTGGGCGCGCAGGTGGACGAGGTCGACGACACCGGTGAAGGCGTCCTCGCGGCCGACGGGCAGCTGGACCGGCAGCGGCACGGTGCCGAGGCGGTCGCGAATGGACGCCACGGCGGTGTCGAGGTCGGCGCCGGCCCGGTCGAGTTTGTTGACGAAGGCGAGGCGCGGGACGCCGTGCCGGTCGGCCTGGCGCCACACGGACTCGCTCTGCGGTTCGACGCCCGCGACGGCGTCGAAGACGGCGACGGCGCCGTCCAGGACGCGCAGCGCGCGTTCGACCTCGTCGGCGAAGTCGACGTGCCCGGGGGTGTCGACGATGTTGAGGCGGTGGCCGGCCCAGTCGCAGCTGACGGCCGCGGCGAAGATGGTGATGCCGCGGTCGCGTTCCTGCGGGTCGAAGTCGGTGACGGTGGTGCCGTCGTGGACCTCGCCGCGCTTGTGGGTGGCGCCGGTGAGGTAGAGGACCCGCTCGGTGAGGGTGGTCTTGCCGGCGTCGACGTGGGCCAGGATGCCGAGGTTGCGGATGCGGGTACGCATGGTGAGGTGGTCCTTCGCGTGCGATGCGGTGGAGATGCAGGGCAGCGCGATTCCCGTGACGGGGCGTGCGGGAGCACGGATTCGGGACGCAGACGGGTGGTGGTGACCCGGGTCTGTCCGAGGCCTCTGTCCGAGGCGTCTGTCCGAGGTTCGTCGCGGGTCAGCGGTGGCGGCCGCGCAGCCGGCACCGGGGCGACGAAGAGGCCAGGATCACGTCGTACCGGGTACGGGAGACACCACGGATGCGGGCGGTGGCGTTCAGGGCCGTGGCGCGCATGGGTGTCTCCCTTCGTTCCGTGCGTGGAGGTACGGCCGCCGGTGCGGCGGTACGCGGTGGAGTCTAGGCAGCGGAACACCGGGCGCGACAACGGTTTTTCACCGGGAAGGGCCGGCCCCGTCCGGGTCAGTGCTGGGGCGCGCGGCGCTGCAGGCGGGCCCGGCTCACCCAGTACGTGATGACCGCGGCCCAGAAGACCGGGAAGGCCAGCGCGCCGAAGGCGTCGTACCGCCACAGCAGCAGCCGGAGCGCCGAGTGGAGGGCGAGCACCGCCACCGCCGTCGCCATGGCGAGGACCGGCTTGCAGCTGCGGGACACGAGGAGTAGCGGGCGGCGCAGCCTCGGCGGCACCCGGCGGGTCAGCCAGAGGAACCAGCCGCCCCAGCCGCCCGCCATCACGCCCACGGCGAGCAGCACACCGATGACGGCCTCACGGCCCTCGGCGCCGGAGTTCAGATGGGCCGAGGCCATGGAGGCGGCGACGAAGCCGACGAGGGCCACCCAGCGGGAGCCTGCGACGGTGCCCCAGGCCATGGTCTCCAGGTTGTAGCGGGCCTGACGGTCGTCGAGGTCGAGCGCGGCGGACTGGACGAAGCCCTCGGCGGCCTTGGTCCAGGAGCCGGGGCGTCGCCAGCGGCGGCGCAGATGGAGCAGGGAGAGGTTGTTGTGCGCCTCGCTGCTCTCGGGGTCGAGACGCAGCGCCGTCTCGTACGCCCGCTCGGCGACCTCGTGGTTGCCGAGGCGCTGGGCGGTGAGGCCGACGAGGAAGTGCGCGTCGCTCTCCTCGGGGGCGAGGGAGACGGCGGTGCGGGCGGACTCGTACGCGGCCCGCTTGCGTTCGGCGTGGACGGAGCGGTCGAGGACGCTGGCGAGGGTGTAGTGCGTCGCCCAGAAGTGCGGGGCGAGGGCCACGGCGCGCCGGGCGGACTCCTCGGCGCGCTCGTACTGCCGCGTGGTGAGCAGCACATGGGTGCGCATCAGCCAGCCGCCGACGGAGTCGGGTTCGGCGCGCAGGGCCTGCTCGACGAGGTCGAGGGCCTGGGCCTCGTCGCCGAGGCGGTGGCGGCAGCGGGCGAGCAGGACGAGCGCGGAGGCGTCGTCGGGGTGGGCGGCGAGGTGGCGGGCGGCGGCCTCGGCGGCCTGTTCGTAGCGTCCGAGGTCGTAGAGGGCGTCGGCCTGCACCAGGTCGCGGCCGGCCGCCGGGTCTGCGGTCGTCACAGCTTGCGCTTCTTCTTCAGGTGGGCGAGCAGGTCGTCGTACAGGCCGCCGTCGTTGGCGAACATCGCGACGTTGCGGGCGGAGGCGAACCAGGACTCGCTGGACGGCTTGATCTGCCTGGCCGCCTGCAGCAGGTCCTTGGTGGTGATCATGCGGATGGTGCCGGTACGGGCGGAGTCGAGGAGCGCGGCCTCGGCGGCGGACTCGCAGACATGGGCGAGGTCGGCGCCGGAGAAGTCCTCCGTGACCTTGACGATACGGCCCAGGTCCACGGACTCGATGGGCCGTTCGCGCAGGTGGTAGCGGAGGATCGCCTCGCGGGCCGGGGCGTCCGGCGGCAGGACGAGCAGGGTGCGGTCGAGCCGGCCGGGGCGGCGCAGCGCGAGGTCGACGTCCCAGGGGACGTTGGTCGCGGCGAGCACGAACACGCCCTCGTTGCGGTCGCCGTCGACGCCGTCGAGCTCGGTGAGGAGCTGGTTGACGACGTTGCGCAGTCCGCTGTGGTGCATGCGGGAGCGCTTGGCGCCCAGGGCGTCGAGCTCGTCGAGGAAGACCACGCAGGGGGCCTGGCGGCGGGCGGTCTCGAAGATGTCGTGGACGTTCCGCTCGGAGGTCCCGATGTACATGTCGAGGATGTCGGACAGCGACACCGACAGGAACGACGCGCCGAGTTCGCCCGCGACGGCGCGCGCGATGAACGTCTTGCCGCAGCCGGGCGGGCCGTACAGGAGCAGCCCGCCGCGCAGCGACTTGCCGTACAGGCGCCGCAGTTCGGGGTTGCGCATGGGTGCGAGGAACGCGGCCTCCAGGCGCTCCTTGACCTCCCGCATGCCGCCGACGTCGGCGAGGCGTACGGCTCCGGGCGCGTCGACGTCCCAGGCGGAGGCGTCGCCGGGGTCGCCGAAGCCGTCGGAGGTCAGCGGCGCGGTCAGGCCGTCGCCGTCGCCGGCGCCGTCGGCGAACCGGGGGCCGACGAGGTCCGCGACCTCCTGCTCGGCGGCGGCCCAGTCGAAGGCGGGCGGTTCGGCGGGGAATTCGGGCGTCTCGTCGACGACCGGTGCGGGCGTCGGGGGCTGGGCCGGGAGTCCCATCGCACGGGCCATCAGATCCCGTGCGGCCGGGTCGCCGGGGGCGTGCTGGAGGGCGGCCGCGGCCTGACCGACGGCCTCGTCGTGCCGTCCCTCCGCGAGAAGCAGTTCGGCGAAGTGCAGCCGCAGCGGCACGTCTTCGGGGGCGGCGGCCACGGCGGCGCGCAGGCTGCGGAGGAGCGGAGACTCGTCGGACATGGCCCCAGCCTAGAAAGCGCCCGGCGCGACCCGTGCACCGGGTGGGGCGCGTGGTGTGGCTGGGGCGGGCTGTGGGAGGCGCGGCGCCGGAGCCACACGCATCGGGATACCGGCCGGAGGCCGGGCGGGCCCGGGGCCCCGGGCCGCGGGGTCAGGCGGCGGTACCAGAACGGCCGCGCCGCGCACATCGGGGTGCGGGCCCGGAAGGGCCGGAGCCGCGCCGGTCGGAGCCGCACCAGTCGGAGGTACGGCCGGAGGCCGGGCAGGCCGGGGCCGGGTGCGTCCGGAGTACGGGCCCGGGGAGCCGGCGTACGAGGCCGGAGGCCGGGTGAGGCCGGGGCCACCCCCGTCCGGGGGGACGGGCCCGAGGAGCCGGCGGGTCGAGGGGTACGCGGCCCGAGGCCGGGTGAGGCTGAGCCGCGGGACGTGTGGTCAGGCGGCAGGGTCGGACGAGCCGTCCGGACGGCTGTCCGCAGTGCTGTCCGCCGCAGGGCGCGACGGCGTCCCGGCGCGGGCCTCGTGCACGGTCTGGACGGCGCCGGTCACCAGTGTCACGGCGCCGACCACCATGAGCACCACGCCGACCTTGGTGAGGGTGAGGACGGGGATGTCGACATCGCCCGTGAGGAGCTTGAGGCAGAGGCCGACGGCGAAGACGGCCACGCCTTCGAGGACGTTCTTGGTGCCGCGGCTCATCGTGGGCGCCTCTCGTCGTCCGGCGTGCACCGCGAAGACGCACGTCAGGGGGTGATCAGGTGGGATGCCCCCAGCGTAGGCAGCGGGTCTGCCCGGTCGCCTCGCCCCCGTGGACGAGACCGGCCTCCGTCGGACGACGGAGGCCGGAGGGTGCGGAACAGCCCCGAGGGAGGTCAGGAACGGCCGCGGGCGGGGCGGTTCCCGCCCTGGCCGCCCTGGCCGCCGCGGCCTCCGCCGCCCCGGCGGGGGCGCCGGCGGTGCGGGGAGGGCACAGGGGTCGCTGGGCCGCCGGCCGCCTCCGGGGACGAGAACATCATGGGCACCACGGGCGGGACCGGGGCCCCGGGCACGGCGGGTGCGGCCGGCGCTGCCGGTGCCGGCGGCGTCGCCGCCGCGGCGGCACGCGCGGCGAGCGAGTCACGCCCGGTGGACGCGCCGCCCGCGCCGGCGAGAACGCTCGCGTGGGTGATCAGCGGGGCGCATGCCTGGCAGATCTCGGCGAGGGTCCAGACCTCGGCGACCGCCGGGTTGTGAATGAGGACGAGAAGCGTCCGGCCGGTGCAGGTGGTGCGGGCGGTGTGGTGCCGGCAGTCGCTCGCGCCGCAGGCGCAGGCGGCGTTGGGGCGTGCGGTGGCCAGGCGGGCATGGGCACGGACGTGCTCGGCGGCGAAGGTCCGCAGGGACGCGAGGTCCTTGGACCGGGCCGGCATGCGGCAGCCCGGCGTGGTGCAGGTGACCGTCGCCGAGTGGTCGGGGTGACCGGTGAGACGGATCGTCCAGGTCCGGCCTGGCACACGTGATCCAGGGAGCATGCTCAACGCGCACGTTTCCGTTCAGGTGAGAGGGGTGTTGGCCATGGTTTTACCCCGTGCGCGCCGAAGGTTCACATCCGGACCCCCTCGGAAGGCGCGTGGCGGCCGGATCCGGCCCCCGGACGGGCGCATCTCCGCCCCCTCGGACCGCCCCCTCGGCCCGCCGCCGCAGACCGTCCGGACCACGTCCGCACCGCGTCCGGACCGCGTGCGGACCGCGTGCGGTGGCGGGCCGGGGGCCGGACACGGAGCATGGGAATCAGCTCGTGGAGATCGACGAGTGGCGGGAGTGTCCGCATGAGCGAGAACACGGCCGGGAACGAGGGCTGGGGCGACGACGTCTACCAGCCCGACGGCAGCGAGGTGCAGGACGACGCGGGGCTGCTCGACGCCTCGGACACGCTGGACGGGCCCCTCGACAGTCCCCTCGACGAGGGGTACGTGCCTCCGGACCGCCCGTGGGCCGTGGAGCACACCGGGGTCACGGCGGCCGAGCGGCTGCGGGGTGAGTCCCTGGAGCAGCGGCTCGCCGAGGAGGTTCCGGACGACGCCCCCGACCCCGACTGGGACGGCGTCGGCGACACCGTGGACACCGACGGCGAGCCGCTGGACGGCGAGGTCGGCACCCGCCGGTCGGGCCGTCTGGTGGCCCTGGACGACGGTCGCGCCCTCTCTCCGCTGGAGGGCCTTGCCCGTGACGTGGGCATCGACGGCGGTGCCGCCTCCGCCGAGGAGGCGGCGATGCACCTGGTCGACGAGGAATGACGGCGGGTGACGCGGCGTCGCACAGGGTGACACAGAGCGGTAGACACGGAGCGCAGGCACAGAGCACAGACGCAGGGCGCTGACGCGGGGCCTCAGAGGAACACGGCGAGCGAGGCCCACAGGGCCACCGTGGCCGCCGCCAGGGTGACGGGTGTGGTGAGCAGGCCGAGGCCGGTGAACTCGCGCAGTTCGGTCTCGTGGCCGTGGGCATGGGCGATCCGGCGCCACAGGAGGGTCGCGAGCGAGCCGGCGTAGCCGAGGTTCGGCCCGATGTTCACGCCCAGGAGGACGGCGAGCACGGCACCGGGGCCGGCGGGGGCCGCGAGCGGCGCGAGGGCGAGCACGGCGGGCAGGTTGTTGATCAGGTTGGCGAGCAGGGCGGCCAGGGCGGCGGTGCCGAGCAGGGCGGGCAGCGAGGCGCCGTCCGGGAGGAGGGCGCCGAGCGCGCCGCCGAGGCCGTTGTCGACGACGGCGCGTACGACGATCCCGAGGGCGAGGACGAAGGCCAGGAACGGCAGCGCGGCCGAGCGCACCACGGCGCGCGGGGTGGTGTGCCGCCTGAGCAGGGCCCGTACCGCGAGCACGGACGCACCGGCGGCCGCCGCCCAGGCCGGGTCGATGCCGAGTGCGGAGGTCACACCGAAGCCGAGCAGGGTGGCGGCCACGGTGACCAGGGCGAACAGCGGCAGCTCGGGGCGTTCCGGGGTGGCGTGCGGTGCGGGCGGCGCGTCGAGTTCGGCGGCGAAGAAGCGCCGGAACACGGCGTACTCGACCCCGATGGCCACCAGCCAGGGCAGCAGCATGACGAGCGCGAAGCGGGTGAAGCCGAGGCCGGTGGCGGTGAACGCCAGCAGATTGGTGAGGTTGGAGACCGGGAGCAGCAGGGAGGCCGTGTTGGAGAGGTGGGCGGCCGCGTAGCTGTGCGGGCGGGGGCTGGTGCCCATGCGGGCGGCGGTGGCGAAGACGACGGGGGTGAGCAGGACGACCGTGGCGTCCAGGCTGAGAGCGGCGGTGATGACGGAGGCGAGGGCGAAGACGGCGCCGAGCAGGCGCCGGGGGCGGGCGCGGGCCCATCCGGCCATCCAGGTGCCGCAGGCGTGGAAGAGTCCCTCGTCGTCGCAGAGCTTCGCCAGGACCAGGGCCGCGGCCAGGAAGCCGACCACCGGCGCGAGCCGGGTCACCTCTTCCTGGGCGTGGGCCAGGGGTATCGCGCCGCAGGCGACGAGGAGCAGGGCCGGGGGTATCGCGAACACCGCTTCCGGCAGCCCGCGCGGGCGGACGACGGCGCAGATCAGGGCCACGGCGAGCGCGGCGACCGACAGGGACTCGTAGAGCATGCCGATCATCATCCGGTACGTGCGGAGTCGTCCCCGCCACGGCCCGCGGCCGAGGTCCGCGCAGTGGCCCCGCAGAGGCCCCCGCAGAGGTCCGCGCAGCGGCCCGCGCCTGGCCCCGGCAGGGTCCGGACCCGGGCGGTGAACCCGTACACCTGACCCCGTCACGCCACTTCAAACGCGAAAGCGGGTAGGTTCTCACGGAAGTCGAAGACCCGCGTCAAGACCCCGTCAGCCGTTATCCAGTCGTGACAATCGGGCATTTCACCCCGGGATCGCCCGGTTCGCCCGGCACGAAGCGACGGACTTCCGCGGCGGTATCCGCCCGCGCACCTACCCCACGTCCCACCCGGCCCGCAAGACCGCCGGACCAGGAAGTTCGCCGCACCGCTCGGTAGCTTCGGCGCCCATGACCACCGCGCACATGACTTCTCCGAAGGCCGCCGCCGGCAGCGGACTCGACATCGGACCCACCCGTCCGGCGGACGGTGCGGACCTGTGGCGGATCGCCCGGGGAGCGGAGGGCCTGGACCTCAACTCGCCCTACAGCTACCTGCTGTGGTGCCGAGACTTCGCCGCCACCTCGGCCGTCGCGCGCGACGGCTCCGGGCAGCCGGTCGGCTTCGTCACCGGCTATCTGCGGCCCGAGGCCCCGGGGACGCTCTTCGTCTGGCAGGTCGCCGTGGACGGTTCGCACCGCGGAACCGGGGTAGCCGGAGCACTGCTCGACGCCCTGGCCGAGCGGCTGACGGCCGAGGGGCGCGGGCCGGTCCGGGTCGAGGCCACGGTCACGCCGGGGAACACCGCTTCGGACCGCCTGTTCCGCTCGTTCGCCCGCCGCCGCGGGGCGGCCCTCACCCGGGAGGTCCTCTTCCCCGCCGACGCCTTCCCCGACGCCTGCGACGCCCCGGCCGTCCCGGACGGTCACGAGGACCTGCCCGACCCGGCCCACGAACCGGAGCTGCTCTACCGCATCGGCCCCCTCACGCCCTGACCCCGCCCCCTGACGCCGCACTCCGCGCCCCGCGCCACCCCAGATCACACCGAGATACGGGAGAACCGTGACCCTCACCGACATCGCCCCGTCCGTCTTCGAGACCGTCGAATCCGAGGTGCGCAGCTACTGCCGCGCCTGGCCGGTGATCTTCGAGCAGGCCCGCGGGAGCCGGCTGTACGACGAGCAGGGGCGGCCCTACCTCGACTTCTTCGCCGGCGCCGGCTCCCTCAACTACGGCCACAACAACCCGGTGCTCAAGCGGGCGCTGCTCGACTACCTGGCCGGTGACGGCGTCACCCACGGCCTCGACATGTCGACCACCGCCAAACGCGCCTTCCTGGAGGCCTTCCGCTCGGCGGTCCTCGAACCCCGCGCCCTGCCCTACAAGGTGATGTTCCCGGGCCCGACCGGCACCAACGCCGTGGAGGCCGCGCTGAAGCTGGCCCGCAAGGTCACCGGCCGGGAAAACGTCGTCTCCTTCACCAACGCCTTCCACGGGATGTCCCTGGGCTCGCTCGCCGCGACCGGCAACGCCGCCAAGCGGGCCGGCGCGGGCGTGCCGCTCCCCCATGTCACGCGCATGCCGTACGACCACTACCTCGACGGCCGGATGCCGGACTTCCTGTGGTTCGAGCGGCTGCTCACGGACCCCGGCTCCGGTCTGGACCGGCCGGCCGCCGTCATCGTCGAGACGGTGCAGGGCGAGGGCGGCATCAACGTCGCCCGGGCCGAGTGGCTGCGCGGACTCGCGGACCTGTGCCGGCGGCACGACATGCTGCTCATCGTCGACGACGTGCAGATGGGCTGCGGCCGGACCGGGGAGTTCTTCTCGTTCGAGGAGGCGGGCATCACCCCCGACATCGTCGCCCTCTCCAAGTCGATCAGCGGGTACGGCCTGCCGATGGCTCTTTGCCTGTTCCGCCCCGAGCTCGACGTGTGGCAGCCCGGCGAGCACAACGGCACCTTCCGCGGCAACAATCCGGCGTTCGTGACCGCCACCGCCGCGCTCGACGCCTACTGGCGCGACGACGCCCTGCGCGACCGCACCCTGGCCCGGGCCGCGCGGGTCGAGAGCGCCCTGGGGAACCTGCTCGGCGAGGACGGACGCTCGGCCGTCGCGTACCGCGGCCGCGGGCTGGTCTGGGGCCTGGAGTTCGCCGACGGCGAGCGGGCCGCGGCCGTGTGCCGCCGCGCCTTCGAGCTCGGGCTGCTCCTGGAGACCTCCGGGCCGCGCGACGAGGTGGTGAAGCTGCTTCCGCCGCTGACCGTGACGGACGACGAACTCGACGAGGGCCTCGGCATCCTGGCCCGCTCGGTGCGGCACACCGCCGACCGGCTCGCCGTCTGAGCACCCCGCCCGGCCCCGTACCGCTGAAGCCGTCCCCGTAACACCCGCACCCGCAACCGCACCCGCACCCGCACCCGCACCCGCACCACCGAAAGGCCCACCGCATGATCGTCCGCAGTTTCGCCGAGATCGAGAACACCGACCGCCATGTGCGTGCCGCCTCCGGCACGTGGGAGAGCAAGCGGATCGTGCTCGCCCGCGAGCGGGTCGGCTTCTCCCTGCACGAGACCGTGCTGTACGCCGGGACGGAGACGTCGATGTGGTACGCGAACCACGTCGAGGCCGTCGTGTGCACCGCCGGCGAGGCCGAGCTCACCGACCACGAGACCGGCCGGACCTACACCATCGTGCCCGGAACGATGTACCTGCTCGACGGGCACGAGCGGCACACCCTCAGGGTCAAGCGGGACTTCCGCTGCCTGTGCGTCTTCAACCCGCCGGTCACCGGCCGCGAGGACCACGACGAGAACGGCGTGTACCCGCTCCTCACCGAGCCGGACCCGGAGGCGGACCCGGAGCCGGAGCCGGACCACGCCTGACACGCCCGCCCCTCCCCCGCGACCTGCCCGTACGAGAAAGGAAGGCACCGCCCGTCATGAGCTCCGCCCCCACCCGTCCCGTCGACCTCTACCCCACCCGCGGCACCGAAGAGCAGCTGATCGGCCGCAAGGACCCCGTCGTGTGGTCCGAGCCCGGCACGCCAGGCCCCTTCTGGGCCCGTGAGCTGCAGGCGTACGAGCGCGACGGCTTCGTCACGGTCGAGGAGCTGGTCACCCCGGACGAGGTCGCCGGTCTGCGGGCCGAGCTGGACCGGCTGGTGGCCGATCCGGCCGTGCGCGCGGACGAGCGGGCCGTCGTCGAGCCGCGCTCGCGGGAGATCCGCTCGGTGTTCGAGGTGCACCGGATCAGCGAGGTCTTCGCGCGGCTCGCCGCCGACCCGCGGATCGTCGGGCGCGCCCGGCAGATCCTGGGCTCCGAGGTGTACGTCCACCAGTCGCGCGTCAACGTCAAGCCGGGCTTCGGCGCCAGCGGCTTCTACTGGCACTCGGACTTCGAGACCTGGCACGCCGAGGACGGTCTGGCGCAGATGCGGACCGTGTCGGTGTCGATCGCGCTCACCGAGAACCACACCACCAACGGCAGTCTGATGATCATGCCCGGCTCGCACCGCACCTTCCTCGGGTGCGCGGGCGAGACGCCGAAGGACAACTACAAGAAGTCGCTGCAGATGCAGGACGCCGGCACCCCGTCCGACGAGGCGCTGACGACCTTCGCCGAGGCGTGCGGGATCCGCCACTTCACGGGTGCGCCGGGCTCGGCGACCTGGTTCGACTGCAACGCGATGCACGGTTCGGGCGACAACATCACGCCGTATCCGCGCAGCAATGTGTTCCTGGTGTTCAACAGCGTGGAGAACGCGCCGGAGCGCCCGTTCGCCGCGCCGGTCCGCCGCCCGTCGTTCATCGCGGCGCGCGAGGTCACCCCGCTCGGCTGACCGCCCTCTCCTCCTCCCCCTCCCCTCGCCCGCTGTCCCCCCGCACACTCCCCGTCGTCCTACCGGAAGGACCGTCATGTCCCGACCCTCCGCACACCTCGACCGGCGCGGATTCCTCGCCCTGGCACCCGCGATCGGGGTCGCCGGAGTGCTCGCCGGATGCAGCAGGACCGCGGTGGGCACGGGCGCGCCGGAGGCGGACGCCGACCTGCTGCCGAAGCTGCGCGAGCAGGGTTTCGTACGGGTCGGGTTCGCCGGTGAGGCTCCGTACGGCTTCCAGGAGGGCGACCGGCTCGCCGGGGAGGCGCCGACGCTGCACCAGGAGGTGTTCACGGCGCTCGGGGTGCGCGAACTGCGGCCCACGCTCACCGAGTTCGGCTCGCTCATCCCCGGGCTCCTGGCCGGCCGCTTCGACGTGGTCAGCGCGGGGATGTCGATCACGCCCGAGCGCTGTGCCAAGGTGATCTTCTCGGAGCCCGAGTTCGTCTCCCCCACGGCGCTGATGGTCCGCAAGGGCAATCCGAAGCGGCTCGGCGACCTCGCGTCCGTGGCGCGCGCCGGTGCGACGGTGGGGGTGCTCTCGGCCGCGGTGGAGGCCTCGTACGCCAAGGCGGCGGGCGTTCCCGACGGCGCGGTGAAGACGCTGGCCAAGCAGCAGGACGGCCTGGACGCGCTGCTCGCGGGCCGGATCGACGCCTTCGCGCTCACCGGCATCTCGCTGCGCTGGCTGGCGCGGACGAACGCGGGCGCGGCGGTGGAGGTGACGGCGCCGTTCGTGCCCGAGGTGGACGGGGTGAAGCAGTGGAGCGCGGGCGGGGCGGTGTTCCGGCCGGGAGCGAAGTCCCTGCGGGACGCCTTCGACGCCGAGCTGGCACGGATCACCGGTGCCCCGGCCCGCTATGTCGGCCTGATCGGCCGCTACGGCTTCACCGAGCGGGAGGCGCCGCCGCGCACCCTGCGCACCGCCGACCTGTGCGCCGGCCGGGGAGCGGCGTGAGCGGGTTCCTGGCGGAGCTGGAGCGGGCGCTGCCGCGGCTCGGCGAGGGACTACTCGTCACGGTGGAGGCGACGGTCCTGGGCGCGGCGCTCGCGCTGGTGCTCTCGTACGTGCTCGGGCTGCTCTCGCGTGCGCGGCGGCTGCCCGTGCGCGGCGCGGCGCGCACGGTCGTCGAGTTCTTCCGCGGCACCTCGCTGTATGTGCAGCTGTTCTGGCTGTTCTTCGCGCTGCCGATGCTCGGTTTCCGGCTCGAACCGCTGGCCTGCGGTGTGCTGGCCCTGGGGCTCAACTACGGGGCGTACGGCGCCGAGGTGGTGCGGGGCGCGATCGCGGCCGTGCCGCGGGCGCAGTGGGAGGCGTCGGTGGCCCTGGGCATGGGCCCGGGGCTGCGGCTGCGCCGGGTGGTGCTGCCGCAGGCGCACCCGCTGATGGTGGCGCCGTTCAAGAACCTGCTGGTGCAGCTGTTGAAGGCGACGCCGCTGCTGTCCCTGGTGACGGTGCCCGATCTGACCTTCGAGATCGACCAGTTGAGGTCGGCGACCGGGGACACGGCGGCGGCGTATGTGCTGCTGCTCGTCGTGTACGGGGCCCTCGCGGGGGTGCTGAGTCTGCTGATGAACGCGCTGGAGCGGGCCGCCCGGGCGCGGCTCGGTGTGGGCGGTGCCGCGGGCGGTGAGGCGTGATGTGGGACGGACAGGCGGCGCTCGACGCGCTGCCCGCGGTCCTGGAGGGCTTCGGGATCACGCTGCTCGCGACCGTCCTGGGGTTCGCGGTGGCGCTGCTCCTGGGACTCGTGCTCGCGCTGGTGGGGCGGAGCGCGCCGCGGTGGGTCGCTGCGCCGGTGAACGGTGCCGCCGCCTTCGTACGCTCCACGCCGCTGCTCGTGCAGCTGTTCGCGGCGTGGGTGCTGATCCCGGCGCTCGACGCGCTGGCGCTCGGTGTCCTGGTCCTGGGCGTGCACTATGCCGCGTACCTCTCCGAGGTGTACCGCACGGGCATCGACTCGGTGCCCCAGGGGCAGTGGGAGGCGTGCACGGCGCTCTCGCTGCCGCGCCGGCGGGTGTGGCGGGCGGTGGTGCTGCCGCAGGCGGTGCGCAACGTCCTGCCGCCGCTGGGGAACTACGCGGTCGCCATGTTCAAGGAGACGCCGCTGCTCTCGGTGATCACGGTGCACGAGATGGTGCACGAGGCGAACGCGTTCGGCAGCACCCACTTCGCGTATCTGGAGAGTTTCACGCTGGCCGCCGCGGTGTTCCTGCTGGCGAGCTGGCCGACGTCCGTACTCGTACGACGACTGGAGGCACGTCTTGCCGAAGGAGCATGACCGGGACGAGCAGCCGGCGGAGGCGGTGCGCTTCGACCGGGTCACCAAGCGGTACGGGGACCACACGGTGCTCGACGGGCTCGACCTGACGGTCGGGCGCGGCGAGCGGGTCACACTGATCGGGCCGAGCGGCTCGGGCAAGACCACGATCCTGCGGCTCCTGATGACCCTGGAGCGGGTGACGGAGGGCGTCATCCATGTGGCGGGTCGGCCCTTCTCCCACATGCCGGGGGCCGGCGGGTCCGACGGGGCCGACGGGTCCGGGAACCTGGTGCCGGCGAGCGAGCGGTATCTCGCGGAGCGGCGGCGCGGCATCGGGATGGTGTTCCAGCACTTCAACCTCTTCCCGCACATGAGTGTCCTGGAGAACGTGGTCGAGGCGCCGGTGCACGTGCTCAAGGAGGACCGGGACGAGGCGGCGGTACGGGCCCGGGAGCTGCTCGGGATGGTCGGCCTCGCCGACAAGGTCGACGCCCGGCCGACGCGCCTGTCCGGGGGTCAGCAGCAGCGGGTGGCGATCGCCCGCGCGCTCGCGATGCGGCCGGAGATCCTGCTCCTCGACGAGGTGACCTCGGCGCTCGACCCGGAGCTGGTGGCGGAGGTCCTGGACGTGCTGCGGGACGTCGCGCGGGACACCGACATCACGCTGCTGTGCGTGACGCACGAGATGGGCTTCGCCCGGGACGTGTCCGACCGGATCCTGATGTTCGACCGGGGGACGATCGTGGAGTCGGGGCGGGCGGACGAACTGCTCGACGCGCCCGGGCACGAGCGGACGCGCGCGTTCCTCAGCGCGGTGCGCTGAGCCGGGGGGCTGCGGCCGCGCCGGTCCGTACGCCGGTCCATCCACCGGTCCGCACTCCGGTCAGCTCCCCTCGGGGGTCTCGGCCAGCATGCCTTCGCGCAGCAGGGCGAGGGCGCGGCCGAGCAGCCGGGAGACATGCATCTGGGAGACGCCGAGCCGGTCGCCGATCTCCGACTGGGTGAGCTCCTCCACGAACCGCAGATGGATGAGCAGCCGGTCGCGCTCGTCGAGGAGGCCGACGAGCGGGGCGAGGGTGTGGAAGTCCTCGAAGAGGGCGAGCGCCGGGTCCTCCTCGCCGATGAAGTCGGCGAGGGAGGCGGCGTCCGCGTCGTCCTCGTCGCCGCTGCCGAGGGCGGCGTCGAGGGACGCGGTGTGGTACCCGTTCGCGGCGATCTGCGCCTCGACGACCTCGTCCTCGGAGAGGTCCATCCGCTCGGCGAGTTCGGCGACCCGCGGCGGCCTGCCGAGCCGCGAACTGAGCTCGTCACCGGCCCGGGCGAGTTCCACCCGGGCCTCCTGGAGGCGGCGCGGGACGTGCACGGCCCACGTGGTGTCGCGGAAGAAGCGCTTGATCTCCCCGACGATGTACGGCACCGCGAAGGTCGCGAACTCCACCTCCCGGGACAGGTCGAAGCGGTCGATGGCCTTGATCAGGCCGATGACGCCGACCTGGACGATGTCCTCCATCTCGTCACCGCGGGCGCGGAAGCGCTGGGCCGCGTAGCGCACGAGCGAGGTGTTCATCTCGATCAGGGTGTTGCGGACGTACTGGTGCTCCGGGGTCCCCTCCTCCCGTGCCGCCAGCTCGCGCAGGAACACCTTCGACAGGGCACGCGCGTCCTGGGGCGCGACCTCGAACGGCGCTTCGAGCACGGGCAGGTCCGGGTGCAGGTCCATGTCCTGGTGCGCCTTGGCACTCGCTGTCCGCACGGGGACAACCTCCTGTTTCTCACGGATCGTTCGCCACCTGTGGCGCTTCGCCTACCCCCGCTGCGCGCGGGCACGCGTGGCGGTTCGGGGCGGTGCGACGCCGAGGACGGCGGTGACGCGCTTGCCGTGCGGCGCGGGCTCGGTCGCCATGCTCCGGCAGAGTGCGGCGACTATCTCGATGCCGTGGCCGCCGATCCGTTCGGGATCGGGCGGGCGGAGCACCGGTCCCGCGGTCGATCCGTCGTGGACGGAGATCTCCAGGGTGCCGTCGCGCCGCAGCAGGAGTTCGAGCCGGAGCGGGCCGGGGGCGTGCTTCACGGCGTTGGTGACGAGTTCGCTCACGACGAGGAGCGCGGTGTCGGTGTCGGTGTCGGTGTCAGCGCCTGTGACTGTGTCCGTGCCCGTGTCGCCGGCCGTCTCCCGGCGCAGGAAGCGGGCGGTGGCGTCCCTGGCGACCCCGACCGTGCCGACGCCTCCGTCGTACCACCACCCGGCCGAGGCGATGCGGCCGGCGGTGTGCTCGGTCATGGTCCTTCCCGCTCCCTTCACATGTCCGTCCTTCTCCGTCTTTCTCCGTCGCGCGGTCGCTCCTGCCCCGGCTTCCCGCTCTCACACCTCACGCCCCGTCAGGAGAGGGACGGGGGGCGCGCGACGTGCGGCGGGTCGAACGCGTGCCTCCCGTCCGCCTGCCCGAAAGGATGAAAGGCGGGCATCGACGGCGTTTCGCCGGCCGGCCGCCGCGACCCTGCTGCCGTGCACAAGGAACGTGAGATCACCGTGCCCGAGCATCGACGGGCTCCGGCGGAGGCCGGTGCGGTGGACGGGGGACGGGGCAGTCCCCGACCAGGGTGGTACGAGCGGGGCGGGCGGGGTCGGCAGGGCAGCCGGGCTGCGGCAGCGGGCCCGGTACTGGGTCGACGGCCCCTGGAGAAGGGCCACACGCTGGTGCTCGGCTGCTCGGGCTGCTGATGAGCCAGATCTCCCAGAACGGGCATCTGGCGGCGGCGTTCGGCGAGCTGTCCTCGGCGGGCGGCGCGGGGACCGGCAGGTGCGGCTCAATCCGGCGAAGGGTGAGGTCAGGTGCTGGGAGGAGGGCGACGAGGTGATCGTGGTGGCACGGGAGGCCGGTGCGGCCCGTACGGCATGAGCACAAGGAGAAGGAGGACGGGCACGAATGGCGAGTGCACGACAGGGAGTGAGGGGTTCCGCATACCGGTGGACCCCTCGGGCACAACAGACGCGAACCGTGACGACCCCGCGGCCGGGCGACGGCCGCCGACACGAGGAGGGCACATGCCGAGTCGGCAGCCGGCCGAGGAGCCGGTCTTCATCGCGGACTTCTCCGCTCCGGACCAGTGGGTGGCGGGCCACTCCTGGGCGTATCCCCATGGCGGCCCGGTCAACCCGGGCGACAACAAGCTGGACCACCTGGTCGAGGACCCCGCGTACAGCCGCTCCGGCGTCTTCCGCGCGACCCGCCGCCCGGACGGTCTCTGGGACGCGGGTCTGCTGACCACCGAGGGGAGCCGCGAGGGCTTCGAGGTGCGGACGGGGGACGTCCTGGAGGCGCGGGTGCGGCTGCCGGAGGAGATGGGCGCCTGGCCGGCGATCTGGACCTGGCGGGACGGCGGCCAGGAGATCGACGTCTTCGAGTACCACCCGGACAACCCGGATCTCCTGGAGCTGTCCAACCATGTCCGCGGCACCCATCTCTACCACCGCTCGCCGGCGGTGCGCCCGGGCGGATCGATCCGTCTGCGCACCGAGTTCGGCGCCCGGTCGGTGGTGTGGTGGGTCGACGGTGAGCAGGTCTTCGCGGACCGGCGGGGCGTCGGACGCTCCTGGCACGCCTATCTGATCGTCAACCTGTCGGTGTGCGCGGGCCGTTACCACCCGGCGCCCGATCCGGCGACGGACGAGATGTCCTACGAGGTCAGCGACCTGCGGGTGTTCCGCCCGGCCGCCGGTTACCCCCACTACCCGTAGGCGGGCGGCCGGCGGCCCCCGTGCGTCAGCAGCGCCTCGACCACGGCGTCCGGCAGCCGGCCGTGGCGCGAGCTCAGCCCGCCCCGGCCCGACGAATGCGCCGCCAGGCGGACCAGCAGGTCCTCCGGGGCGGCGGGATTCCGGCCCAGGCCGGAGAGTTGGGGGTGGCTCAGGCTCGTCATGGGCCCCACACAAGCAGCACCCCGGCCTGATGGCGACAAGTATTCGATCTGGCATGTGCCGCTGGCATAATCCGATCATGCGTACGGGTGAGCCGATCAGACACATGCCGGACCTCGGCCTGGTGGTCATTCCGCCGGGCGACCCGAAGGTCTCCGTCTCGTTCGCCGTGTTCGACGACTCCGTGGCCGCGCTGCGCGCCTTCGTCCTTCCCCGGCTGCGGCGGCCCGGTGCCGTCGTCCGCGCGCCGCGCGGGGCGCGATCCACCGCGCTCGTGCCGGTGGTCGTGGGGCTCACGCCGCGCCCCGACAACACGTACAACCCGCGCGCGGTGTCGGTCACCGCGCCGCCGGGGGACGGCGGTTCGGCGTACGAGCGGCACCTGGGGTACGCGTACGACAGCTTCCTGCACTTCCATGGCGCGGAGATCCACCGGCTGGCCGAGGCCGCCTCGCCCGTGCCCATCGGCTGTCACGGCTGGATCGAGCTGGAGCCGGTCGATCCGGAGGAGGCCGAGGACCGGCTGGAGTCCGAGCCGGACGGGGACGCGGCGCCGGACCGGGACCGGCCGTTCACGCTCGCCGAGCAGATCGCGGCGGGCCACTGGATCGGGGCCGTACGGCTCAATCTGCCCGAGCGGGACGAACTGCGCGCGCTCGTCGACGCCTTCGCCCCCGCCGGGCTTCCGGCCGCCCGGCCCGTTCCGGAGAAGTCGGCACCGGAACCCGCTCCCGTCCCGCTGCCCGCCGATCCGGAGGCCGAGCGGCGGGTCGCGGCCTGGGCCCGCTATCGGGCGCTGCCGCACGACTTCGCGGAGCTGCGCGCGGTCAGCCGGACCGTGCACGGGCGGGAGTCGGTCCACGTCCTCGACCGGGCGGGGCTCACGGCGGGCGAGTTCCATCTGCCGGACGGGCCGCTGACACTGCTCGACGAGCGGGTGCGGCCGGAGGCGGTGGCGGCGCTGCGCCGGCACGGCGTCCACCCGCCCGAGGCGCCGGACGCCGACGGTTTCCCGGACGCCACGGTCCTCGTCGGCCGCGACGGCGGGGCGTGGTCGCTGCGGCTCGTCGTGGACTCGGTGGCACGGCGCGATCTGCCGGAGGCCGGGACGTACGACCCGGGTTCGGGCACGCTGACCGTGTACGCCGACGTGTACGCCGAGCCGATGACGGCCCTCGTCCGCCGGCACGGCGAGGAGCCACGGAACGTCGTCCGCCGGGCCCCGGACGCGGACACCCGGGAACACAACCGGCGGGCCGGGTCCCCGGGCACCCAGGCGGGTCCGCTGCGCAGCCCGGCCCGCCTGACGGCCGGCGCGCTCGCGCTGGTCCCGGAGCGGCACCGGCCGTGGCTGAACGCGCGGACGGTGGCCCCCGGTGAGCGTCCGGTGGTGACGGTCGGTGCCGACAACCCGTACTACGTGCGCGAACTGACCGCGATGTTCGGGGCGCTCGCCGTGCCGCACCGCACCTCGCCGTGCCGCCTGTGCGGCGACCCGGCCCTCGTGACCGCGACGGGGCTCGCGTACTGCTTCGGCTGCTGCCGGCTCGCCCAGCGCGGGGTGATCAGGGACAACGGCACGGACGGGCCGTGGACGGACGCGGTGATCCACGCGGTGCGCCGGCTGGCCGCGTTCGAGTTCTCCGGGCCGCCGTCGCTCGCGCAGCTCGGCCGGGTCGCGGTGAGCGAGCCGCGGCTCGCCGATGAGGCGATGGTGTGCCGGTTCCTGGTGCCGCGGCCCTTCGCCCGGCTGACCACGGCCCGGCCCGCGCGGCCGACCCGCAGCTGGACCGAGTGGCTGCGGCTGGCGGGTGTGCTGCGGGACGGGGTGCGGCAGGGGCGGGGCACGACGACCTTGGCGAGCGACGGGCATCTGTGCCGGTCGCTGTTCGAGCGGCACGTCGACGACTTCTTCCACCACCACGGGGTGCCGCACGAGCCCGAGCCGCACTACCCGCGGCACGAGGAGCTCAACACGACGGGCCTGCGCGCCGACTGGCTGCTCGCGGACGGCACGTACGTCGAGGCGCTGGGGCTGATGCAGCAGGAGGCGTACGCCGAGAAGGCGCGGCGGAAGGCGGAGTTGGCGCGGGTGTCCGGGATCCGTCTGGTGACGGTGACCGCGGGTGACCTGGACCGGCTTCCGGAGATCTTCGGCGACTGGCTGCCGGGAACGGCCGGCCGGCGGCCTGTGGGAGGGTGAGGGCGTGACTTCGACCGAGACGAACGGGCACGGTGCCGGGGGCGGCGCGGGGACGAACGGGCAGGCCGCACCGGCCGCCGGCGGCGCCGGGGCCGACAGCCACGGCCCCGGCCCTGGCCCCGGTCGCGACCGCGACCGCGACCGCGACCGCGTGATGCTGGGCTGCATGGGCCTGGGCGGCGCCTGGAACACCGAGCCCCACTCCCCCGCCGACGTGGACGCCGCCGAGGCGGTGATCCAGGCGGCCCTGGACAGCGGCATCACCGCCTTCGACCACGCCGACATCTACCGCCACGGCAAGGCCGAGGCCGTGTTCGGCGAGGTCCTCGCCCGTACGCCGGGGCTGCGCGAGCGGATCACGCTCCAGTCCAAGTGCGGCATCCGGCTCGCGGACGGGGACCGGCCCGGCCTCTACGACCTGCGCGGGCCGAGCATCGTCCGCCGGGTCGAGGAGAGTCTGACCCGGCTGCGCACGGACGTCCTCGACGTCCTCCTCCTGCACCGGCCGGACCCGCTGGCCGATCCCGACGAGATCGCCGGGGCCCTGGAGTCCCTGCACCGGCAGGGCCTGGTGCGCCGGTTCGGCGTCTCCAACATGAACGGGCCCCAGATCGCCCGCCTCCAGGACCGCCTCGACGGGCTCGGGCTGCCGCTGGTGGCGAACCAGCTGGAGATGAGCCTGCTGCGCCGGGACTGGCTGGAGGACGGTGTGCTGGTCAACACGCCCGCCTCGGCGGGCGTCGGCTTCCCGGCGGGCACGGTGGAGCACTGCCTGCGCCACGGGATAGCGCTCCAGGCGTGGGGGCCGCTCGCGCAGGGACGTTTCACCGGGCGTCAGGAGACACCGGAGGAGCACGCCACCGCCGCGCTGGTCGCCGAACTCGCCGAGGCCAAGGGCACCACGCCCGAGACCGTCGTGCTGTGGTGGCTGCGCCGGCACCCGGCCCGGATCCTCCCGGTCGTCGGCACCACGAGCCCCGACCGCATCCGTGCCTGCCGCGACGCCGCCCTGACCGACCCGCGACTGGACCACGAGGAGTGGTACCGGCTGTGGATCACCGCCCGGGGCGCCGCCCTGCCCTAGGGGCGTGTCCCCTCGCACACACGGCGTACGACGCCCCACCCCGTACGACGACCACCACCGAGGAGTCCGTCCCGATGACCGCCGCCGACGACGCCGGCACCGCCGCCGAGACCGAAGCCGCCGAAGACCGTGCCGACGCGCCCGCCGGCCACGTGCTGCTCGCCGGGGCGCCCGGCTCCCCGGTCCTGCTGCATGTGCCGCACTCCTCGCGCGTACTGCCGCCGGAGGTGCGCGCCGGGATCGTGCTCGGGGACGCGGAGCTCGAACGGGAGCTCGACCACATCACCGACGCGCACACCGAGCAGATCGCCGCCGTGGCCGCCGCGTCGGCGGGTGCCACGCCGTGGCGGTTCGTCAACCGCCTGTCGCGGCTGGTCGTCGACCCCGAGCGGTTCCCCGACGAGCGCGAGGAGATGCTCGCGGCCGGGATGGGCGCGGTGTACACGCGCACCACGCACCGCGCGGAGCTCCGCCCGGCCGGGTTCGACCCGGCGCCGCTGGTCGCGCGGTACTTCGAGCCGTACGCCGAGGCCATGACGCGGGCCGTCGAGGCGCGGCTCGCGGCGGCCGGGCGGGTGGTGATCGTGGACGTGCACTCGTACCCGACGACGGCGCTGCCGTACGAGCTCCACGGGGACGGGCCCCGGCCGCCGGTGTGTCTGGGCACGGACGCCTTCCACACCCCGCCGGCGCTGCTGGCGGCGGCCCGGCGGGCGTTCGCCGGCTTCGGCGGGGTGGGCACCGACAGTCCGTTCGCGGGCACGTATGTGCCGCTTGCGCACTACGGGCGGGATCCGCGGGTCTCGGCGCTGATGGTGGAGATCCGCCGCGACACCTACATGAGCGAGCCGGGAGGCCCGGCCGGACCGGGCGCGCGGGCTCTGGGCGTGGCCCTGGCGGCGCTGGTGGACGCGGTGACGGACGAGCTGCCGGGCGAGGTGCCGGGCGAGGTGCCGGAGGCGCGCTGAGACGCCGGGACGCCGGGCGGGATCGGGGCGGGGCCGTAAAATGGGGCGGGTGAGCGCACGCAGGTACGAGCTGGTGTTCTCCGACGGCGAGAGTTACGCCACCGGTGACGGCGAGGGCGCGATCCGCGACGCCGTGGTCGTCGAGCGGACCGAGGCGACGGGCCCCGGGGGCCATCCCGTCTACGCCGACGCCACCGGCATCATCCGGGCCGAGATCAGCGACCGCGACGAGGTGCGGATGCTCGCCTCGGGCGGGCACCAGGAGACCCCGCAGAGGGTCGTCGCCCGGCCTCTGCCGCAGGCCCCGGACGCCGGTGCCGCCCCGGACGCCGCCTGAGGCGTGCATGTCCGTCGCCGGTCCGGGGATCCGGACGGCGGGTCGGGGCCGGGCAGGCCGCGGCGTCCGGTACGGGGGGGAGGATCGCAAGGGGCCATGAGCCCGGCCGCCATCCGGTCGGGCAGGCCCTAAACTGCCCCGATGACCACTTTCGACCCCTCTTCCGAATCCTCCGCGGCCGGCCCGCGTCACGTGCGTGTCGTGATCGAGCTGATCGCCGAGATCACCGACGAGCAGGCCCTCAGGACCGCCGCCCTCACCCAGGTCCGCGAGGACGCCTACATGGACGAGGACGAGCGCGCCGAGGCCGTGGAGGCCATCGAGATCGACCCGTCCGGTTCCCTCGCCCACTTCATCGACCCGGTCGCGCTGCTCGGCTCCGTGCCGGGCGTCGAGCTCGCCGCCGCCACCTGGGAGTCCGCGCGCACGGACTACGACCCGGACGAGGAGACCTGGGAGGAGCACGACCTGGGCTGAGCCCAGGCCGGTCCGCGTGCACGGGCATGGAGCCGCTAGCCTCGGCACCATGGGCGGTACGGTGCTTCCTCTCGCGGCGATCTTCGGCGGCCTGGCCGCGGTCCTCGGCGGCTGCGCCTGGCTCGCCGCGCGGGTGCGGCGGCGGGGCACGGCCGGTGGCGGCGCCCGGGCGGCGCTCGCCGCGTGGGAGGAGGCGTACCGGATCACCTCGTACGAGGCGCACCAGGAGATCACGGCGGAGGCCCGCCGCAAGGCCCCGCTGCCCGCGCCGGACGGGCCGGGCGGCCGGTGGCGCGCCCGCTTCCGGCTGGTCCGGCGCGGGCGCGGCAGATGACGACGACGGCGGCGGCACGGGGCGGGCCTGCCACCCCGTACCGCCGCCGTCATGCCACCAGGACTCAGCTGGTGATGGAGAACGGGTCTCCGTAGACGCTCCAGTACAGCGGGGTGTTGAGGTCGTAGTTGTTCTCGTTGAGGAAGCGGCGCTGGGCGGTGCTCACGCGGGTGGTGTCGCTGTGGGCCTCCTCCTTGCGCATCTCCTCCTCACGGGCGTCGAGGAAGGCGTTCAGGTACGTCTTCTCGTTGCCGCCGCGCGAGGGCGGCGTCGCCCGGGACATGGCGACCGCGCGGATGGAGCGGAAGCCGTCCTCGCCGTGCATGACGGCGGCGTCGTAGTAGGCGAACTGGCCGAGGGCGCGCAGGCCGTCCGACTTCGCCTGGGAGACGGCGGGGTTGAAGTAGACCCGGTCGCGCTCCTCCTCCTGCGTCTGGGTGAAGACGGAGTCCTGGGCAGCCTGGCGCCAGGCGGAGGTGAAGCCGGGGTCGAGGCCCTCGTGGGAGTCCGTGCCGTTGACCTCACGCAGGGCGGGCAGGTAGCGGGCGAGCGGGTTGCCCGGCTTCTTCTGGGTGTAGCGCTCGACGAGGTCGAGCATGTCGCCGGTGCCGGAGCAGAAGCCGATGATGCCGGCGGTGTAGCCGCGGCCGTCACCGATGTCCTCGATGTAGGCGAACTGGGCGCGCCAGTCGAGGGAGGAGTTCTCGAAGGAGGAGACCAGCTTCATGGCGATCTCCTTCTTCCGCGGGTCGTCGAGGCTGGTGCCGGTCGACGGGGGCGGGGTGGTCGAGCCGGTGCCGTAGGCCTCGACCTCCCAGAGGGAGTAGCCGTACGCGGTCGCGCGCTGGGTGCCGAAGACCCGGAGGTAGCGCCCGGTGCCGCTCACGGCGAGGTCGTCGGTGCCGCCGTCGCCGGTGGTGGTGGCGTACACCTGGCGCCAGGTGGAGCCGTCGTCGGACAGCTCGACGCGGTACGCCTTGGCGTAGGCGGCCTCCCACTTGAGGACGACCCGCTTGACGGCGGTGCCGGCGCCGAGGTCGATCCGTATCCACTGGTTGTCCACGCCCTCGGCGCTGGCCCAGCGGGTGGTGGTGGAGCCGTCGACCGCCTTGGTCCCGGTGAACGAACTGGTCTCGTTGGACGACGTGGTGACGGACTTCCCCTGCGCGAGGTTCCCGGCCGCGGCACTGGCGGCGGGCATGAGCCCGGACATCGCGGGCAGCAGGAGCCCGGTCGCGGCCGCGGCGACGAGGGCGGCGGTGCGGTGGCGGCGGAGGGCGTTGATGGTGGGGGGCATGTGGCTCCACTTTCTCGGGGTGGTCCCGTGTTCAGGTGGACGTGTTCCTGACCAAGAAAAGTTAGGAAAGCTTCCTAACTTGAGGCTGGAGCGTATGGGGCGGCGTGGCGCGCCGCAAGGGGGCGGACGGCAAAGGGAGTTGAAACGGCGTCGCCGAGCGATACGCGTGGGCCCCGGAAGCCGCTTGACCTGGAGTTCCGCGCATCGCACACTTGCGCGACCCCAGGGGGGGGTGGTTTCTTCGGGAGGGAATGCGCATGAGCACGCTCGACGCGTGGCAGGACCGCTGTGAGCAGCTGTTCGTCGCCGGGGGCAACGCCGCCGTCCGGCGGTCCGCCCAGGAGGGGATGGACGAGCTCGGGCCCCATCCCGATCTGTACTGCTGGCTGGCCCTCGGGCACGTCGCCGAGGACGAGGACGACCACGACGACGAGGCGGAGCGGGCGTTCCGGGCCGGCCTCGCGCTCGACCCGGACCACCTCGGGCTGCTCGCCGGCTACGCCGAACTCTGTCTGCGCGCCGACGGCTTCGACCGGCCCGGACGGGCGGGCCGCGCCGCCGGTCTGGCGAAGCGGCTGAAGGAGCTGGCGCCCCGCTCGGCCGAGGCCGGGCGGGTCGAGGCCGTCGAGCGGTGGGCCCGGCGCGGCTACTGGGACGACGTGCGGATGCGGATGGCCGAGCAGTCGGTGGCGGCGCACGACAAGGCGTGGAACACCGAGGCCCAGGCGCGCGCCCTCGCCGACGACCTGGCCCGGGGCGACGGGCCCAACGGGTCCGCGGTCACCGTGGATCCCACCGACCGCGAGGCCGTCGTCCGCGCCGCGACCGTCGAGGCGTTGTCCGGGCCGTGGAACGCGCCGGTGCGGCTGCTCGGCCGCTACCGCACCGCCGTCTGGTCGGTCTCGATGGCTCTGGCCTTCGCCACCAACGTGGTGCTGCGCCAGTGGGGTGTCGGGTTCCCGGTCAGGTGGTGCGGCTGGCTGTGGCTGGTGCCCGTGCTGCTCGTCGACCGGCGTTTCGCCGCCGTGCGCAAGGAGGCGGAGGCGCGCCATGTCGCCGGGCTCGAGGCGGCGTTCGCCGAGCGGGGGCGGTAGGGTCCCGGCGGGGCGTCGGATCGGCAGGGGAGCGGATGAAGCGGGCCGTGGTCAGGGCCTGACGCTCGCCGCCCTCCAGGCCAACTCCCTGGCAGCGCACCTGCGTTCCGTGGCGGGCCGCGCGGACACGCCCGCGTGGGGGTACTTCCGGCGCGCGGCGGTCGTCGTCGACGCGGCCTGGCAGCTGTCCACCACCGCCGACCTCGCCCAGCCGCACGTCACCGGCCCCTACCCGCCCGGCTACCGGCTGCTCCGCTGGGCGGGCGACCGGATCACCGAGGCGTCCGTCCTCGACGCCGAGGTCAACACCACCTATCTGAACGTCGTCAACATGGTCGAGCACCCGCGCGCCCTCACCAGGCCCGCCGTGCTGCTGCGCGCCGCCCGGGTGCTGCTCTCGGTGGACCGCCGAGGGTGACCGCACGGCGGAGCGGGCCGGCACACGTGGAGAGTGGGTGGTCTCGGAGGCGGAAGGGCGCCCGTGCAGGTCGGGGCGGGGGAGCGGAGCCGGGGGGCGGCTCGCGGTGCCCGGCGGTGGGTGCCCGCCGGGGGGCGCGGGCCGCACGGCATGGTGCGGCCCGCTCCGGTCTGCCCGGCCGGTGCTCAGAGGCGCTGCCAGAGGGCCGGGACGTTCGGCGGCTCCCAGCCCGTCTGGGCCTGGTGGCCCTGGAGGCAGCGGTAGCTCGCGCCGCCGTACGTGACGACGTCACCGGCCGCGTAGACGGTGCCCGCCTTCCAGGTGCCGCCCGGCTCCGGGTCGCCGGGGCCGGGGTCACCGGGGCCCGGGTCGGAGACGGTCGTCTTCAGCGTCAGGCCGTAGTTCTGCAGGATCGGGTTGAGCGGCTGGAAGTACGTCGTGCCGCCGCTGGAGCAGTTGCCCGAGCCGCCCGAGGTGACGCCCTGCGCCTGGCTGCCGGAGATGTACGAGCCGCCCGAGTCGCCCGGCTCGGCGCAGACCGTCGTCCGGGAGACGCCCGAGACGGTGCCCTCCTGGTAGGTGACGCTGGTGTTGTGCTGCTGGATCGTGCCGCAGTGCCAGCCGGTGGTCGAGCCGGAGCGGCACACGGAGGCGCCGACGGGCTGCAGGACGGAGCCGGTGACCTGCACGTCGGCGCCGCCGGAGCCCTTCACGTACGGCGTGGCGGTCCAGTTGGTGTTGGCGGCCACCCAGGCCATGTCGTTGCCGGGGAAGATGGAGGCCTGGAAGGTTCCCTGGGCGACCTGGTTGAAGCCGCTGGTGGCGGTGCCTGCCCGGCCGCAGTGGCCGGCGGTGGCGAAGCCCTGGGTGGTGCCGCGGGTGACGGGGAAGCCGACCGAACAGCGCCCGCCGCCCATGTAGTACGCGTCGCCGCCCCGGATGTCGTAGAGCGGGCGGGGCGCCTCGGCGGTGCGGACGACCGTGACGAGCTCGCGGGCCACGCCCGTGGCGGCGAGCAGCCGGGCGGCGGCGCCGGGACGGGCCTCCTCGACGACGAGCCGGTTGGTGCGCACGTCGACGTAGCGGACGGGGGCGTCGGCCGTGGCGGCCCGGTCGAGGACGGACCGGGCGCGCTCCAGGGCGGTCAGGCTGTGCGCCACGAGGCGGGCGTGCGCGCCAGTGGCACGTATCGCGGGCAGGTCGGCGGCCCGGGTGGTGGCCACGGTGAGGGTGGCGGACTCGGGCCCGTCGACCCAGGCGCCGGCGAACGCGCCGCCGATGTCCTGCCGCACTCGGGCGGCGGTGGCGCCGACCTCGGCCTCGTGGGCGAGCCGGCTGAGCGCCTGGGGCCGGCTCAGACCCAGGTCGCGCTGCATGGCCTGAAGGACCTCGGCCTGGGCGGCGGAGGCGCCGAGCGTGTCGGTGGCGGTCCGGGCGGCGGGGACGGACGGGGTCTGCGCGGTGGCGGGGACGGCCTGGAGCGCGGCCAGCGCCAGTCCGGCAGCGGCCAGCACGGTGCCGGCCGCGCGGACGGAGCGTCGCAGCATGCGGATCTCCTCGGTTTCGCGGGGGAGGTGGGGGAACTCCCGAAACCGTAGAAATCCCACGGCCCGCACGGGAGTTGTCAGTCGGCCCCTGCCATCGCGTTATGGCCGCGCCCTCGCTGCGGCTGCGCGGGCCCTAGGGCGTGTGTCGAAAGCAGCGTCGTCCGCCCGCAGGGCGGGCAAGGAGGCGTCCGGTGCATGGGGCCTCCCCAGGCCCGCCAGGGCCGAGGGGAAGATCGCAAGGCGGAGGGAGGAGAGCGCAGCGTGCTGCGCCGACGACTGACAACGCGGCGAGCGTGCGTGCAGGGCGCCTCCCGGCAGACGGGACTTTCGACACACGCCCTAGGAGTCATGACGTCCGGACGCGCTGCGCGCGAGGGCGTCGGCGTGGGCGGCGCGGGCGTGCCCGAGGACGGCGGCGGCGCGGCTCGCGGCGCGCCCCTCGGGGTGCCAGCCGAGCAGATGGCGCCAGACCAGCGGGGTGCCGGCGAGCGGGCGGGTGACCAGGCCGGGCGTGGCGGGGAAGGTCGCCCGGCACAGTCCGACGGCCCGGCCGACCTGCACGAGATGCACACAGGAGGCGGTGTCCGTCTCGTACACGCAGCTCGGGGTGAAGCCGGCCCGCACGCACGCGGCGGCGAAGCAGTCACCGAAGCAGCCGTCGCCGGGCACGTCGGTCCAGGCCTCGGCGGCGAGCTCGGCGAGGTCGATCTCGGGGCGGCGGGCGAGCGGGTGGCCGGCGGCGAGCATGACGTGCACGGGGTCGCGGGCGACCTCCGTCCAGGCCAGCCGCCCGGCCTCGGGCGGGCTGCTCTCGCCGCAGACCCCGACGAGCGCGAAGTCGAGCCGGCCGGCCGCCACCCCGCCGGCGATCTCGCGCTCGGACCAGGAGGTGTACGTGGTGACCGGCGCGCCCGGTCCGGTGCGGGCGAGCCGGTCGACGAGGCCGCCGAGCAGCGGTCCGTGCGTGCCGCCGAGCCGGTGTCCGGCCGCGCCTTCCCGCGCGAACCGCACCGCCTCCTCCTGGAGTCCGCAGACGGCGGGGAGGACGACCCGGGCCCGTTCCAGGACCAGGTCCCCGAGCGCGGTCGCCCGCACCCCGTCCCGCCCGCGTTCGAACAGCGCTCCGCCGAGCGCCCGCTCGATCCGTTTCAACTGCGCGCTGAGCGCGGGCTGCGCGAGCCCGAGGGCGGTGGCGGCCCGGGTGAGGCTGCCGGCTTCGGCGATCGCGCGGAGCGTCTTGAGGTGCCTCAACTCCAGGTCCATGCAGTGAGCTTGAGGCTAGACGACCGAAAAGGTCCATACCAGTGCGGGAGTTCAGCCGGCCCTGGCCGCCCACGACGGCGGGGCGGCCGGGGCCGGTCGTCGGTCAGCGTTCCTCGCGGAAGTCGACGTGGGCGCCCAGGACGTGGTCGTACTTGCGCAGGACCAGGCGGTCGGGGTCGTTCCGGCGGTTCTTGCGGGTCACATAGGTGACACCGGTGCCCGCCGTGGACCGGAGGGTGACCACGGGGCGCTGGGTGGTGCGTGCCATGCGTACTGCTCCTCACCGGCTGCCGCCGTCGAGCTCGTTTGACTCGGGCATGTCAGCCTCGTCACGTGTAACCGCACCCCCGTCCCCCGCATTCCCACCCCGCCCGGAGCCCTTCCCCGCCCCCTCCTCCCCCGGTCGTCACCCTCCGGGGTCACGGGAACGCGCAACAGCGGATAGGGTGCCGGGCGGGAAACCGGGATACGCAGTTCCGCACGGGGAGAAAGATACTGATGACTGGTCAGCAGCCGGGCAGCACCGGCGACGCATCGGCGGTCTTCCAGCCGCTCGCCGCCGACGACCCGACGATGGTCGCCGGCTACCGGCTGGCCGCCCGCCTCGGCGCCGGCGGCATGGGCAAGGTGTACCTCTCGTACACGCCCGGCGGCCGCCCCGTCGCCGTCAAGGTGATCCGGCCGGAGTTCGGCGAGGACGCCGAGTTCCGCCGCCGCTTCGCGCAGGAGGTGCGCTCCGCACAGCGCGTGCAGGGGCTGTTCACCGCGCCCGTCATCGACGCGGACGCCGAGGGGACCCGGCCGTGGCTGGCGACGGCGTACGTGCCGGGCCCCTCGCTCGCCGACGCCGTCGTCGCGCACGGCGCGCTGCCGCCCGAGACGGTGCTGCTGCTCGTCGCGGGCATGGCCGAGGCGCTGCAGGTCATCCACGGCGCGGGGCTCGTGCACCGCGACCTGAAGCCGTCGAACGTGCTGCTCGCCTCCGACGGCCCCCGCGTCATCGACTTCGGCATCGCGCACGCCGCCGACGCGACCTCCCTCACCGGCAGCGGCGTCACCATCGGTACGCCGTCCTTCATGGCCCCCGAGCAGGCGGCCGGCCGCCGGGTCACCCCGGCCACCGACGTCTTCGCGCTCGGCCAGGTCGCGGTGTACGCGGCGACGGGCGTGCCCGCGTTCGGCGAGGGCACCGGGCACGGGGTGCTGTACCGGATCGTGCACGAGCAGCCCGATCTGAGCGCGGTCCCGGAGCGGCTGGCCGAGCTGGCCACCCGCTGCCTCGCGAAGGACCCGGAGGAGCGGCCGTCGGTCGCCGAGGTGATCGGCCTGTGCCAGCAGGCGAACGCGGCGACCGTGCTGCGCCGCCCCGAGGACTGGCTGCCGGGTGCCGTCTCCGCCGACATCTCCGTGCGGACCGCGACTCCCGCGCCCGCGCCGGAACCGCAGCATCCGCCGACGGCCCCGGCGGCCCCCGCGACACCGGCGGGGCCCCCGCCCGGGTATGTGCCCACCGCGCCGGCCGGCCCCGCCCCGGGGTACACGCCGACGGCGGCCGCGACGCCGCCGCCGGGCTATCCCCCGACCGCCGCCGCGCCCGTGGCACCGGCCGCCGGCACCCCGCAGGCCCCGACACCGGCACCGCTCCACCCGGGACACGGCTACGCCCCGACCCAGGTCCCCGCGGCCGCCCCCGCCCCCGCGCCGATGCCGCACCCGGCCCCCGTCACGTACCCGGGCACGGGCACGTACCCGGTCGCCACGGGCACCTACCCGACGGGGCAGACGTACCCGACGCCATACCCCGGTGCGCCGGGTGCGCCGGGCGTCCCGGGCGGGCAGCCGCCGGCGCCCAGGAGCGCCGCCAAGCGGACGCTGCTCGTCGCGCTGGCCGCCGCGCTCGTCTTCGGCGCGGGCGGCGCGGGTGTCGCGTACGTCCTGACGAACAAGGACGACAAGGGCGGCGGCTCGGCCTCCAACGGCGGCAAGTCGAGCGGCCAGAGCACCGGTTCGGGCTCGTCGAGCAGCGCGTCCTCCGGCTCCGGCGGCGGTTCGACGTCGGGCTCGACGTCGGGCTCGAAGCCGACGGCGAAGGCCGACCCGAAGCCGGTCGAGTACCAGGACATCAACCTGACGGCCGGCTATCACCTCACCCTCGGCGACCAGGTCGTCCGCCCACAGGACGGTGAGGACGGCAACTACGACCTGTCGTACGACACCGGCGGCTACCTCGACGCCGAGAGCACGGGCGGCAACCTGGTGCTACTCGACCCGGGCCAGGAGGGCTCCCTCGCCGCGTGCCGGGCGGACACACGGTTCACCCGCGAGGTGTACATCAACAAGCTCTCCCCCGGCCGCCAGGTGTGCGTCACCACCGGCACGGGCCACATGGGCCTGGTCACGGTGAAGGCCTTCTCTGCGGAGGACTCGCCGAGCACGTACATGACGCTGGACCTGACGGTCTGGCAGAACGGCGCGGTTCAGGGCTCCCAGGGGTCCTAGCGGTCCCAGGACCCAGGACCCAGGACCCCCCGGCCCGGCGGTTCACCCCTCCGGGACCGGGGTGCCCTGGTGGTGGTAGAGCCGCCATCCCGTGTCGCCCTCGCCCTTGCGCCACAGGGAGCTTCGGCGCGCCCGGCGGCCGGCGATGACGCTCTCGTACGTCAGGTGCACGAGGTCCGGGGCGAGGAGCACCCCGCGCATGCGGGAGGCCTCGATGCGCGGGCTGTCCGCGCCCGTGCCATGCAGGGTGGGCAGCGCCGCGACCATCTCCTCGTACGTCCAGCGCCGCCCCGAGGCGCCGATCTCGACGAACTCGGGGTCGAGCAGCCGGACACCGTCGGCCGAGGCCCGGACGGCGGGGTCGTGCAGGCGCAGTTCGCCGTCGACGGCCGCGGCGATCGCGGCCCGCTCCCCGGCGTTCCCGCCACCGCACTCGGCGCCGCACTCGGCGCCGTACTCACTCGTGTCACTCGCGTCGGTCATGGGCGCATCCTCCCCTTCCCGGGGGCCTCGGACAAACGAATTCGGTACCGACGGGTAGGCGTGCGCGCCGTCTTGCTATACGGTCCGTCCAACAGCTTGCTAGACACGGTGTCTAACAAGCGCCGTTCCGTCCGAGGTCCTCGAAGGAGCCGCACCATGGCAAGCAGCACCGTCCAGCCGGCGGACCAGACCCGGCTGCCCGAGCGCGAGGCGGCCCGCCGGCTGCTCGAGTCGTCCGCGAAGCTCTCGTACGACCCCGCCGTCGAGGTCGACTGGGACACCCCGATGGACAAGGACCTCCACGGGATGAGCCCCGAGTGGAGCACCCTCTACGGCACCCGCTACTGGCAGGAGCTGACCGAGGCCCAGCGCAAGGAGCTGACCCGGCAGGAGTCGGCGTGCGTGGCCAGCACCGGCATCTGGTTCGAGATGATCCTGCAGCAGCTGGTGCTGCGGGACATGTACGCCAAGGACCCGACGGACCCGCGCTTCCAGTTCGCCCTGACCGAGATCGCCGACGAGTGCCGGCACTCGATCATGTTCGGGCGCGGCGCCGCCAAGCTCGGCGCCCCCGCCTACCGCCCGAACCGCTTCGTCCTCGAACTCGGCCGGGCCTTCAAGACGCTCGCCGTCGGCGAGGCGGCGTACGCCTCGATCCTCGTCGCCGAGGAGGTGCTCGACGTCATGCAGCGCGACTGGATGCGCGACGAGCGGGTGGTCCCGTTCGTGCGGACCATCAACAACATCCATGTGGTCGAGGAGTCGCGGCACATGAAGTTCGCCCGCGAGGAGACCCTCGCCCGGCTGCGCGGGGCGGGCCGGCTGCGCCGCCGGGTGCAGGCCCTGGTGGTCTCCCTCGCCTCGTACTTCATCGTGACCAGCATGGTCAGCCGTGAGGCGTACGAGAAGGCCGGGCTCGACGTCGAGCGCGCCCTCGCGGAGGCGAGGTCCAACGAGCACTACAAGTCGATGATGCGGGCGAGCTGCGCGGGCCTGATGGAGTTCCTGGGCTCGGCAGGGCTGCTCACCCGCCCGGCGGTGGCGGTCTACCGCCGCGCCCACCTCATCTGACCCCTCCCCCCTTCCCACCAGTCCCCGCCCCGGAGCCCCGCGAGCTGACGACGCCATGACCTACGCGATCACCCAGACCTGCTGCAACGACGCCGGCTGCGTCGCCGTCTGTCCGGTCAACTGCATCCACCCGACGCCCGACGAGCCGGACTTCGGCCGCACCGAGATGCTCTACATCGACCCGCGGTCCTGCATCGACTGCGGCGCCTGCGCCGACGCCTGCCCGGTCGACGCGATCTTCCCGGCGGACGCGCTGCGGCCCGGGCAGGAGGCGTACGCCGCCGTGAACGCGGCCTTCTACGAGGACCGCGCGCCGCGCGAGGCGCCGGCGGACGCGCCCACCTTCCACGCCTGGGGCGCACCGTCGTTCGCGCGCTCCCTGCCGTCCGACTTCGCGCCCCTGCGGGTCGCGGTCGTCGGCACCGGCCCGGCCGGCATGTACGCCGCCGAGGACCTGCTCCTGCACACCGGCGCCGAGGTGACCCTGGTCGACCGGCTGCCGGTGGCGGGCGGCCTGGTGCGTTACGGCGTGGCTCCCGACCATCCCGCGACCAAGCGGATCGGCGAGACCTTCGCCCGCTTCCACACCCATCCGCGGGTCCGGATGTACCTCGGCGTCGACGTCGGTACGGACCTCACGGCGGAGGAACTGGCCGCGCACCACGACGCCGTCGTGTACGCGGTCGGCGCCGCGGCCGACCGGCGGCTCGGCACCCCGGGCGAGGAGCGCACCGGAAGCGTCTCGGCGACCGCGTTCGTCGCCTGGTACAACGCGCACCCCGAGGTCGCGCCGGACACGGTCGACCTGTCCGGCACCGAGCGGGTCGTGGTGGTCGGCGCCGGGAACGTCGCGCTCGACGTGGCCCGCATCCTGGTCGCGGACCCCGAGACCCTGGCGGCGACGGACATCGCCGACCACGCGCTCGCGGCGCTGCGCGCCTCCGCCGTGCGCGAGGTGGTGCTGCTCGCGCGGCGCGGCCCCGAGGACCTCTCGTGCACCGCGCCCGAACTCCTGGCCCTCGGGCAACTGCCGGGCGTCCGCCTGGTGGTGGACGACCACGACCCGCGGGCGTGGGAGGCCGTCGAGGCGGCCGGGCCCCGCGACAAGGCGGCGCTGCTGCGCGGCGCCGTACGGGAGAGCGTCGACTGGACCCGGCCGCCGGGCCAGGAGCGGCGCATCGTCTTCCGCTTCCACTCCGCGCCCGAGGAGCTTCTGGACGGGGCCGTGCGCGTCACAGGGCCCGCGGGAAGCACGCACATCCCGGCCGGGCTCACGCTGCGGGCCGTCGGCTACCGCGGACTGCCCGTCGCGGGACTGCCGTACGACGAGACGACCGGCACCGTGCCGCACACCGGCGGCCGGGTCGAGGGCCGGCCCGGCACCTATGTCGTCGGCTGGATCAAGCGCGGCCCGTCCGGCGGCATCGGCGCCAACCGCACCTGCGCGGCGGAGACCGTGGGCACCCTGCTCGCGGACGCCGTCGACGGCACCCTGCCGGCGCCCACCGGCACCGCCCGCGCCTTCGACCGGCTCGCCCGGAGCCGGGCCCGGCACGTGGTGGACGCGCGCGGGCTTGCCGCGATCGAGCGGGCCGAACGGGCGCGCGGCGAGGAGTCCGGCCGGCCGCGGGTCAAGCTGGGCACGCTGCCCGAGCTGGTCGCCGCCGCACGGGGGCGGCGCCGGGCGGGGCGCTGAACCGGACGGGCAGCTGAACCGGGCACGGGCGGGGGGCGCAGGGCGCACGGAGCCCCGCGCCCCTTCGTCGTACCGGCTTCTCCGGCGTGGCACCCGTATCGTGGTGAACACTCCCGATATGAGTGCACAGCATGAGGACGAGTGAGAATTCTCCCGTGGTGGTCGGGGTCGACGGTTCCGAGCACAGCCTGCGGGCCCTGGAGTGGGCGCTGCAGACGGCACGGAGCCTGGCCGCGCCGCTGACCGTCGCCCATGTGCGCGCGGAGGCGCTCCAGCTGGGCAGCGCCAGGATCGCCTCGCTCGGCCCGGCGGCGGAGCTGCCCGACACGGTCGTGGACGCCCTCGCCGCCGAGGTCGGGCCGCGCGCCGAGGGGCTCGACGTGCGGTACGCGTCCCTGGACGGCTCGGTCGTGGACGCCCTGGTCGAGGCGGCCGGACGGGCCCGGCTCCTTGTCGTCGGCTCGCGCGGGCGCGGCGGTTTCAAGAGCCTGCTCCTGGGGTCGAACAGCCGGGCGCTCGCCGCGGCGGCGCCGTGCCCGGTGGTCGTGGTGCCGCACGAGGCGCGGGCCGCGTCGCTGGAGGGCGGGGCGGCGGCGGGGCGGGTGCTGCTCGGTCTTGAGGTCGACGAGACCGCCGACGAGGTCGTGGACTTCGCCTTCGAGGCGGCGCGGCGGCGCGGGGTGCCGCTGGAGGTGGTGACCTCGTATCCGGTGCCGCCCTCCCCCGCGCTGCTCATCGGCGCGCCGGCGCCCGCGCTCCAGGTGCCGCCGCCGATGCCGGACGAGACGCTGGACCTGGTGGAGAGCACGACCCGGCGTCAGGAAAAACGGCTGCGGCCCTTCGCCGAGCGGCGTCCGGAGGTCGAGGTGATCCCGACGGTCACGCCCGTCGACCCGGCCGGGCGGCTGGTCGAGGACTCCCTGGCGGCGGGCCTGGTGGTCGTGGGGCGCCACCGCCGGCACCGGATCGAGAGGCTGCTCATGGGGTCGGTCGCCCACGCGGTGCTGCACCACGCGCACTGCCCGGTCGCGGTGGTGCCGCCCGCGCCGAAAGAGTGAGTGGATCAGGGCCGCGTGATCGCCGGCGCGGGCGGAAATACGAGGTGTTCACCTCTTCGGGTGATGGCGGATGTGGAGAAACGTGTCTGCCTCCGGAGGTGCCGGGACCCTCTCTTGCACGGGGACCGATCCAGTGGAGCGTGTCCATGCATCTGATCCGACACGGCGAGGCCGATCTCGCCGTACGGTCGAGCGAGGGCCTGACGACGGTCGAGCTGTACGGAGAGCTCGACCTGGTGCTGGTGCAGCGCGTCCGGCCCGAACTCGACGTGCTGGCTCGCGAGGCGTCCGCGCTCACCGTCGACCTGCGCCACGTCACGTTCTGCGACGCCTCGGGCCTCGGCCTCCTGGTGCGCTGCGCCCAGCGCGTCCGCCGACGCGGCGCGGCCTGGCGCCTCATCTGCGACCAGCCGCCGATCCTGCGCCTGATCCGCCTCGCCACCCTGGACGACGTCCTGCACCCGACCCCACCGGACCCACCACCGGCCCGGCACCCGGGCCGGCCGGGTCGGCTGCGGGTGTAGGCGCCTGGCGAGCCACCGGGGAGCGACGGGCCACCGGACCCACGCCCAGGCAGCGGTGCCCGCGGGCGCGGCCCGTGGGGGGTGGGGCCGGCCGCTCGGCGCGGGCGTCCGACGCGTGCGCCGCACCCACGAGGACCCGGAGTCGCCGGCCGGACCCGGGCCTGGCCGGCGAGTCCGGGTCGGACAGCCGCAGCGTCCGGCCCCCGGCCCGCCAGGGCCGAGGGGAAGCAATCGCAAGGCGCCGGAGCGTCTCGACAGCGGAGCTATCGGGGCGCTTCGGGGTGGAGTCTCCCCAGGCCCGCCAGGGCCGAGGGGAAGCAGCGAGGTGCCGTGCCAGGCGCCGCGGCCCCGGCCATGATCCGCCGGGCAGGCCCCAAGCCGTCCAGGCGGCATTTCGGCTGGTCCCCGAGGCCCGGAGGTCCCGGGGCTCCGGCACGGTCCCGTGACCGCCGGCAACGGTGAGCGCAGTCGGCGGGGGCCGGTGCGACGTCCTGGTCACCGCGGGGGGCGGCAAGCTCCG